>CAXUHL010000041.1:0-9048 GCA_964250745.1 uncultured Acidobacteriaceae bacterium
ACGCGAACGGTGTGCCGGCGGCGGTGAACCTGACGATGGCCGGGGGCGAGGTGCTGTGGGATACGTTTCGGGGGGTGTTCCACAAGCAGACTTCGCAATACGGGCGCTATCAGCAATACGGGGACTGGATGAGCGGGATGCAGTACCAGAACCTGTATTGCATGTTCGACACGCCGGCCGCGGATGGGGGGCACATCCAGAACCGGTTTTGCCAGGGTGGCGGGCCGGGGAACAGGGGAGGACCGGGGACAGGGTATGGGCAGGGGATCGAATACGACAACTGGAACGGATCGAACTGGACGAACCTGTTTAAGGTGTGGGGGCAGAACGGGTCGGGGACACTGACGACCAGCGTGCCTGCGGCGTTCGGCTCCGGGGTGAGCGTGGGCGGAACGCTGACGGCAAGCCGGGTGAATGGGGCGATCACGGTGGACGGAACGACCTATGGATCGCTGAACGCGGCGTGGACGGCGGCGGTGAACGCGGCGACCGCGTCGGGGAGGAACCAGACGATCTGGCTGGGGCCGGGGAACTTCGCGGTGACGGCGACGATGAACGAGCCGACGAACGGCGTGTGCGTGAGCGTGGTGGGTTCGGCGGGATCGACGATTGGGGCCAATGTGGGAACGACCGCGACGACGCTTACGGTGCCCGCGGCGCTGAACGGAGATGTGTTCTTCCTGGGCAATGGCGCGTTGACGGAAGGGTGCACGTTCAAGGATCTGAATATTCTCGCGGGTAAGAATGCGACACACGGGTTCGAGTTCCAGTGGGCGAGGGGGATGCTGCTGGATACGGTGAACGTGAACGATACGACGGCGGAAGGAATTCTGCTGGGGGAGAGCGCGGGCGGGCACCAGATGGGGTCGGTGATGAGGAATATCTCAGTGAGTTACTCGGCGGCGGCGTTCGCTCCGGGTGCGCGGCCCGCGTACGGGGTGCACTTACAAAAGACGGCAATCGATTCCGTGATGCACACGGTGCTGGTGAGGAATGCGCTGGTGGCGGCGGTATGGAACGAAGGTACGGGGAATACAGGGTATGCGATCCATGGGTTCGGCTACCCGTACACCTGCACGACGGCACCTTGCTCGAACACAGCGGCTTCGTCGTCGTCGTCGAATGCTTCGTGGGCGACCAACTATGTGGTGCAGGATACGGGGGGCGGCGGCAACGTATGGACGGATGTATATGCGGATTCGCCGGCGGTTTCGGCCTTCAACATAGGGGCGAACGGGGTGGAGATCCATGGAGGGCACGTGCAGTGGCCGGAGTACACGAGCTTTCCTTCCGCTAACTTCGCCACAGTGACATCAGCTGTGACGAACAATCTGTTGATCTCGGATGTGAGCTGCCTGGGTATGTCGAGCTCAGTGAACTGGATCAACTATCAGAGTGCGGCGGGCGTGCCGCCGACTTTTGCATCGGTGCATCACCTGACCGGCTGCGGGAACTACTATCAAGCTTTGGAGCCGGCGACGACCACCGGCTTCTCAGGGGGAGGCGCGAGTAACAATGCGCCGGGCAACGGGGCGGTCGCGGCGGTATGGGCGGCACCGAAGGCCGGAGCGGCGACTTATTCGGCCTTCTCGGCACAGGAGTACACGGGGTACCAAGGGGATTTGTTCGACGGACATATCGCCGGGCAGATGCCGTTCTTCAACATCACTTACCAGGGAACGATCAAGACGGCGGGCGGAATCGCGTTATCCACGGTAATCAACACCGCGGCCAGCCTGAGCCTGACCACGGCGAACAAGAACGTCATCGCGAATGCAGCTTCGGGAGCCCAGGTGATCAGCCTGCCGAGCTGTTATACGCCGATGGCGGACAAGGCGACGCCGACAGGACTCGAGTTGACGATCGTAAAGGCGGATGCATCGAGCAACTCGGTGACATTGCAGGCGATCAGCGGGCAGACGATCAATTACGGCGGGTCTGCGGCTGGAACGCTGGTGATCGGGGCGGCGGGACGACGCTCCGCGGTGTGCGGGCCGGATAATAACTGGTACGCCTGGTAGGAACTTAGGCGGGCTGTGGTGCCAGCAGTGCGATTTACAAAAAAGGAGAAACAAATGGCTTTGTCATGGAAGTCGGTGGGACATTTTTTTGCCAGCGCGTTGAAGACGCTTGCGGCTGCACAGAAGATTGCGCCGGTTGTGGAGGCAGTGACGGCGGCCGTGCCGGGTGTCGGGGTGTCGGGCGTGGCGCTGGAGAACGCGGGCTTCGCCGTGCTGGGGGAACTGGTGGCGCTGCTGAACGCGGGCGGTGAGGCAGCGAAGCAGAAGCTGGCGGATGCGGGGCTGGATATCGCGGTGATTCAGCAGGCCGAGGGTGTGCTGGGGAGCGTGGGGCAGCTCGCGGCGCTGGTCAAGGCGAAGTAGGTGCACGGTTGGGAGCGGAGGGCGACTTCGCTCCCAACGAGAAGCTGAAAGCGCGGGAGAAAGAGGAGGGATAGATGGTCGTGCGTGTATTGCAGAGCGGAGATTCTAAGTCGCAGGGGCAGGTGATTCACGTTCCGGGCGTAGGGCCATGCCTGGTGTGCGATGACGCGGCGGTAGGGAGCGCGGCGCAGTTGACGACCTGGCTTGCGGCCGCCCGGACGGCCGGTGCCGCGGCGAACTTACTGGTCGCGCCGAGGCTGGGAGCGGTGCGGCCGAGCCCGGACAACCATGTGTATCTGGCTCTGGATGGGAACGGCAAGTTAACGGCGCAGATTACGGCGACTTAGCAATAGAAGGAGGCTGAGATGGATGCAGTAGTGCCGTTGAGCGCGGCGCAGGTGTCGATGGAAAAGCAGGCGGCGGCGAAGGATGGATATTTGCTGCGCGTACTGGTCGCGCTGGATATCGCGGCGAACGTAGCGCTGGGCGGAGCCGAGGATGAGACGATCTCGGCTCATGCGGCGCTGATGGCGAGAAAGCACGAGTTTCTAGGTGTGGTCGTGAGCAGGATGCTGAATCTGTTTCAGGCCGACCATGGGGCCAAGGCGGCGGCCGGTGATTTGGAAAGGGCGGAGGCGTTGGAGGCAGCCGTAAAGGCGAGCGGGCTGGTGGGATCGTGAGGGGAGCCTGCGCGGCGTGGGTTGCTTTGTACGCCGGCAGAAGGGGGGAGATAGATTGGGCGCGGAGGAGGACTTAGAAGAGCTAATCAGGTACGGGCGGATGTTAGGCGAGCGGCCCCGCAGGCTGGGCGGGCGGACGGTGGCGATGTTTCTGGCTGAGTCGCTCTTGAAAGTACGAAGTCGGGACGGGGTTGTGGTGCCGCTGCGGGCCAATCGCGCGCAGATGGAGTTCGAAGCGCGGCGAGGCCAGAAAAACATCGTGTTGAAGGCCCGGCAGATGGGGATTTCGACCTGGGTGGCGGCGCGGCTGTTTTTACAGGCAATTACCGTGCCGGGAACGCTGAGCTTGCAGGTGGCCCATACGCAGGAAGCGGCAGAGGCGATTTTCGGGATGGCGCACCGTTTTCTGGAGCTGCTGCCCGAGTTTCTGCGGGAGGGCGCGCTTGAAACTTCGCGGGCGAATGTGAGGGAGATCCGGTTCAAGCGGTTGGATTCGGCGTTCAGGGTCGAGAGCGCGGCGGACCCGAATGCGGGGCGCGGGCTGACGGTGACGAACCTGCACTGCTCAGAGGTGGCGCGGTGGTCCGGCGATGCGAGGGCGGTGCTCCAAGGGCTGAAGGCTGCGCTGGCTCCTAGCGGAGAGCTGGTGCTGGAGTCGACGCCGATGGGGGCGGAGGGGTGTTTCTGGGAAGAGTGGAGGCGTGCCGAGGAGACTGGGACGGTGCGCCACTTCTTTCCTTGGTGGTGGGAAAAGTCCTATGCGGGCGAGCCGGTCATGGATTGGAATGACGAGGAGCGTCTGCTGGTGGAGCGGGAGGGCTTAAGCCCGCAGCAGATCGGATTCAGGAGAAGGTTAAAGGCCGACTACCAGGATGCGGCCGCGCAGGAGTTTGCCGAGGACGCGGAAAGCTGCTTTAAGGCGAGTGGGCAATCGATCTTCGATACGGCCTCGATCGACGCACGGCTGGTGGAGGTTCCTCAGCCCTTCGAGAAACGGCTACATGGACAGCTGTGGGTTTGGCTGCCGCCGCGGAGTGGGAGTAAGTATCTGGTTGCGGTGGATACGGCGGGCGGTGGCGCGGATGGGGATTACTCCGTGGCACAGGTGATCGACATGCGGACGGGCATCCAATGCGCGGAGTTGCGAGCGAAGCTGCCGGTGTTGGAACTGGCTGAGCAGGCTGCGGCGCTGCATCGCGAGTACAACCTGGCCTGGGTGGCGGTGGAGAGGAACAATCATGGGTCGGGAGTGCTGGCGCACCTGGGCGGGATGATGGAGGAAAGCCGGATTTTCCGGTCAGGACCGAGGCAGAAAGGGCCGCAAGGGTGGCTGACCTCGGCGGGTACGCGGCCCGCGATGCTCGCGAGCCTGGGCAGCCTCCTGGTGCAGTGTCCGAAACTGTTTTTGAGCGAGCGCTTGTTGCGGGAGTGCAGGAGCTTCGTTCGGCTCCCATCCGGAAAGACAGGGGCCGCGAACGGGGTGCACGACGACTGCGTGATGGCGATGGCGATTGCCCACGCGGTACGCGAGGAGCTGCTGGCGCAAAGGGGTTAGAAGCGGTCTTAAAAATGGTTTTGCGGCTTCGGCGACCCTCGTGAGCCCCGCTTTGCGGCGGGTCTCATCCGGGGCTTCACCGAGGTTGCGGGTTTTATGAGACCGCTTCTAGAGTTGGCGCTCACAGAAAGGACTCGATAAGCCTTGAGATGCCTTGTCCGAACGCGGGCCAGTTCAGCCGCTCACGGTAGTGCCTGCGCCCGGCGAGAGCCATGCGGCGGTATGCGGCGCGGTCGCCCTCAAGGAGGGCCAGAATGCGCTGTACGTAGGGTTGCGGACCATCGTCCTTCGGCTGCAGGATGCCTGTTTCTCCATCGAGGATGATGGAAGGCACGGCGTCGACGGCGCGCGACACGGGCGGCAGCGCGAATGCCTGGGCCTCCGCGAAGACGAGACCAAAGCACTCGGCCAGCGTGGGCACCACGAGAAAGTGCGATTCCCGGAGCAGTTTGCGCAGCGTTTCCGCTTCAGCGGGTATGCTGCGCCGGAGCATGCCGTAAGGGCGGACCAGATCGGCGTCGCCTGGCTGCTCCAGGGTAGGCCGCGCCCCGACGACATGAAGGCAGACCGCACCGGCTCTACCGCTTGCCTTGAGCCCGCGCGCGATCGCGAGCGCCAAGGGGCCGCCTTTTCGCTCCCACTCCTTCGATAAAAAGAGCAAGTCCAGCTTGTTGTCAGGGCGGCCCTGAACAGATGCTTCAAGGGAAGCCTCGTCCTCTTGGGGAACCCAGGCTGCCCCGAGCGGCTGCACGTGGACCCGTTCGGGCGGGAGGTCGAAACGCCGAAGCGCATCCTGCCTGGCCCACTCCGAACCGTAAATCAAGCCCGTCACTTGCCTAGCCGCGGCGCGCTCCCGGGACGCGAACCGCTTCGCTCCGAGCGGGGCGGGGTAGTACCCCTTGTACACCTCAATCCAAGCCATCCAAGCCGAATCCGAAAATAGGAACGTGGGGATGGGCGGCCCTTTGTAAAACTCGGGCAGGTAAATCAAGCATTGGGAAGCGATGGAGACAAGCGCCTGCGGCCGGTGCCGCTCAATGGCCTGGGCGGTAACCCGGGCGAATTCGCGCAAGGCGGGTTTGGTCATCCAGAGTGGGTAGTGTGCCGGTTTACCTCCCGCCGCGATGCGCACGAGCGCATGGGCTGGATGCCTTTTGACAGCGAGGTGGTCTAAAACCGTCAATCGCTCAACTGCCCCGGCCAGCGCGCGGCGAACCTCCATGGCCGAGCCGCTCCACGCCAAAGGGTTGCTCGTATCTTCGAGCGTAGCAAGCATGAGATGGCGTAAAGGCCCCGGCATGGCTTCCTCGTTATAGCAGAGCTCGCTCCCCCCTCTCAGGCTTCGACCGGCTTATCCGGCTGCTCGAGGTAGAGCTGTTCAACGCGTGCAAGGGTGTCGATCTCCTCAACGGGTTTGTCCGTCCGGATGCGCTGAATCCTGGGGAAGCGGAGCGCGAAACCACTTGCGTGTCTGCCGGAGCGTGTGATGTTGTTGAATGCGACTTCAAAGATGGTGTCCGGTCGAACTGTTCGATGTTGGCCGAAGTCTATCTCCGTTGTCGAATGAAAATGCTCCGACAAAGCGTGCATCTCGACATCCGTGACGCCTGAGTAGGCTTTGCCGACATTGAGCAAATCACCTTGAGGGCCGCGCACCGCAAAGGTGTAGTCGCTCAGATACCGGGCCCGGCGCCCGGTTCCGTACTCCGCGCCGGTGACGACGACGTCCAGCGTGGCCAGTTCGCGCTTGAGCTTGAGCCAGGCCAGTCCGCGGCGACCGGGCTGGTAGAGACTGCCGCCCGCTTTGAGCATCACGCCTTCGTTGCCGCGTGCGCGGGCTTCGTCGTAGGCGGATTCAAGCTGAGCGGCCCCGGTAAGCCGGCGGGCCGGTGCAAGCAGCAGGCGGGGAAAGCTCGGCTGCGCGACCACCGTGTCGAACAATTTTGTCTGCCCGCCTGGGTGTAGGTCCGCTTCGCTGAGATGTGTAGACGCATCCCTCACCAGACTTTCAAGACGAGCTCGTCGCGCTTCAAGCGTGTCTCCAAGCCATAGTCTTTGATCGGCATACAACAGATCGAAAGCCATGAAAACGACCGGGTGCGTTCGGCGCAGCTCTGCCGGCACCTGTTTGCGTCCGAGTCGCTGTTGCAGGGAAGAGAAGGGAAGCGCCCGCTCCGAATCGGGTGCCCAGGCAAGAATTTCCCCATCGAGGATGACGGGCTCAGGCAAGGCCGCGAAAGCTTCGACGAGCTCCGGAAAGGCGGCTCGAAGGTCTTCCCGGCTGCGGGAAAACAAGCCGACGCGCCCAGGCTGTTCAGAATCACCGGCGTGCAGCTGCGCCCGGATCCCGTCGTACTTATCTTCAAGCTGCGCTTCTCGCAGAATCCGTTCCGGCTCCTCGGGCGATGGAGGAAGCGCACCTTCGGCGGCGATCTCCTCCGCGAAACGTGCGATGGCTTCCCCGACGCTGTCCACCGGGCTGGCGAGCATGAACCCGAGCGGGTGAAAAAGGCGCATTTGCGCTTCCGCCAGAGTTCCAGCCGCGGCTCGCTCCACGACCTCGCTCAAGGAGCCGAGAAGCATCCCGGCATGCCGCACCGCAGCGACGTCGGCATGGTAAGCGGCCGCGATTGCATCCTCAACCAAGCTCTGTTTGACACCGATCCGCATGTCGCCGGAGATGAGCTTCAACACGTACTTGCATTCGAGCGCGCCGCATCGATCGAGAAGGCCGGAAAGTGGCTTCAGCTTGGCCGCGGGTCCTTTGGCCGCCGCGATCGTATCCAGCGTATCTGCAAGCTCGGCCAAGCCAGGCTGCGCACCGCGCGGCGCCGTCGTTATGAGCGATGCGGCTGCCGTCCCGAGGTCGCCATGGTGTCGAAAGGCTTGCGTCAGGGCTTCTCCGGCTGCTCCGGTACGTGCCGCGACAGCCTTGGTTAGCAGCGACCCGCCGACGCCAAGGTTGCGCTGATCCACTTCAGCGAAAGGTGCGCCGGCGACGAATTGTGCTGCCAGAGCCGCATCCGGAGCCGCCAGCGCTTCCAGATACGCCGCTAAAAGCGCCCGTTTTTCCAGCTTTTTCGTCGTTCCGCCGAGTGTTTCGCAAACCGCGGCCCACCGCTCAAGCGTTGTTTCGGTTTGTAGACCTGCGTCTCTTCCGCTCATTGTTCTGAGTAGATGCGCCGTCGGCGATTCTTGTTAATCTAAGCAGGCATGCGCTTTGCCACTCACACCGGCACCCTCCTTTAGCGGCCCCTGCCGACAAGCGCCTTTGCCCTCCCATACGGTTGAAGATCAAGGCTTTGAGGTTGATGAATGTTCGATCGTTTAGACCAGATTGTTGCGCGCTACGAAGACCTCGGGGCCCAGCTCGCGGAGCCGGCGATTGTCAGCGACCAGCCGCGTTACCAGAAAACAGCGAAGCAGCACCGGGAACTTGAGGCGGTGGTCGAAGCCTTTCGCCGCTACCGAACGATCGAAGCCGGGATCTCAGAAGCCAGAACAATGCTGGCCGAAGAAGACCCGGAGATGCAGGCCATGGCTCAGGAAGAGCTTGCGCAACTGGAGGGCAAGCTCCCCGCCGTGGAAGAAGAGTTGAAAGTGCTGCTGCTGCCTAAAGACCCGAATGATGAAAAGAACGTCGTGGTCGAAATTCGCGCGGCTACCGGAGGGGATGAAGCGTCCTTGTTCGCGGCGGAGGTGTACCGGATGTATGCTCGGTTCGCGGAGCTGCACCGCTGGAAGCTGGACATCTTGTCGAGCTCGGAAAGTTCGGTCGGCGGCTTGAAGGATATTTCGTTTCTTGTCGAAGGATCGCGGGTGTACTCCCAGCTCAAGTACGAGAGCGGCGTCCATCGCGTCCAGCGCGTGCCGGAAACCGAGACGCAAGGCCGCGTTCACACTTCGGCGATCACCGTCGCGGTGCTTCCCGAGGCGGAGGAGGTTGACGTGAAGATCGAGCAAAAAGACCTGCGTATCGACACGTTTTGCTCGTCAGGCCCGGGCGGTCAATCGGTGAACACAACGTACTCAGCCATCCGGATCACTCACCTTCCCACGAATACCGTGGTCAGCTGTCAGGATGAGAAGTCGCAGATCAAGAACCGGGAAAAGGCCATGCGTGTGCTCCGCTCGCGACTATACGAGGTCGAGCAGGAGCGCCTGCACCAGCTCGAAGCGGCGCAGCGTAAAAGTCAGGTTGGTACGGGCGACCGGAGTGAAAAGATACGAACCTATAATTTTCCGCAAAACCGGTTGACCGATCACCGGATCGGCTTGACACTGCACCAGCTCGATTTGATCATGCAGGGCCGGCTGCAGCCCGTTGTAGACGCGTTGATAACCCATGACAATGCGGAAAGGCTCAAGGTGCAGGCGGAGGCGGCTTGAGTGAGGTCGAGCTCAAGGGCTGTACCCTTCATGGAAGCGA
>CAXUHL010000041.1:9148-14475 GCA_964250745.1 uncultured Acidobacteriaceae bacterium
TTTTTCGCGATGAGGATATGGAGGCTTGGATAACCTTGCGTGCTCCGAAAAGAGAGTACGAGAACGAAGCCTCCTTGCTGTAAAGGGAGTTGCGAGCCATGTATGAGAACGAAGTAAGCGCAGAGAGCGTTGCTACGTCAGTCGCGAAGGTATGGGAAACGAGTTTCGAATCCGTTTACGGAAGAGGACCGTGCAAAAAGGGCCCGGAGCTGCAAAAACTAGCCGGTCGTAGCATGCAGGATTGCTATATCGGTTGTTAGCTCGAAGCAAGTCCCATCCGCAATCGGTCAATGCGATCTTTCTCGCTTTCACTTGTGGAATCAGGGGTGGTTAGTACCATCACGTCGGTGATTGAGGCAGGACGATCTTAAGATGGGAAAATAGCTCGATCCTGAATCGGTATGCGGCAAGGGCTTCTTTGCAAACAATTGGATGGTTTCGATGTTGATTCACACTCTGGCAACCGGAGAATATGCCCTGCGCAGCTCTTCAAGGCAGCCTAAACTCGATGCGGAACTGCTCCTGCGCCATGTTCTCGCACGCGACCGCGCCTGGATCCTCGCGCATCCTGAGGCGGAGCTTACCCCGCAGCAGATTCAGCGCTATGAGGAGCTTCTCGCGCGCCGCGCCGAGCATGAGCCCATCCAATACATACTCGGCGAGCAGGAGTTTTTCGGCCTGCCGCTGACGGTCACGCCTGCCGTTCTAATACCCCGCCCCGAGACGGAGCACCTCATCGAAGCCGTGCTCGCCCGCCTTCCCCACGACCGTCCGGTCCGGATCGCGGATGTAGGGACCGGCTCGGGGGCCATTGCGCTGGCCTTGGCGAGCCGGCTGCCTTTGGCGCGGATCGATGCGCTCGACCTGTCACCCGAAGCCCTGGCCGTTGCCGAAGCGAATGCGCAAGCGCTGCGACTGGCTCAGAACGTTCGCTTTCTCCAGTCGGATTTGCTCGCGTCTGTGCGGAACGAGCTTTACGACTGCATCGTCTCCAACCCGCCTTATGTCGCAAGCTGGGAAGTCTTGGAGGGGCAGGTCACCCTGTGGGAGCCGCATACGGCACTCTTCGCCGGCGCGGACGGGCTTGATGTCTACCGGACTCTGCTGCCGCAAGCTTCCGCCCAGCTGGTTCCGGGAGGGCTGTTGGCGGTCGAGTTCGGAGCCGGTCAACGAGACGCGGTCGCAGCCTTGTTCTTGCAGGATGCGCGTTGGACCTCGCCCGGATTCATCGCCGACCTTCAGGGATTTGCGCGCGTCGCCTGCTCCGTATTGCGGGCAGACGAGAGATAGCCGATCGCGGGTCATTCGATGGCTGGTCGGGGCCAGGCCCGCGCTCCACAAGGGGAGTCTCTCCGGTTGACAAGCGCTGCTTGGCGCAACTAGAGCTTGCATCCAGCACGATCAAACGTTTGTTTAGGAGTTCTCAATGAAACGCATCCCTCCCCCGATGTTGCTCGGCCTGGTTTTCGCCGCCTCCGGTCTGGCAGCCACCCTCGCCCCCGCCCAGACAACCACCCCGAGAGCAAACGACGTATATGCAATCAACGCAGGCGGGCCGGCCATCAGCGGGTGGACTGCCGATGCCGGATTCGTGCTCGGCGGTGCTTACTCGAACACCAGCCGCCAAGTGTCGCTCGTGAACCTCCCGCAGGATGATGCACCCGCCGCGGTGTATCAGGATGCGCGCGAAGGCGACCACTTCAGCTACATCTTCGGAGCTCTCCAGGCAAACACCGTCTACGCTGTAACCCTGCACTTTGCCGAGCTTTACTTTTCCGCTCCAAACCAGCGTCAATTCAACGTCGCTGTCAATGGCATGCCGGAGCTCACCAACTTCGACATCGTCGCTGCCGCCGGCGGGCCGTTTCGGGCGACGACAATGACCTTCTATGTGGCCGCGGACAGCACGGGCCGGCTGAAGATCGACTTCACGCGCGGGGCCTACGACCAGCCCGCCGTGAGCGCGGTCGAGAGCGCCACGCGGCTCGGCGGCTGACGCAAAACCGCCCGCGCGGCTCTACACCAGAGCCGCGTGCCGGTTCTCGACCGTGAACTGGAGTCTGTTGTTCAGCGGATCCGCTTCGACTCGGACGGAGTCTCCGTGCAGTACTTCGCCGTCCAGGATCTTGATCGCGAGCGGGTCTTGGATCAGCTTTTGGATCGCGCGCTTCAGCGGACGCGCGCCGTAAGCCCGGTCATAGCCGGTCAGGATAAGTTGATTTCGAGCCCCTTCTGACAGTTCGAGGTTGATCTTACGATCCGTAAGCAACCGTTTCATATCCATCAAACGTAGATCGATGATGTGGGTCAGCTGCGCTTCGCCCAGAGGCCGGAACAGCACGATATCATCCACGCGGTTCAGGAATTCGGGCCGGAAGTGCAGCTTCAGCACATCCATAACCTCTTCCCGGGCAAGTTCCCAACCCGACTCCGACTCGAGCGCCTCGCCTTGCATCGCCTGGGCGCCTAGATTTGAAGTCATGATCAGGACCGTGTTCTTGAAGTCCACCGTCCGCCCCTTGGAGTCGGTCAGGCGGCCGTCGTCCAGGACTTGCAGCAGGATGTTGAACACATCCGGATGCGCCTTCTCAATCTCGTCGAACAAGATGACGGCGTAGGGACGGCGGCGAACCGCTTCGGTCAGCTGACCGCCCTCGTCGAACCCCACATACCCCGGCGGCGCGCCGACCAGTCGCGCGACCGCGTGCCGCTCCATGTACTCCGACATGTCGATCCGCACCATCGCAGCCTCGTCGTCGAACAGGAACTCCGCCAGAGCACGGGCAGTCTCGGTTTTGCCGACACCGGTCGGCCCAAGAAACAGGAACGACCCGATCGGCCGTTTGGGGTCGCTCAGCCCGGCCCGCGACCGGCGAATCGCATTCGCGACTGCCGTCAAGGCATCATCTTGGCCGACCACGCGGTCGCGCAAGCGGCCTTCCATCGCGACAAGCTTCCTCACCTCACCCTCCAGCATCTTGGAGATCGGGATGCCCGTCCACTTGGACACGATCGCCGCGATGTCCTCCTCGTCGACCTCCTCCTTCAGCATCCGCGCCCCATGCTCCATCGTGTCCTGCAGCGTGTTCAGCTCGCGCAGCTCAGCCTCCAGCCTCGGCAGCTCGCCATACTGAATCTGCGCGGCGCGCTCCAGCCGCCCGAGCCGGGTCTGCTCCGCCATCTCGAACCGCGATGCCTCGACGCGTTGCTTCACCTCGGAAAGCCGGGTGATGGCGTCGCGCTCCGTTTGCCAACGCGCGCGCAGGCCCGAAGCTTTCTCCTTCAGTTCAGCCAGCTCGGCCTCCACCGCCTGCAGACGCTGCTGCGAGTTCGGGTCGGTCTCCCGGCGCAGAGCCGCCTTTTCGATCTCCAGCGAAGTCATCGAGCGCTCCAGCGTGTCGATTTCCTCGGGAACAGACCCGATCTGGATCGCGAGCGAAGCCGCGGCCTCGTCGACCAAGTCGATGGCCTTGTCGGGCAGGAAGCGGTCGGAAATATACCGGTGCGACAGCGTCGCGGCCGCGACGATTGCGGCATCCTTGATCCTGACTTTATGGTGCGACTCGTACCGCTCCTTCAGACCACGCAGAATCGCGACTGTATCCTCGACATTCGGCTCACCCACGTACACCATCTGGAACCGACGCTCGAGCGCGGCATCCTTCTCGATGTACTTGCGATACTCGTTCAGAGTGGTCGCGCCGATCGCGCGCAGCTCTCCTCGCGCCAGGGCCGGCTTCAGCATATTGGCCGCGTCGATCGCTCCCTCGGCCGCCCCTGCGCCGACCAACGTATGAAGTTCATCGATGAATAGGATGATCTGCCCGTGCGAATCTTCGATCTCCTTCAAAATGGCCTTGAGCCGGTCCTCGAATTCGCCGCGGTACTTCGCCCCGGCAAGCATGGAGCCGAGATCGAGCGAGACGACCTTCTTGTTGCGCAGGATCTCCGGGACGTCGCCCGAAACCACCCGGCGCGCCAGACCTTCGACGATGGCGGTCTTTCCCACGCCGGGCTCGCCGATCAGCACCGGATTGTTCTTCGTCCGGCGTGCCAAGACCTGGATCACCCGCCGAATCTCCTCGTCGCGTCCGATGACCGGGTCGAGCTTGCCCCGCCGCGCCAGCTCCGTTAAATCCTTGGCATACTTTTCGAGCGACTGATATTTCGCTTCCGGATTCTGATCGGTCACGCGCTGCGACCCTCTCACGGCCGTCAAAGCTTTCAGGATCGCCTCGTGCCCCGCGCCGAAGCTCGCGAGCAGCAAACCCGCGCCGTCGTTTTTCGCCTCCGCCAGCGCGAGCAGCAGGTGCTCGGTCGAGACATAGTCATCGTGGAAGTTCTCCGCCTCCTTGCTGGCCTGGTCGAGCACGCGCTGCAATGCCTGCCCCATGGCGGGCTGCCCGCCGCCCTGGACCTTGGGCAGCTTGGCGAGCGATTCCTTCGCCTTCGCGGCCATCTGCGCGGTGGGCACGCCCAGCTTCTCGAGCACGGGCAAAATCACTCCTTCGCGGTCGGCGAGCAAGGCGGAAAGCAGGTGCAGCGGCAGCAGCTCCGGATTGCCATTGTCGGCAGCCACGCCGTTGGCGGCCTGGACCGCTTCCTGCGACTTGACGGTGAACTTATCCCAACGAATCGCCATGATCGTGTTCCTTTAGAAGACATGGATACGCGGCGAGGCCCGGACGATGCTCGCCCGGGCCGCCGCTCTTGTTTGATTGCGAGCGGGTCAGCTCGCCTGCTGCCCGGCCCCGACCGCCACGTGCTCGACCCGAGCCCCATCCTGCCCGGACGCGCCATTTAAGGTTTGCGGAATCGCCTGCTGCCCACCGCCCAACTGGACCTTGATCTGACGGCTCTTGGTCTCGGGCCGCTTTGTCAGCTCGATGCGCAGCACGCCCGCGTCATAGCCCGCGTGCACATTCTGCGTGTCCACCGTCTGCGGCAGGGCGAACGACCGGCTGAACGAGCCGTAGCGCCGCTCCACCCGGTGATAGTTCTCTTCCTTTTGCTCGTTCGCCCACTGGCGCTCGCCGCGCACGAACAGGGTATTGTGGTCGACCGTGATGTCGAACGCATCCTGCTTGACGCCCGGCACTTCCAGGGTGAGGACGATCTTGTCCTGGTCCTCGTAGATGTCCACAGGCGGTACAAACGCGCCCTGGGTCAAAGTGTCCGCGTCGCCGCGGCTGCCGCCCTGGCGCGCCAGCTCCTGCAAGACGGATTGCAGATTGCTGCTCAAACCGAAAACATCCCGAAACGGATCCCAACGTGTGATTGCCATTGCTTTCGCTCCTGAGGTCTTGGGGTGTGGCACTCTTGGCCAC
>CAXUHL010000041.1:14575-16292 GCA_964250745.1 uncultured Acidobacteriaceae bacterium
TGTGATTGCCATTGCTTTCGCTCCTGAGGTCTTGGGGTGTGGCACTCTTGGCCACCCTGAAGTAGACGCTGAAATTTCGCGAAAAGATGCAGGAAATGTGAGCGCAGTGTACTCATCCTGAAGGGGTATACCGGGAAATGCTATTCAGCTCCACTCCGGCGGGCGCTGCACAGACTTTCCCTTGTTTCCGAACTTGACAAATTCGGGAAACTGGGCGCCGGCGAGCTCTCTATGCGTGAGATGGCGGACGTAGCTCCCGTACCTGGCGAGTTTACCGGGTGCCCTCCCGTCCAGGATCAGGATGCCTACAGGCTTACTAATCTCGTCGCGAACAATCCTGACGGGCTCGATGAGGTCCGTGTCCTGGGAGAGAACGAGTGCTTCGTCGAACAGTCCGCGCCAGGCGTCGTGGACGAGGTAGGTCGCCAAATTGACGTCGGAGCCCTTTTCCTCGCTGTTCCAAATGGAAAGGTGTGTCGGCCAAATGGGCGCTGGGTCAACGAGCGGTCTGATCTTTTGTGTAGTCAGGAAATTTCCAAGATGGATCGATACGGTAAAGAGAGTCGCGAGCACCTGGAGGTAGCGCTGCTGCCGAATGGGCTGACCCGGATCGAGTTTGCCGCTTACGGGCGCAGTGAAGTAGCGAACGCGGGAAATTTCATGGCTGGAGCCGAGAAGAGCTTCCGATAAGGCGACGAGATTGAGCCATTTGAAGCCGGTACGGCGAAGAGCCCGGTAGTAGAGATTGAAGCCGTCGACATAGACATAGGTACGCAGGCGCGCTGTCATGAGAGAAGATCAACACAAAAGCCGCCGGAGCTTGCGCTCAGACGGCTCTTGAACTAGCAATACCTTGCGGCCCTACCAGCGGGTATAAGTCGATATTAAGCAATGATCGTGTAGCTTTCAAGTGTTTTCTGTGTTCTCTGTGTTCTCTGGTGCTCCTGTTTTGCTTGAGCCTCACCCCTCCACCTCCAGCACCAGACACTTCAGATACTCCGTCTCCGGGATCGTCAAAATCACCGGATGGTCCGGTGCCGCCCCGGTCCGCTCCAGCAAACGCACCCGCCGCCCCGCGTCGCCCGCCGCGGCCGCCACCACCGCCTGGAACTCCTCCAGCGGCACATGGTGCGAGCAAGAGCAGGTCACCAGCGTCCCACCCGGCCGCAGCATCTTCAGTGCCCGCAGGTTCAGTTCCTTGTACCCGCGCATCGCGCTTTCCGCCGCGCGCTTGGTCTTCGCGAATGCCGGTGGGTCCAGCACGATCGTGTCGTACTCCGCACCCGCCTCAGCCCACTCCCGCAGCACCGCAAACGCATCCCCCCGCACCCAGTCCACCTCAATCCCGCCCAGCGCGTCCCGGTTCCGCGCCAGGTTCGCCTCCGCTACCGTCAGCGCCGCCTCCGAGCTGTCCAAGCCTGTCACGGCACGGCACACCGTGGCCAGGTGCAGCGCGAACCCGCCCTGGTACGTGCACACGTCGAGCGCCTCACCATGCCCGTGCCGCGCTGCCAGACGGTAGTTGAGCCGCTGGTCGAGAAACGCCCCGGTCTTCTGCCCCGCGTCCCCGTCGTAGCCGAACCGCAGGCCGTTCAAGCGAAACTCGGCCCGCGTCGGCGCGTCTCCGAGCGGACCGGAAGCCGCCCACAATGGCCCCAGCGCCGGCGCGGGCAATGCTTCGAGCTCGCGAATCCGCGGGTCCGGACGCTCCAGGATC
>CAXUHL010000042.1:0-10655 GCA_964250745.1 uncultured Acidobacteriaceae bacterium
GTCTCGCCGTCGGCGTTGCGGATCAGCGGCCGGGTGAGCCGGTCCTTGTGGTTCACGTAGTCCCAACCGAACTTGCCCTTGACGCAGGTGGAAATGTCGTTGGTCGCGCCCTTGGACGGCTCGACCTTGAGGATGTGGCGACTCTCGGGCTGGGTCCAGATGTCGAACGAGCAGCCGACGCCGCAGTAGGTGCAGACCGTCTTGGTGACCTTGTTCCGCATGTGGCGCATGGCGGCTTCAGTTTCGGAGACCTTGAGGATCGGCCCGTAGCCCATTTCCGGCTCCACCGCCTTGACCAGGTCGATCATCTGCTCGGTGGGCTTGGCCGGCCAGCTGGTCAGATAGCCCGCGTGACCGATCATGGACTTTTCCATCAGCGCGTTGCACGGGCAGACCGTGATGCAGTGCCCGCAGGAGACGCAGGAGGAGCCCCCGATGGTGTGGCCGCCGTCCCACTGCACGCGGGGGTGCGGGTCCTCCCAGTTGATCGAAAGGGTCTCGTTGACCTGATAGTTCTGACAAGCCTGCACGCAGCGCCCGCACAGGATGCACTGGTCGGGGTCATAGCGGTAGAAGGGGTTGGTCTCGTCCTTCTCGTAGGGCTTGGTCGTGTACGGGTGCTCCTGATGCTCGACCTTGAGCAGCGCCGTGGTGTTGTGCACCGTGCAGTTTTGATTGTTGTTGTCGCACACCGTGCAGTAGAGCAGGTGGTTGCCCAGGATCACGTCGAAGGCGTCGGCCTGAGCCTTCTTCGCACGCGCGCTCGCCGTGACGACCTCTGCGCCTTCGGCCACTTTCGTCGCGCAGGCGCGGACCAGCGCTCCGTCCACCTCCACCATGCAGGTGTCGCAGGTCTGGATGGGCCCGAGCTGCGGCAGGTAGCAGACGTGCGGCACCTCGCTTTCCGTGCCGCCGAGGGTTCGCTGGAGCGCGTCGATCAGCGGCTCGCCCGCCAGCGCGTGCGTCCGGGCACCGTTGACGCTGATCGTGCACTCGGAACGAGGCTCGTCGCTGTGCGGGTGCGCCAGCGGCAGGAGGGGCGACGGGGATATCTGCGACGTGGTTGCCATGGTTACTGGATTTGATGCTACAGCAGCACGGGGAGGCCATTTCGGGCCGTTTGGTTGTCCGGGTAAAAAGACCGAAAGATAGCTACCGGTGCCGTCCGACACGCAAGCTGAGCGCCAGCAAAAGCCACGCCGCGGCGCACGGAACGAGGAGCCCCGCCCGCAGCGACCCGGCGGCGGCGGAGACAAGGCCGGTGAGCCAGGGGACCACCGCCGAACCCAACCCGGCCGACAGAAAGACACGGTTGCCCCGGTAGCGTGCCGTCGCGATCGCCAGGAGAAACGGGTACAGCGGGCCCAGCGCGGCGCCGACCATGAAAGCCAGCCCAGCCAGCGCCGCCGGGCCCGGCGCAAGCAGCAGCAGAGCCAGCGCCCCGGCGAGCACGGCGGCATAGGGACGCAAGCGAGGCTCCCCGCCCAGCAGGGGCCCGCTGTGGAGGGCGCGGCTGAGCAGCAGCCCGGCCCAGAATGCGCTGCCCGTGCCCACCGCCGCCCCCAGAGTGGGACCGGCACGCCGCGAGTAGGTGGTGAGCCAGGCGGCGAGCGAGGCTTCCGTCCCGACGATCAGCGCGGAAACGGCGCACAGGAGCAGCGGGGCGTGCGCGGCGAGGCCAGGTTCCGGCTCGCTCCCGGCCGGCTGCGCGGGCGCGAAAGACAGCAGGCCGCCGATGAGAAGCAGCGCCGCCGCCAGCCCGGCGAACAGATACTCCGGCCGGCCGGTGCGCAGGGCGTGCGCGGCGATCAGAGGCGTCCCCAGCGCGCCCAGCGCCCACAAAAGGTTGAGCCGGTTGAGCTCCTGCCCGCGCCGGGGCCCGGCAGCCCGCGCACGCAGGACGCTGGTCGAGGTCATCGCGATGCCCAGGCCGGTCCCGTACAGGAGGGCCAGCGGGAAGACGACGCGCCCGCGCAAGATCGCCAGGCCCAGGGCGGCCCCGGCGGCGAGCAGCGCGCCCCGCAGAATGGACCGGCGGAGGTCGCCCCGGCTCAGCAACGCGCCGAGCGCCGCGCCGAGCCACGCGAAAAAGAACAGAAAGCCGCCGCCGCGGTCCCCGAGCGACCAGCGCGCCAGCAACGCCGGAAGCGCTGCCCCCAGCACGGCACACCCGAAGCCGGTGAGGGTGAAGAGGCCCGGGAGGGTCAGGGCCCCGAACACGCGCGTCGGGGTACGCAAGCCGCGCGGTCAGGCACCCGCGCGCGAGGGCAGCGGGCGGGCCTGTCCGGTGGACTCGCGCACCATCAGCTCAGGCTCGACCAGGGTGAGCGCCGGAGCGGCGTTGCCGGACAGTTTGTCGAGCAGCATGGAGGCCGCGATCGAGCCCATTTTATGGAGCGGCTGGCGCACGGTGGTCATGCTGGGGACGTGGTAGGAGGCGGACATGATGTCGTCGTAGCCGACCACGGAAACGTCCTCGGGCACGCGCAGGCCTCCATCGTGGAGCGCGCGAATCACGCCCATGGCGGAGACGTCGTTGAAGCAGACCACCGCCGTGAAGGGATGGCGCGCGGCCAGGATGCGCCGAATGCCGGGGTAGCCGATCTCCGGCGAGTGCGAGTCCTGTTCGAGCCGGATCACCAGCTCCTCGCGCACCGGCAGCCCGAGCTCGCCGGCGGCTTCGAGCGTCGCCTCCCAGCGCTGCTCGGTGTCGGCGCTGAAGGGCTGTCCGCGCATGTAAACGATTTCCCGGTGACCTAATCCCTTGAGGTGCCCGAGCGTGAGCCGCGCCCCCAGCCTTGAATCCACGACTATGTTGGCCACGTTGGGCAGCTCGGTTTGCCCGGCGACCAGCACCGTCGGCAGATAGCTTTCGGCTTCCAGGCAGGTGTCTATCGCGAGGATGCCCTCGACCCCGCGCGCCCCGAGCAGCTCCGGAAAGGCCCTCAGCAGTTCGGGACGGTGCCGGTGGTGGACGGTGAAGTAGAAGTAGCCCTGCTCGATCAGGAACTCGCCCGCCCCGCTGATGACCTGGGAGTGATAGCCTTCCCCGAGCTCCGGCAGGACGATGCCCACGGTCTTCATGCGCTGGCCCTGGAGCTTGCGCGCGATCATGCTGGGCTGGTAGTTGAAGGCTCGGGCGGCGGCGCGCACCCGCTCGCGGGTGGCCTGCGGGATGGACCGGCCGGGAGCGTTGTTGAGCACGAACGAGATCGTGGACGGGCTGAGACTGAGGTGTTCAGCCAGCATCTTGAGGCTGGGCCGCTGCATGAGCGGGGATGCCTCTCTCGTGTTGTCGCGCTGGTCGTCGCTCATGAGGCATGGGCCGCCGGTCTCGGCCGGCAGCCTGCCCAGCGGGGCGGAGGAGCCGGTACCGGGCCCTGTGAAGTAAACATTACACCAACGTTTGCCTCGCGGTCGGCCCATCTCGGTAAGAACTCTCCACAAGCCGCGGCCGGACCACAAACACCGGAGCCAGGCCGTTCGGGCTGCGGCCGCTACTGCACCTCGATCCCGTTCACCATCGGCTGGTCGGCCGCGCCGCGCGTGAAGCCGAGCACGATCTGCCCGCTCGCGTTGGCGGTCGCCGCGATGCTCTGCACGTTCGCCTTGAGCCCGCCGCCGGCCGCGGCGACGATATCGAAGTTCGACAGCTTCGCCGCCCCGTTCACGCTGACGTTGAAGACGCGCTGGCCGGGGTTGCTCCAGTACAGCTCCGCGAAGTGCAGACGGACCGTGTGCGCGCTGTTCGGGGCGAAGCCGGGGAGGGTGTAGGTGAACTCACCCTGCCGCGCGCTTTGGTACACGGCCGCCGGTGCCGCGTTGGCTACCCCTGCCGTGGCTACCGCCGAACCGACGGAGTAGGTTCCGCCGCCCGCGTAGTTCGCGTCCGCCGCGAATGCGCCCACCGCGCCGCCGCCCGCGTCGATGGCCGTCGCGCTCGCGACAGGCGGGGGTGCGCTGCCGCTGGGCGTGCACGCACCGTTGCCCACGTAGCCGGCCACGGGGTTCAGGATGTAGGGGTTCGAGTTGAGGCTCGCGAGCGTGCCCTGTCCGTCGATGACGTGCGTGATTTGGCCGCTGCCGCTCAAGAAGACGCTGCCCATGTCGTGCAGCGCGATGCCCGTCGCGTTCGGAACCAGAATGGCGTTGTCCTCGACGATGTCGATATTCTGGTTGAAATACGAGTACACGCCCAACCCATAGGCCGTGTGCGTGCACACGCCGTTGGCCACGACATAGGACGGGTAGCCCTGGCCGCTCGCCCCGTTCCACGCGCTTTGGCTCGGCACGTCGTAGGGCAGCTCGCTCTGGTAGAAGATCGTTTTCCCGCCCTGCCCGTTCCACAGCGTCTGCTCTTTCTCGTAGTGCTCCACGGCCAGGCCCAGCGCGGTCACGTTGTTGCCGTTCACCACCACGCCGTGGTCGCCGGGGTTCACGGTCCAGCCTGTCGGGGTGTCGCCGTGGTCCGCGCGCCATGCCCATATGTTGTCGAGAATGACGTTGTTGCTGTCCACCTGAAGGCTGGTCGTCGCGCTGCCGGTGGTCGCCCCGCCGATGCGGAAGAACACGTCGTTGAGCGAGGTGGGGTTGCCCGCGTGCGTCGCGTTCGCCGCGCCGGGGTTGCCCACCTCGACCAGCACCTGCGACCGCTGCGGGCCGGCGTCGACCATCAGGCCGGCCACCTGCACGCCGTCCACGTCCGCGACGGTCAAGGCGGCATTGCCAGCCGTCGGCACCAGCGTCGCGAAGCCCAGGCCCAGCACGACCGTGTTCGGATTGGTGACGGCGATGGGCTTGTTCAGCTGGTAAATGCCCGGCGTCAGAATCAGGCTCTTGCCCCCGGCCAGCGCCGCGTTGATCTGGTCGGCCGTGTTGGAGGGCTGCGCGATGAAGAAGTTGTTGATGGACACAGCGTAGCCCGGAGCGTTGCCGCCGGCAGCCCACGTGGTGCCGCGCGAATTGGTCTTTACCGTCGGCACCCACACGTTCCAGGCACCGTTCGCGTCCACATACAGGAAAGGCTTCTCACGGCTCACCGGGGTGGTTTGGAGCGTGGTGTACGGGCTCACGTTCTGCTTCGGAGCGGTCGGGAAGCTCTGTGCCGGAGCCCCGTTCACGCCGGAGAAGACCATGTTCCACACCGCGCCCCTCCAGCTGCCAAGGGCGCTGTCGCGCGTGTACCACTGCTGCTGCGAGCAGGAGTCCACATAGCCGGAGATCACCGAGTCGCTCGTGAACCCGCCGCTCGCGAAGCCGCAGCTGCCGTTGGCCAGCTTCAGGTTGCCCTGCACGTCCATGCGCCGGAAGTCCGCTCCCTGCGAAACAGCCCACTGGAGTTCACCGGGCGTATTCGGGTTGGTTTTCGCGGCGTTCACGTTGATGCGCATGTTCTCTTCGGCGCGCCAAAAGTTTGTCGTCACATTGCCGTTCGCATCCGTGCGGTTCGCGGTTAGCGCGCCGTTGATCACCACTGCATCCGGCGACTGGCCCAGGCCATGAATGTCCTCGTAGAAGCCGACCTGCGTGTCGACGCTGTAGGTGCCCGGCTTGAACAGCACGGCGTAGCGCGCCGTATCGAACTGACCCGCGCCGTTGATGGCATCGAGCTTGGACTGGATCGTGGCGGCGGGCGTGCTCGGGTCGAAAATGAGGACGTTGTTGCCGAAGTTCGGATTCTGGGCCAGGGCCGGGGCAGACAGAAGGGCCAGTGCGGCCAAAGGGAGCTTGGGGAAGATCGGGCGAAGTGGGGGATGGTTCACCGGAAGACTCCTTGGGGGACAAGCGTTTGATTGCACGAGGAATGTAGGCCCCGGCCGGAAAGCTTGTCAACGGGACGGCTGTGAATGTTTGCCCGCGGGTACTCTGGGACGGGACGTTTATGAATCTCGACAGCAGGGTTTACGTGGCCGGGCACCGGGGTTTGGTGGGTTCAGCAGTGTGCCGGGAACTGGCGGCGCGGGGCTACGCGCACGTGGCGACGGCCACGCGCGCCGAGCTGGACCTGCGCGACGCGCCCGCGGTGGACCGGTTCTTCGCCGCCGAGCGCCCGGAGTACGTGGTGCTGGCCGCCGCCAGGGTCGGGGGAATCCTCGCCAACGACACCTATCCGGCGGAGTTCCTGCACGACAATCTGGCCATCCAGACCAACGTGATCGAGGCGAGCCGGCAGGTCGGGGCGCGGCGGTTGCTGTTTCTGGGCTCCAGCTGCATCTACCCCAAGTTCGCGCCGCAGCCGATCCGCGAGGAGTCGCTGCTGACCGGCCCGCTCGAGCCGACCAACCGCGCCTACGCCCTGGCCAAGATCGCCGGGGTGGAAATGTGCCGTGCCTACAACCGCCAGTACGGAACCCGGTTCCTGGCGGCCATGCCGACGAACCTATACGGCCCCGAGGACAACTTCGACTTGCAAACCTCGCACGTTCTGCCCGCCCTTTTGCGCAAGGTGGCCGAGGCCCACGCCGCCGGCCGCCCGGAGGTGGAGGTGTGGGGCACGGGGACGCCGCGCCGGGAGCTCATGTATTCAGCCGATATGGCCGAAGCATGCCTGTTTCTGCTGAATCTGGACGAAGACCGCTACGGGAGCCTGCTCGCGGGCGACGCGCCGCTGGTAAATATCGGCACGGGGGAAGACGTGACCATCCGCGAGCTGGCCGAGCTGGTGTGCGCGGTAGTGGGCTACCGGGGCGCGCTGCGGTTCGATACGTCCAAGCCGGACGGCACGCCTCGCAAGCTGCTCGATGTGAGCCGGATGGCGGGGTTGGGCTGGCGCGCGCGCACCGGACTGCGGGAGGGCATCGAGCGGACCTTTCGGGCCTTCCAGCAAAGTACCGAGCGGTCTGTGTCATTCTGAGGGGGCAAATGCCCTCCCTTCGCGAACAGGTCGGTCAGCTCTTCATCGTCGGGCTGTCCGGGCCTTCACTGACCGCGCTCGAGCGGGCGACGCTGCGCCTGCTGCGCCCGGGCGGGCTGATCCTGTTTCGGCGCAACATGGAGACCCCCGCGCAGACCACGGCTTTGCTGCGCGAGGCGACCGCGGCGGCCAGCGGCGACGGCGAACGCACCCCCGCCCTCCGCGCGCTCGACCTGGAAGGCGGACCGGTGGACCGCTTGCGCGACCTCGTCGGCGCGTTCCCCTCGCCGTCCTCGGTCGCGGTCCACGGCAAGGAGCATTACGCGCGCCGCCACGGCGAGCTGATCGGGCGCGCCACGCGGCTGCTCGGCTTCAACACGCCCTTGGCCCCCGTGCTCGACCTCGCCTCCCCGGTGCTGGGCAGCCGCTCCGCCGGGGACACTCCGGAGAAGGTCCTGCTCTACGCCCGGCCGTTCGCCGAGGCGCTGCGCGGCGAGCGCGTCCTGGCCTGCGGCAAGCACTTCCCCGGGCTGGGCGGCGGCGCGCTCGACTCCCACCCCGCCGCCCCGAAAATCGCGCGCTCCATGGACCGGCTCTGGGCCGAGGACCTGGCCCCCTTCCGCGAGCTCGCCGGGCTGCTGCCGATGATCATGGTCGCGCACGCCGTGTACCCCAAAATCCCGGAAGCCCACTCGGAGTTGGCCTCCACCTCGCGCTTCTGGATTACGGACATTCTGCGCCGTCGGCTCGAGTACGAGGGGCTCGTCGTTTCGGACGACCTGGAAATGGGCGGCCTCCTGAGCCGAAGTTCCATCGAGGAGGCCGCCGTGGGAGCCCTGCTCGCCGGGACCGACCTGCTCGAGGTATGCCGCGAGCCGTCGCTCGTGCTGCGCGCCTACGAGGCGGTGCTGGGCGAGGCGGAACGGAGCCCCGCTTTCCGCGACAGGGTCCGGCGCACAGCCGCGCGCGTCGCGGAACACAAAGCGCGTTTGCTGCCCGCCCTGCTGCCGCGCGATGCCGCCGAGGACCAGCTCGCGCGGCTGCGGGCCGACCTGCGCTTGTTTACCGCGGAGCTCGCGGCCGCCGCCCGCGCCGCCGGCCTGCCGGGGCCTGAGACCTTCACCACCGCCGCCGCGAACCTGCCCGGCTTCGAGAACGCGGCCGAGGGGGCACAAGCGCGATGAGCGCGCTCACCGTCGCCGGGCTGATGAGCGGAACCTCCGCCGACGGGGTCGATGTGGCTTTCGTGCGCATCGGGCCCGAACTCACGGGGCTTACGCTGCTGCACCATCGGGCTGCGCCCTTCCCCGCACTCCTGCGCGAGGCCGTGCTGGCCGCCCAGGACGCGCGGCAAACCACGACCGCCGCGCTTGCGCGACTCAACTGGCGGTTGGGCCTGGCGTATGCGGAAGCCTACCGCGACACGCTCGCGGAGCACCCGGCGCGCATCGACCTGGTCGGCTGCCATGGCCAAACCGTGTACCACCAGGCTGTGCCCGCCGAGCACCTGGGCGCGAACTTCGCCTGCACCTGGCAGATCGGCGAAATGGCCCCGCTCGCGCGGGAGGCGGGGGTGCCGGTGTACTCCAACTTCCGTCCGGCGGACCTCCTCGCCGGCGGCCAGGGGGCACCGCTCGTGCCGCTGCTGGACCAGGCCCTGTATCGCCACCCCACGCGCACCCGCGTACTCCAGAACATCGGCGGCATCGGCAACCTGACGGTGGTTCCCCCGCTCGGCTCGACGCGGGCGGTGCAGGCGTTCGACACCGGCCCGGGCAATATGGTGCTCGACGCGCTGGCGCGGGAGCTGTTCGGCCTCCCCTACGATCCGGAGGGCAGCCTCGCCGGGCGAGGGCGGGTGCTCGGCCCCGTTGTGGACGAGCTGCTGCGCGAGCCTTTCTTCCTCGCGCCGCCGCCGAAAACCGCGGGCCGCGAGCAGTTTGGCGCGGCATTTACGGCGCGTTTGCTGGGACTGTGCCGCGCGCTCTCGCAAGCGCCCGAAGACGCGCTGGCCACCGCCGCCGCCCTCACGGCCCGCTCCATCGCGCCGGCCATGCCCGCGGGAGCCTTCGACCTGATCCTGTCGGGCGGCGGCGCTCGCAACCTCTCGGTCCGGCGCATGCTCCAGGAGGCGCTGCCCGAAGCCGCGATCATGAACTCCGACGACCCCGCCCTGCCCACGCCTTTGCCGGTCGAGGCCAAGGAGGCCGTCGCCTTTGCCCTGCTCGCCTACATGAGCCACCACCGCTTGCCGGGCAATGTCCCTTCCGCCACCGGCGCGCGCGAAGCCGTTGTGCTCGGGCAGGTGACTTGTGCGTAGATTGCTTTTTCTCCTGTTGCTGGCCGGATGCGCCCGCGGCCCGCGCGAGTCAGGTCCGCGCGATCCTGGCACGGTCACGGTCCTGATCGAGAGCAGCCCAGCCAATCTCGATCCGCGCATCGGCACCGACGCCGCCTCCGAGCGGATCGACTCGCTGCTGTTCGATGCGCTGGTCCGGCGCGATGCGCACTTCGGGATCGGCCCGATGCTGGCCGCGTCCTGGGACCAGCCCAACCCGCTCACCTATATCTTCCACCTGCGGCCCGGCGTCCGCTTCGCGAACGGCGCGCCGCTGACCTCGCGGGACGTCAAATACACGCTCGACTCGCTCCTCGCGGGCGCGGTCGCGACGGTTAAGACGGCCTCGTACCGGTCCGTCCGGTCCGTCGAAGCGCCCGACCCGGCGACCGTGATCGTTCGCCTGAAGCAGCCCGACAATGCGCTGCTGGGCAACCTGGCCGATGGGGCGTTCGGGGTCATCCCCGCGGGCAGCCCGCGCGAGTTCTGGCGGCACCCGGTCGGGTCCGGACCTTACACGTTTGTCAGCCAGGAGCAGGACAAGGAAGTGGTCCTGCGCCGCAACCCCGCCTACTGGGACGGCGCTCCGGGGCTCGAGCGGCTGCGCTTTTCGGTCGTGCCTGATGCCATCACCCGCGCGCTCGAGCTGCGCAAGGGCTCAGCCGACATCGAGGTGAACGCGCTGCCTACCGATCTGCTCCCCACCCTGGCCCGCGACCCCCGGCTCCGCGTCGAAACCGTCCCCGGCACCACGCTGCTGTACCTGGTCCTGAACCTGCGCGATCCGCTCCTGCGCGATCCGCGCGTCCGCCGCGCCCTGGCCGACGCCATCGACCGCCCTCTCGTGATCCGGACACTGTTCGATGCGCGCGCGCGCCCGGCCGCGAGCGTCCTGCCGCCTGAGCACTGGGCCTATCTGGGCGAAGGCGACACGGTGTTCGACCCCGCAAAGGCGAACCGGGAGCTCGACCGGGCCGGCTACCGGCGAGGCGCGGACGGCACCCGCTTCCATATCACGCTCAAAACCTCCACCGACGAAAGCACGCGCCTGTTGGCCGCCGTGCTCCAGGCGCAGCTCGCCAAGGTCGGGGTCGCGCTCGACATCCGCTCCTTCGAGTTCGCTACCTTCTACGCCGACATGACGCGCGGCTCGTTCCAGATCGCAAGCTCCCGCTGGATCGGCGGCAACGAATCGCCCGACATCCTTTCCTATGCCTACACGACCAGCCATGCCCCGCCGCACGGGGCCAACCGCGGCTTTTACTCAAATGCGCGCGTGGACGCGCTGCTGGCCGACGCTGCCCGCAACCCCGACCGCGCGGAGCAGATCCGCGACTACCGGGGGGCGCAGGCGCAGATCGCGCAGGATTTGCCGGTGGTCAATCTTTGGTATCTCGATACGGTGGCAGTCAGCAACCGCCGCCTGGCCCCGCTGGCGCTGTCGCCGAGCGGAAACTACGACTT
>CAXUHL010000042.1:10755-16217 GCA_964250745.1 uncultured Acidobacteriaceae bacterium
CTCTACCGCTCCCCCCACTTCAGCTTCGTCCGGAGCACGTCGTAGAACGAGCCGGAACCCACCTTGAGCAGGCGCACCTTGAACGCGGAGCGCCAGCATAAGAGCTCGTCGCCGCCCCTGAGCTCCTCGGACTCCTGCCCGTCCACCGTCAGGTAGGTCGGCTCGGCCCCGTCGACCACGCGCACCCGCAGGCGGGCGTCGCCGCGCACCACCAGCGGCCGCATGGTGAGCAGGTGCGGGCACACCGGGGTGATAATGTGGGCGTCCACGCCGGGGTCCAGGATCGCCCCGTTGGCCGAGAGCGAGTACGCGGTCGAACCGGTCGGGGTCGCCACGATCACGCCGTCCGCGCGGTACTCCGCCGCCAGGTGCCCGTCCACCGACACGCTGAACTGCCCCATCCGCGCGATGGTTCCCTTGCTGATGACCGCGTCGTTGAGCGCTTCGTGCTCGCACAGCTTCGCGCCGTCGCGCCACAGCTCCGTGTGCAGCATCGCGCGCTCCTCGTAGGTGCCGCAGTCTTCGCACCAGGCTTCGAGCGTTTCATATAGATCGCTGAGGCGCACCTCCGTGAGGAAGCCGAGCGAGCCCAGATTGACGCTGAGGATGGGCGCGCCCAGACGGGCGAAGGTGCGCGAGGCCGCCAAGAGCGTGCCGTCGCCGCCGAGCACCACCACCAGCTCCGGCCGGCACGCGCCCATCTCGTCCCGGTTCACCACCGGCGCAACCGAGGTGTAGCCGCCGCTCACCGGGTCGAGGAGAGGCTCAAACCCGCGCGGACGCAGCCAGCCCACCAGCTCTTCGAGGATGCCGGCGAGCTCCGGCTTGCCCGGCTTCGAGACGATCGCGATCGCGCGCATAGAGCTCAAGTCTACCTATCGGGCCCAGAGGGCATGGAGCAGGAACTCGCGGTTGCCTTCCGCCCCGGTGATCGGCGAGTCGACGATCTCGACCGCTTCAGCGCCGAGGCCGGCCGCGCAGGCCCGGACTTTCTCTTGCGCCAGCACGTGCGCCGCCGGGTCGCGGACGATGCCGCCCTTGCCGACCCACTCCCGCCCTGCCTCGAACTGCGGCTTGACCAGCACGACAGCCTCCCGCACCCCCGGCGCAGCCCCGAGCACGGCGGGCAGCACCAGCGTCGCCGAGATGAACGATACGTCCATCGCGAGAAACGTCGCTTCCGGGCCGAGCGAGCCGGGCCCGAGCAGACGCGCGTTGGTCCGCTCCAGCAAACGCACCCGTGGGTCCGCGCGCAGGTTCTGCGCGATCTGCCCCCAGCCCGTATCGACCGCCAGCACCGAGCGCGCCCCCGCCTGGAGCATGCAGTCGGTAAAGCCGCCCGTTGACGCGCCCACGTCCAGGCAATCGCGGCCGAGGAGGTCGATTTGCCAGTAAGTCAGGGCGCGCTCCAGCTTGAGCCCGCCCCTGCTTACGTATTTCTGCTCGTCGCCCAGGACCCGCAGCGCGCAATCGGCCGCGACGTTGAGGCCGGCCTTGGACTGCTTCTGCTCGTCGACCAGCACGCGCCCGGCCAACAGCAGCGCCTGCGCCCGCTCCCGCGAGGGGGCGAGCCCGCGCTCGACCAGCAGCCGGTCGAGCCTGATCTTCAGTTGCAAAGCGAAGCGGGGTTGGGCGGCGTGAACGAGATCGTCGGCGCGCCGGAGCCGGCCGAATTGCTCGTGTTCACGATGGTGTTCGCCGTCACCGAGGAGCCCGCGATGTTGCTCTGCCCCGCGTACTGGTAATTGGTGTGGACGTCGACCCCGCAGCCCTGCACCTGCACCTGGGCGGAGATGGTGTCGGTGTCGGTCCGCAGAATCGTCAATGTTTGCGAGTCCGGCGCGACCGTGTACACCTTGCCGATGGGCGTGTTGTATGTGGAGGCGATGGACCGGGGGTGCCCCGGCACGGCGATCGTGTTCTGGAGGCTGTAGCTGACCGCATTGACCACCGCGATGGCCCCTGCGGCCGCGGCCTGGGTGGGGTCGCCCTGCAGGGCCACGTACACTCGGCTGCCGTCGCCCAGGATGGACAGGGCCGCCGGGAACGCGCCGACGCTGACCGTCTTGAGCACCGTTCCGAAGCCCGGTGCGTCGTTGCCGAAGGTGTCCACCGGCACGTTGATGAAGCTCACGGTCCCGGAGTCGTAGTTGGCGGTGACCAGCAGCTGCCGCTGCGGGTAGTACGCCGCGTATACCGGCCCCGCGCCCACCGGGATGGTCCCGTTGCCGTTGACCTGCGCGTCCAGAGTGTTTTGCTGCGCGTTGATGACCGTGACGGTGCCCGAGCCTCGGTTGAGCACGAAGGTCCGCAGCCCGTCCGGGGTGGTGAGCCCGAACACCGGGCAGATGCCCACGGGAATGCGGCTGGTGACCGCGTTGGTGCTGGTGTCGATGCCGTCGGCCTCGCCCGGCGCGGTGACGGCAGAGGGGTTGGCGCATTGGCCCCAGGTCGCGCCGGAGCCGGTCGCGCCCTGGCTCAGCACGTACACGCGCTGCGAGGACGGCGAGCTCGCGATCGCGACCGGCGCGGGAGCCACCGCGATCTCCTGGAGCACGCTGGGCGCGGAGGTGGTCGCCGTGAGCGCGCCCACGCTGCCGAACACCACGCCGTTCTGCGTGAGGGTGCGGTTCTGGTTCACCGCGTACAGCGCCGTGTTCTGCACCACGATGTTGCTCTGCACGGTGGGCTGCACCACGGTCGCCCCGGCGGTTGCCGAGGAGAACAGTGTCGTGGTCGCGATGTTGTTGGTCTGCAGCTGCGCCGTCAGCGGGATGGAGCTGATGGTGCCGTCGCAGTTGAGCGTGTACACCTGATTGGTCGAGGACGAAATGGCCGAGGTGAGCGCGCCATAGCCGAGCGTAGCTTGCGCGATGACGCTGTCGCCTGAAAAATCGAACAGGGTCGCGACCGTCGGCTGCGCGTACAGGGTGGTGCCCGCCGTCGCGCTTGTGGAAAGCGGCGTCGCGCACGGGTTCGTCGCGGAGGCCGCGGGCCGCAGAGCGGGCTGCGTCAACACCAGGGCATAGGCCCCGGCCGGCTGCGGCGGCGGCCCGGTCGGCGGAAGCGGCGTCACCGTCGGCTGCGTCCGGTTGCTGCACCCCACCGCCAACACCGCCAATGCTGCTCCGACGGCCACAAACCCTACACTCGTTTTGCTCAACAAATTCCCTCACGGAAGCCCACAGGGCCGCGCGGCATGGCAGCCCGACCGCTCTCCAGATTGTAGCCGAGGGCCGCCGATGCTCCACGATGCGTCCAGGCTTGAGAAGTCATAAAACAGGCGGATCGAACAAGGACATCTCTTCCGTCGTGGGCGGCTCGAAGATGCGTTGCCACTCCCGCACCTGCTCCCACCGGATCGGCGGGCTTTCCATGTTGCGCCGTTGTATGCGCCGGTAGAGCTCTTCCGCCGGCGCAGACAGATAGCGCAGTTCTACACTTACCCCAAGCGCGCGGGCTTCCGTGCGCTGCTTGTCTCTTTCCCACTTACCCCATGCGCCCCACTCCACGACGACGCTTTGCCCAAGCGTGAGGAGACGCTTGGTGAGCTGCCACTGGAGCGCCTCAATCCGGTCTCGCTCTCGCTCCGCGTGCAAGTTGATATGTAAGGCTGTCAGCCAATCGTCGGCGGACATTCTGAACGCGGGCAGTTGCCCTTCTATTTGCCGGGCGAGCGTCGTCTTGCCTGAGCCCGGGAGTCCGCACACGATAACAAGCCTCGGCTGCATCAATACCGGCTTCTCCTGTCTCAACCTACGCTTAGGTAAAGAGTTTCACCGCAGGATCCCGATTCGCCAGCCCGTGTAACTGGCCATCTCGTGCGCGACCCGCTCCAGGCGATCCCAGGCGGGCAGCTCCACCTCCTGGGCGCGCGGCGAGGTCCACACCTCCAGCCCTTGGGCCCGGCAAAGCGCGCGGATGCGGAACAGGTGCGTGCCGTCGCTGACCGCGAGGACGCGGTGAAGCCGGTAGGTGCGCGCGATACCCGCCAGCGCTCGGGCCGACTCGCGCGTGTCGCCCGACTCGGTTTCCGCCACCACGGCGTGCTCCGGTACGCCGCGCGCCAGCAGGAAGTCCTTGCCCACCGCGCCTTCCGTCGAACCCCCTCCTCCGCCGCCGAGCGTGACGACCATGGGCGCGAGGTGCTCTCGGTACAAATGCAGGCCGTGGGTCAGGCGGGCCCGCAGCACCGGGGAGGGCCGCCCGTCGTACTCCGCCGCGCCGAACACGGCAATCGCATCCGCCGGACGGGCTTCGTCGTGGGTCGCGTAGTAGCGAATCTGCCAGCCCAACCAACCGGCCCAGCCGGCGAAGGCCAGCAACCCGGCAACACCCAGCAGACGGAGTCTCCAAGCGGTTTTCATCCTCCGCCGTCCTGAAGCTACCGCCCCAGCGCCAGCGCGATGTCGTAGGTCGGGATCGCCCCTTCGCGCAGGATGCGCCAGTTTCCGTCCCCGCCCGAAAGGTCCACGATGGTGGTCGGCTGCGCCCGCCCCGTCGGCCCGCCGTCCACGATCAGCGGGATCTGATCCCCGATCTGGTCGCGCACGCAGTTGGCGTAGGTACACTCGGGCGCGTTGCGCAGGTTGGCGCTGGTCGCCGTCACCGGCAGCCCGAACAGCTCCACCACCGCGCGCGGAATCGCCGCGTCCGGGATGCGCAGCGCCACATTGCCGGTGTTCGCGGTCGAGCGCAGCGGCAGGCGCGAGCTCGCCTTCACGATGACGGTCAGCGGCCCCGGCCAGAACTTCTCCGCCAGCTTGTCGAAGTTGGCCCCGATCTCGCGCGCCAGCCCATAGGCCTGCGCCACGTTCGCGATCAACAGCGACAAGGGCTTGTTCTTGACCCGCGACTTGATCTCGTAAATGCACTCCACCGCCCGGAGATTGACCGGGTCCACCGCCAGCCCGTAGAAGGTATCGGTCGGCATGCCAACTACCTGCCCGCGCTTCAGGCAATCCACCACATACCGCACGCGCTCGGCCTCCGGCTCGTCCGGGTGCATGCGCAACATTTCCGCTGCCACGGCAACTCCACTTTCCTGGTATGCGGACGCGCCGGCCTCAGCCGTCTACAATCGTCCCCGTGCACCCTCAGCTCCAGGCGCGTACTCGGATTGTACAGTCGCCCGCCAACCGCTGGGTCAAGCGGCTGCGCGCGGCATCGCGCACCCCTCCCACCTTGGCCCAAACGTACGCGGGGACAGCCGCCGAGCCGCCGCTCATCGCACTCGAAGGCCCGCACCTGCTTGCCGAAGCGCTCCGCTCCGGGCTCGTCCCCTCCGCGGTTTTCCTTCGCGAGGGCTCCGAGGCCGCCGCCCTCGACGCGCTCCGGCAAACCTTGGCCGCTTTCTCCGAGAGGAGTGCCCCTGACTGCGGCGGAGGACCTGCTTCTCTCGACTTGCTCCCGGTACCATCCACGAATCAGGGTCATCCTGAGCGTAGCGAAGGACCTGCTTT
>CAXUHL010000043.1:0-16008 GCA_964250745.1 uncultured Acidobacteriaceae bacterium
TTGCCGGGCCGCCCAACGCCGCGCGCATTGCGGAAGCCCGTGCCGCCGGCGGCCTCGTCACCGTGAGCTGCCACACCCTGGACGAAGTGGCGGAAGCCCGCGCCGCCGACGCCGTCCTGTGGGCCCCCGTGTTCGGCAAAACCGTGCGCGGCGAGCCGGTCCACCCCGGCACCGGCCTCGACGCGCTCCGGGCAACCTGCGCGCTGTCCGCGCCCACCCCGGTCTTCGCCCTCGGCGGCGTCACTGCGGCGAACGCCCGAGATTGCCTGCGCGCGGGAGCCGCCGGAATCGCCGGTATTCGCCTGTTCCATGGCGAGGGTTGGCCGGGACTGCTCCAGGTTTCCGAGTACCAGGTTTCCGAGTACCAGGTTTCCGAGTAAAGGATGCGTGGGCGCTAGTGCGCCGCTACCATCGCCTCCACATCCTTGACGAACGCGCCCTGGCTCGCCGGGCGGGTGTAGAACATGTGGCCGCCTGGGTACTCCCGCACCGCGACTCTCGCGGGGTCGCCCAGTCCCACGGAGGACACCGGCATCTCATCCACCGTCAGCACCGAGCCCATGAACGGGCAGCTCAGGTCGTCCCATCCGTGGGCGATCAGCACGCGCAGCTTCGGGTCCGCCGCCACCGCCTCGCGCAGGTCTTCGGTCGCGCCGCGCTCGAGCGCCTTACCCCGGTCCCAGGCTTCGTTCACCTCGTAACTCAGGGCGTGGTAGCGCGCGCTCGTTTTCCAGCCCACCGTCCGGGTTACCCAGTCCACCATGGCGGTGGTGGTGGGCGCGATGATCGCTTCTAAAATCGGGTCGCTGCCCAGCTGCCGAGGGGAGAACGGGTAGGGGTCCGGCGCGGTCACGTTGGAGTCGTAGACCGAACCGATCTCGCCCTGCTCGCGGTGTACCTCGCGCAGGTACGCGCCGATCTCGAGCCGCCCGCCGGAGTGCTTGACGAATGCCGGGTCCAGCCCCGTCATCTCCGTCACCTTGCGGATGAGTCGAGGGGTGGCCTCCGGGTTCGACCGCCCGGCGAGCAGGTCCGTCACATACTCTCCGCGCGTGTAACCGACCACCGCCGCCATATGCTCGGCGTCCAGGTGGTGCTCGCGCTCGAGGTGCGCCGCCGCGATCGACGGCAGGCTCATCATCCAGGGCAGAGGGGAAATTTCGCCGTTGCCCTCGATCCAGGGGTTCAGGTAGGGCGAAACCAGCACGACCCCGTTCATCGCCACACCCAGCTGCGACTGCAGGTAGTGCGTGACGCGCGGCCCGCGATAGCCCCCGTAGCTTTCCCCGACCAGGTACTTCTTCGACTGCAGGCGGCCGTTCTTCACCAGCCAGTCGTAGATGACGCGCGACAGGTACTCAATGTCGGGGTCGGTCGAGTAGAACATCTTCTTGGTCATCGCCGGGTCGACCAACGAACGGGAAAAGCCCGTCCCGATAGGGTCGAGGAAGACCAGATCCGTGAACGGCAGCCAGCTGCCGGGGTTGTCCCCGAGCCGCGCGGGGTCCGAGGGCGAGTCACCCTGCACCGCGAACCCGATGCGCTTGGGCCCGATCGCCCCCAGGTTCAGGTAGACGGACGAGGCCCCCGGGCCGCCGTTCATCGCGAAGGTCACCGGGCGGTCTGCTTTCTCACCGCCGCCGTCCAGCGTGTAGGCGGTCACGACCACCTCGCCCGTCTTCACTTCTGCTTTCGCCGGGTCCACGCGGCCGAATACCGGTATGACGCCGACGCTCGCCGTGTAGCGGAGGGTCTTGCCGCCGATCGCCGCGGCTTGCGCTACCGAGGCGTCCGCGGGCAGGGGCGGCAGCGCATCGTCCGGTTTGGTCTCGGAAGCCGCCGCGGGCTTCGCGGGCGCGTCTTTGTGCTCCTGCCCGGGGGCGGCCGCAAGCGCGAGCAAGGAAACGAGCAGCAGGGCGGGCAGGTGGAAAAAGCTCATGCGCCACCATACCGCACCCTGCCTAGCGGCATGTACCCTTATCTGCACCCACATGTTCGAGCTTGAAAACCAAACCTCGCCCGCCGTCCCCGCCAAGAGCCACTACGAGATCCTGGACGGCCTGCGCGGCGTGGCAGCGGTCACGGTGGTCGTCTTTCACGTCCTCGAGACTTACACCGACGGCAACCACCTGAAGCAGATCATCAACCACGGCTATCTCGCGGTGGACTTCTTCTTTCTGCTCTCGGGCTTCGTCGTGGCTTACGCCTACGACGACCGCTGGGGACGCATGACGCAGTGGCAGTTCTACAAGCGGCGTCTTATCCGCCTGCAGCCTATGGTCATCGCGGGCTCGGTCGTCGGGGCCGTGTTGTTCTATCTCGCCGCTGGGCCCACTTTCCCGCTCATCGCCGCGACGCCAATCTGGAAGGTTCTGCTTTACATGGTGGTCGGGTTCACCCTGCTTCCGGTGCTGCCTTCCATGGATATCCGCGGCTGGCAGGAGATGCACCCGCTCGACGGACCCGCTTGGTCGCTATTTTTCGAGTACATCGCCAACATTCTGTACGGGGCGGGCGTGCGCCGGTTCTCAAACCGGGTACTGAGCGCGCTCGTGTTTTTGTCCGGGGTATTTCTCGTGCAGCTGGCCGTCACCAGCCGGCACGGCGACGTCATCGGCGGATGGTCGATCGACGCCACGCAGCTCCATGTCGGCTTCGCGCGGCTGCTGTATCCGTTCTTCGCCGGGGTGCTCCTGATGCGGCTCGGCCGGCGCATCCAGGTGCCTAACGCCTTTGCCGTGTGCAGCCTCCTGCTGCTGGCGGCGCTCGCGTTTCCCCGCGTCGGCGGCCCGCAGCATCTTTGGGTGAACGGGCTGTACGACTCGTTCGCGATCCTCTTGCTGTTCCCGGTGATCGTCGCCATGGGCGCGGGCGGCCAGGTTGCCGGCGCGTTCTCGACGCGGCTGTGCAGGTTCCTCGGCGCGATCTCCTACCCGCTTTACATCACGCACTACCCGCTGATCTACATCTACACGGCCTGGGCGGTCGAACATAAAGTCCGCCCGGCCGTCGGGGCGTTGTGGGGCGCGGCGTTGGTAATCACGGCGATCGGGGTCGCGTACGGGTGTCTGAAGCTGTACGACGAGCCCCTGCGGGCGTACTTGGGGCGGCAGTTCTTGGTGAAGAGTGCACCGGCAGCGGCGGCGCGGGTTTCACAGGTGACTTCGTAACGGCAAGACAGCCTATGATTCCACCTCATAGAGCCGCCCGAGCTATCCTCCGCGACGGCCTGCGCCCGAACGAGCTCCGCGACGAGGCGTTCCGGCGCGTGGTGCTTTCGATCCCGCCCGGCAGGGTCAGCACGTACGGCAGGGTCGCGGCGGCAGCGGGCTACCCGCTGTACCACCGGGCGGTGGCGCGCCTGCTGCGCACCGATCCCGGGGACCGCCTGCCCTGGCACCGGGTGCTGGGGGCCGGGGGCTGCATCAAGCTGAAGTTCGACGCGGCGCGCGAGCAGCGGCTGCGTCTGGAGATGGAGGGAGTCCGATTCGCCGGGGAGCGGGTCGCGATGGACCGCTTCGAGCACCGGCTCGCCCCGTTCGAGGAGTGACTACCGGTGTACTCTAGTGCGGAGAGGAAGCGCCCATGGCCACGCAACCCGCTCTTCAGATAGACAGCCCCGTGCGCGAGCAGATCGAGCAACTCGCTTTGGCAGCACGCTCGACGCCGCAGGCGATCATAGAGAAGGCGATCGCGGAGTATGCTGACCGGCTGGAGAAACGCCGCCATTTCCACCAGGACGCGCTTGACGCCATGGCCGATTACGAGGCGACCGGTTTGCATTTGACAGGAGAAGAAGTGGATCAATGGCTGGCCAGGATCGAAGCCGGCGAAAATCCACCCTTGCCACCGTGTCATACATAAATGCCCGACGTAGAGTGGTCGAGACGCGCGCTGCGCGATCTGGGACGATTGGAAGGGTTCGTATCCGATGCCGGCTATCCCAAAGCAGCCAAACGAGCCGGTGAAGCTATTCGCGCCGGAATCCGGTCGCTTAGTGCATTAACCCGAAGCGGGCGCCTGATGGAAGACCTGCCCGGATACCGCGAGTGGATCATCCCTTTCGGAGCCAGTGCGTACATCGTGCTGTACCGGCCGACGGAGCGGGGCATTACAATCACGGCGATTTGCAATAGTCGTGAAGCAGGCTATTGAATGAAGTCACGACGAAGCTCCCGATTGACCCCCCACCCCCGCTCCCTTACCCTAGAGAGAAGCCCATGCGCATCACCCTCCAGGATCTCCAGCGCGAGCCGGTCGAGTATGAGACTTCTTTTCCGCCCGGCGGCATCGACTTCGGCGCGGATGTGGACCAGCGCGGCCCCATGCTTGCCGAGGGGCGCGCCGATTTGCTCGAAGAACACCGCGGCCCCAAGGAAATCGTCCAGGACATTCGCATCCGCGGCTCTTACAAGGGTACGTTTCAGGTTGCTTGTGCCCGCTGCCTCGATCCCGTCGAGCACCCTCTCGCCGGCGAGTACGACGTGCTGTTTCGCCCCATCGGCGTCGACTCGGACGACCGCGAGCACTCCATCGGCGCTTCCGAGACCGAAATCGGCTATTATCAGGACGGCAGCGTTCTGCTCGAGGACGTCCTGCGCGAACAGGTGCTCCTGTCCCTGCCCGCGCGGACGCTTTGCCGCGAAGACTGCAAGGGCCTGTGCCCGCGCTGCGGCGCTAACGGTAATACCCATCCCTGCGCCTGCGACGCCCTGCCCGCCGACCCCCGGTGGGCCGCGCTCGGCGGGCTTCGGGGCCGTGTCACGGCGTCCTGAACCCGCGCCACCTGAAAGGATTTTCGAAGTGCCTAACCCGAAACGACGCCACTCCAAGCAGCGCACCGCCAAGCGCCGCTCCCACGACTTCCTGACCGCTACCGGCTTGTCCGAGTGCCCACAGTGCCACGAGCGTAAGCTGCCCCACCGAGTCTGCGGTAAGTGCGGCTTCTACAAGGACCGCGCCGTGGTTGAAACCAAGGCAGCCGGCTAACCGTCTCTTCCCCAAGAATGCTGACCGACATCGCCGTCGATGCCATGGGTGCCGACAAGGCGCCCGACCCTGAAATCTGCGGCGCCATCCAAGCCGCGCGCGAGCTTCCCGTCCGTGTCCACCTGGTGGGCCCGCGCGAGCGGATCGAGCCGCTCCTCCGCGTCGCCCTGGCCGGGGAGCATCTGCCCATCACGGTCGTCCACGCGAGCGAGCAGATCGGCATGGACGAAAAAGCCGTGCTTGCCGTCCGCAACAAGAAAGACAGTTCCATGCGCGTCGGCCTCAAGCTGGTGCGCGACGGCAAGGTGGCCGCTTTCCTGACCGCGGGCAACACCGGCGCGGCGATGGTCACGGCCAAGATGGTCCTGGGCACCCTGCCCGGAGTCGACCGCCCGGCCCTGGCCGCGGTGCTGCCGACCTCGGCCGGAGGACCCTGCGTGCTGCTCGATGTCGGCGCGAACGTGGACTGCCGGCCGCAGAACCTGGCCCAGTTCGCCGTCATGGGCGAGCTCTACGCCCGGTCTGTCCTCAAGGTAGCCCGGCCCCGCGTCGGCCTTCTTTCAATCGGCGAGGAGGAGGGCAAGGGCAACGACCTGACCGGGGACGCGTTCCCCCTGCTCAAGGCTCTGCCGCTCCACTTCATCGGCAACGTCGAAGGCCGCGACCTCTACAACGGCAACGCGGACGTCGTGGTTTGCGACGGCTTTGTCGGCAACGTCGCGCTCAAGACCAGCGAAGGGCTTTCCCGGCTGGTGCGCGACATGCTCAAGAAGGCGCTGGAGCGCACCGTCACGGCGCAGGTAGGCGCGCTGCTTTCGCGCAAGGCGTTTACCAGCTTCAAGCGCAAGATGGACCCTTCGGAATACGGCGGCGCGCCCCTGCTCGGCGTGCGGGGCATCTGCATCGTCGGCCACGGCTCGTCGAACGACCTGGCCGTGCGCAACGGTATCCGGGTCGCCGCGGAGTTCGCCCAGACCGGCGTCAACTCGCTCATCGAAGCCGAGCTTTCGGGCACGCAGGTTCCTTCCTAGGGCGGGTGCATGCGAACCCGCCGCGCTCTCCTCCCGTTGCTGCTCCTGCCCACCCTCGGGGCACAGAATACTGAGGAGAAAAGCCTGGCCGGACTTCTTTCCGCCGCTTCCGCGCGCAACACGCTGCTCGCCGCGGACCTGCCGCCCTGGCATCTCCGGGCGGGGTACCAGGCCTTCGGCGAGGACGGCAAGCCGGAAGCGCAGGGAGTTTTCGAGGAGTTCCACGCGGGGCCGAAGAAGGACCGGGTCGGCTATACGAGCCCGGTGTTCACGCAAACCGACTACCTGCTCGCGAGCGGCCACCTGCGCGCCGGCAACCCGCGCTGGGCCGGCCTGGTGGAGCAGTTGGTGCGGCACAACCTCGTCCACCCCATGCCGAACCCCGGCGTCCTGGGCGGCGCCGTATTGTCGAGGGGGCAGATGGAGGCGAGCGGCAAGCCGCTCTCGTGCATTGCGATCACCCTGCCCGCCGCCGCCGAGCGAGACCAGCCGGCCCAGCCCTTCTACTGCTTCGACGAGCAGAACGCGGCACCTGGCCCGGTCCTGAGCCCGGTCCTGCGCGCGGCCGGCTCGGCGGGGCACGCGTTTGAGACCGCGTACGACCAGCCGGTCGAGTTCCACGGGCACACCGTCGCCCGCCTCGTCCACGTGCGGCGCGCGGGCAAGCCTTTTCTCGACATCCATGTCGAAACGCTGGAGACGATCGAGGGGGCGCAGGATGCCGTTTTCGAGCCGCCCGCGGACGCCGCGGCACCCCCGCCGCAGCGTGTGCGCATCTCCGCCGCGCTAGCCCAGGCCTACCTGCGCGAGGGCGCGGCCCCGTCGTACCCGCTGCTTTCCGAGCACGCCCGCATCGAGGGCACGGTGGTCATCCAGGCGCTGATCGGCATCAACGGGCGGCCGCTCCAGACCACCGTCGTTTCCACCCCGAGCAAGGACCTGGCCACCTCCGCGATCGACGCGATTCGCCAATGGACTTACCGGCCCTACCTGGTGAACGGCGAGCCGGCGGAGATGGTGACTGAGATCAAGATGCAGTTTCGTTTGCCCAAGAAGTGAAGGGCGGCCTTCAGGCCGAGCGAGTCCGGCATACTGGGCCCATGAGCCTCTTTCTGGCATTCGACGTGGGCGGTACCAAAACAGCCGCCCTGCTCGCCGACGGCACGCAAACGCTGGCCCGGGCCGCGGCGGGCAGCATCAAGGTCCTGCGGGTCGCGCCGGAGCAGGCCGCGGCCAACCTGTCCACATTGCTTGCCTCGCTCGCCCGGCAAGCCGGGGTCGCGCTCGGGGGCAGCGTCGCGCGCACCTGCGTCGGGTCGTCCGGAATTTCAGCGCCCGCGGTCCGCGGCTGGCTCCGCATGGCATTGACGGAGGCGGTCGGCGGCGAGATCGTCCTGCTCGGCGACGAGGTAATTGCCCTCGATGCGGCGTTCCGGGGCGGACGGGGCGTGCTGGCCATCGCGGGGACCGGGTCCAACATCGTGGGCCGCGCGGCCGGCGGCGCACTGGTACACACCGGCGGGTGGGGCCCGGCGCTTGCCGACGAGGGCTCAGGCCACTGGATCGGCACACACGCCCTTCGGGCCGGGTTTCGGGCCATCGATGCCGCGCCGCCCTCCTCTGCGGACCGTGTCAGCCCGGACGGGGTCGCGATGCCGGTCGACCCCGCGGACCTGCCGCCGCTGCTCCGGGCCGCCATGGACGCGCTCGGGGCCGCGACTTTGGACGACTTGATCGGTCTGGCCAACGCCCCCGGCTGCGCATCGTCCAGCCTGGTTCCCTCGGTCGCCGAGGCCGCCCGCGCGGGCGATCCGCTGGCCGCCGGAGTCCTGGCGGAGGCCGGGGCGGACCTTGCCGCATCCATCTCCGCGGTGATCCGCAAGATGGGCGACTTCGAGCCGGCGCATCTGCCCCCGCCCCAGGTCGCGTTTATCGGCAGCGTCCTGGCCCACATCCCGCCGGTGTGGGAGGCGATGCACGCCGGACTCCAGGCGCGGCATCCGGGCATCGCGGTCCAGACCGGTCCGGTCGACGCGCTCCAGGGCGCTTTGTGGCACGCGCGCGGGCGGCCCGCGTAAGCCCTTGTTAACGGCACGCGAGCCCGGCCTTGCGCCCCGCACCCGTTTCGTTTCAGATAGAACCCGATGAGCACGCTCGCCTTTCTCTTCCCGGGCCAGGGTTCGCAGGCCGCCGGCATGGGCCGCGACCTCTACGACCGTTTCCGCGCGGCCCGGGCCGTCTTCGAGGAGGCCGACGACACGCTCGGCTTCCCGCTCAGCCGTCTGTGTTTCGAGGGACCCGAGGAGCGTCTGCGGCTCACCGAGTTCACCCAGCCTGCCATTGTCACCGTCTCCGTCGCGGCCCTGCGCGTGCTCGCCGAGCATGGCGTCGTGCCGTCGGTGGTCGCGGGCCACTCGCTGGGGGAGTACGCCGCGCTGGTCGCCGCGCGGGTGCTTTCCTTCGCCGACGCCGTCGGGGCCGTCCACGCCCGAGGGCGCTTCATGCAGGAGGCAGTGCCCGCCGGGCAGGGCGCGATGGCCGCCGTGCTCGGCGCGGATGCCGCCGCGGTAGCGCTGGCTTGCGTGAACGCCGAAGCTGAAACCGGTGAAACCGTCGCCCCGGCAAATTTCAACGGACCGTCCCAGACCGTCATCTCCGGAACCGCGGCCGGGGTGGAGCGGGCCGGGGCGCTCGCGAAAGCGGCGGGCGCGAAGCGGGTGCTGCCGCTGCCGGTCAGCGCGCCCTTTCACTGCGGGCTGATGCGCCCGGCGGAGGAGCGGCTCGCGCCTTTGCTTGCCGCGCTTCCGTTCCACGATGCCGCGCTTCCCGTCGTTCCAAACGTCCTGGCCGCGCCCGAAACTTCCGGCCCGGCCCTGCGGCAGGCGCTGGTGCACCAGGTGACCGGCTCGGTTCGCTGGGTCGAGTCGATCGAGGCCATGCGGGCCGGTTTCGCGCCCTCGGCCTGGGTCGAGGCGGGTCCGGGCAAGGTGCTCGGCGGGCTGCTGCGCCAGATCGACCGCACCCAAACCACGCTCAACGTCGAGGACGCGGCAAGCCTCGACCAGACTCTTGCCGCACTCCAGAAAGAAGCCCAGCCCGCATGAAGCCCATTACTGAAATCGCCGCGAAGCTCGGCGTCCCCGAGCAGTACCTCGAACCGCTGGGCCGCTACGGCGCGAAGGTCAAGCTGGGGCTGCTGAAAGATCCGGCGTTCCCGCGCGAGAATAGACGAGGCAAGCTGATCCTGGTGACCGCGACCACGCCGACCGTCTCCGGCGAAGGCAAGACCGTGACCTCGATCGGCCTGACCCAGGGGCTGGAGCTGGTGCTGCGGGGGACCGGCAAACGGGTGGTGTTGACCTCGCGCGAGCCTTCGCTGGGCCCGGTGTTCGGGATGAAGGGCGGTGCCGCGGGCGGCGGGCGCTCGCAGGTGGAGCCGAGCGAGAAGATCAACCTCCACTTCCACGGAGACTTCCACGCGATCACCTCCGCGCACAACCTGCTCTCGGCCCTGCTGGACGCGCACATCTTCCACGGCAACGACCTTGGGATTGACCCGGCGACGGTGGTTTGGCCGCGCGCGCTCGACATGAACGATCGGGGGCTGCGGCGCATCACGACCAATGTGGCCGGGCCGAAGAAGGACGGGTCCGCGCCGAGGGAAGGGTCGAACCAGGCGGCCGGCTTCGTCATCACGGCGGCGTCGGAGATCATGGCGATCCTGGCGCTGGCGCGCGACCGGGAGGATTTGCGGGAACGCCTGGGGCGCATCGTCGTCGGGGAGAAACGTTTTTCAGGAGAGGCGGCGGGCGAGCCGGTGCGCGCGCGCGACCTGGCCGCGACCGGGCCGATGATGGCGCTGCTGGCCGAGGCGATCGAGCCGAATCTGGTCCAGACGACCGAAGGCACGCCGGCGTTCGTCCACGCGGGGCCGTTCGCGAACATCGCGCACGGGACCTCAAGCGTGGTCTCGCAGGAGATGGGGCTGCGCCTGGCGGACTACGCGGTGAACGAGTGCGGGTTCGCGTCGGACCTGGGCCTGGAAAAGTACATGGACATCGTGACGCGCGAGGCCGGGATCCAGCCCGCGGCGGCGGTGCTGGTGACCACCGCGCAGAGCCTGAAGAACCAGGGCGCGGGCGACCTCGAAGCCGGGTTCGCGAACCTGGGCAAGCATGTGGGGATTTTGCAAGGGTTCGGGCTGCCGATTGTGGTCGCCATCAATCACTTCCCGAAAGACACAGACGAGGAGCTTGCGCGATTGAAAGCCTGGTGCGATGAGCGCGGGCTGCCGAACGCGTTTACCGAGGCATTTACGCGCGGGGCGGAGGGCGCGGCGGACCTGGCGCGGGCGGTGCTGGCGGTGTGCGACGGACCCGCGCCGGTACTCAAGCCTGCATACGAGCTCGCGCAGACACTGGAGGAGAAGATTGAGGCGGTCGCGACGAAGGTCTACGGCGCGGACGGGGTGGACTATTCCGACGCGGCATTGGCGGCGCTGAGGCGGTTTGAGGGATGGGGTTTCGGCGCTCTGCCGGTGTGCATCGCGAAGACGCAGTACTCGCTTTCTGACGACCCGAAGCTGCCCGGAGCGCCCGCGGGCTGGCGTCTACGCGTGAACGGGGCCTCGCTGTCGGCCGGGGCCGGCTTTGTCGTGGTCGTCGCGGGTGCCATGATGCTGATGCCGGGGCTGCCGAAAACCTCGCGCGCGATGGGCATCGACGTGGACGCGGACGGGGAGATCGTGGGGCTGCGCTGATTCTATGTCGAATGTGATCTACGTCCTGGCGGGCATCTACATCGTCGCGATGGGGTACTTCCTCAAGACCACGCCCGGCGAGTCGGGGCCGTACCAGGCCGGCGACGAGCGGGTGAAGCAGGAAGCGACGCCGCTCAAGCGCATCGTGGTCATCGCGTTCGGCCTACTGATGCTGGTGTACGGGGTCTTCAAGCTGGTGGATGCGCGGGCGCACCCTGAGTACCGAAAGCCCGCCGCGGTCGCCGAAAGGAAGTGAGCGCACCATGCCGTTTCTATTGAAGTCCGAGCCGGGCAAGTACTCCTTCGACGACCTCGTCCGCGAGGGCGAAACGGTGTGGGACGGGATCAAGAACGCGCAGGCGCTCAACTCGCTTGCGGGGATGCGCAAGGGCGAGAAGCTGGTGATTTACCACTCGCAGACCGGCAAGGAAGCGGTGGGCTTGGCGAGCGTGGTTTCGGTCGACCCATCGGACAAAAAGAACCCCGTGGTGCGGATCAAGGCGGGGCGGCGGTTCAAGGCGCCGGTACCGCTCGCGGCGATGCGGGAGGCCGCGGCGTTCGCGGACTCCCCGCTGTTCCGGCAGTTTCGGCTGTCGGTGGTGCCGCTTACCGAGGAGCAGTACGAGTTTCTGGCGCACGCCGACAAGCACGCGTGACGTAGACTCGGAGGCGTGCAGGTGCCGGCACTTACGAGTGCCGTTGAAACGGGGAAGCCGGTGCGAATCCGGCGCTGTCCCGCAGCGGTGATGGGGAGCGGCGAAGCTGCCCTCAAAGTCCGAATACCGGCCTGCGCGCCGCCGACGCGGATGCCGCGGGTGTGCGCCTGGAGCTCGCTCGCCTCGTGGACTGGGCGCGGGAGCCGTTGCCGCCCCACACTGGGCCGGACGAGCGCACGGGTGGTTCCTTCTCTTGCTTTTCCACCACAAAGAGGAACCGGAATGCCATTGAAGACAGCAGTTTTGGGGTTTCCGCGCGTGGGCGCGGCGCGCGAGCTGAAGTTCGCGCTGGAAGCGCACTGGCGGGGCGAACGGACGGAAGCGGAGCTGCTCGCGATCGCGGCGGAGTTGCGTGCGCGGCACTGGCAGCTCATGCGGGCGGCGGGCATCACCTACATCCCTTCGAACGATTTCTCGCTTTACGATCACGTCCTGGACACGCTGGCGGCGGTGGGTGCGACGCCCGAGCGCTTCGGCGCGGGTCCGGTCACGACGGAGCGGTACTTCCAGATGGCGCGCAATAGCCGCGAGCAGACCGCGATGGAAATGACCAAGTGGTTCGACACCAACTATCACTACCTGGTGCCGGAGTGGTCGGCGGGGTTGCGGTTCGAGGCGGACCCGCGTAAGGCGGTCGGGGAGTACCTGGAGGCGAAGGCGCTGGGGATCGAAACGCGGCCGGTGCTCGTGGGGCCGGTGACGCTGCTGCTGCTGGGCAAGCCGGTAGAGGATGGGTTCGGCTGCTGGACGTTGCTGCCCCGGATTCTGAAGGCGTATGGGGCGCTGCTGCGGGCGCTCAAGGAGGCGGGCGCTCTCTCCGTGCAGATCGACGAGCCTTGCCTGGTGACGGACCTGCCCGTGGGCGCGGCCGGGTACTACGAAACGGCCTACGCGGAGCTGGCGGAGGTGGCGGAGGTGGGGCTGCCGATGCACCTGGCGACCTACTTCGGCGGGCTGGGAGAGAACCTGGAGCTCGCGTTCGGGCTGCCGGTGGCGGGCGTGCACCTGGACCTCACGCGCGATCCGGTGCGCGCGCCGGAGCAGCTTGCGGCGGCGCTGCCGCTGGTCAGGCCGGGGCAGCGGTTGTCGCTGGGCGTGGTGGACGGGCGCAACGTCTGGATCAACGAGACGGCGCGCAGCCGAGCGCTGATCGAGGCGGCGGTCGCGAAGCTGGGGGCGGAGCGAGTCGCGGTCGCGCCGTCGTGCTCGCTGCTGCACGCGCCGCTGGACGCGGCTGGGGAGCGGCGGATGGACCCGGCCGTTCGGTCCTGGCTTTCGTTCGGCGTGCAGAAGCTGGACGAGCTGCGAGCACTGGCCGACGGCGCGGACGACCCGGTGAACCGGGCGGCTCTGGCATCGCGGGCCGCCGCGGAGTCGAGCCGGCACGAGGGGGTACGAGCGGCGCTTGCGGCGCTCAAGCCGGAGGACGCGCGCCGGGCGACGCCGTATGCGAAGCGCGCGGAGGCGCAGGCGCGGGCGCTGGGGCTGCCTCTCTTGCCGACCACGACCATCGGGAGCTTCCCGCAGACGCCGGCGGTGCGCAAGGCACGGGCGGCCTGGCGGGCGGGGACGCTGACCGAGGCGGAGTACGAAAGGTTTTTAGAGGAAGAAACGCGGAAGTGCCTGCGCGAGCAGGAGACGGCCGGGCTGGACCTGCTGGTCCACGGCGAGTTCGAGCGCAACGACATGGTGGAGTACTTCGGCGAGCAGCTCGCGGGCTTCGCGTTCACCGAAAACGGATGGGTGCAGAGCTACGGCTCGCGCTGCGTGAAGCCCCCGGTGATCTACGGCGACGTCGCGCGGCCCGCGCCGATGACGGTGCGCTGGAGCGCGTGGGCGCAGGCGCAGACCGAGCGGCCCGTGAAGGGCATGCTCACGGGACCCGTGACGATCCTGCAGTGGTCGTTCGTGCGGGACGATATTTCCCGCGCGGAGGTCGCGCGGCAGATCGCGCTCGCGCTGCGGGAGGAGGTGGGGGACCTCGAAGCGGCAGGCATCCGGGCGATCCAGCTCGACGAGCCCGCCCTGCGCGAAGGCCTGCCGCTGCGGCGAGCGGCCTGGGACGGGTTTTTGCGGTGGGCGGTGGAGGCGTTCCGGATCGCAACCTCCGGGGTGCGCGACGAGACGCAGATCCATACGCACATGTGCTACTGCGAGTTCGAGTCGATCCTGCCGGCGATCGCCGCAATGGACGCGGACGTGATCTCGATGGAATCGGCGCGGTCGAAAGGCGAGCTGCTCCATGCCTTCAGGCAGGCCAGGTACCCGAACGGGATCGGGCCGGGGGTGTGGGATATCCACTCGCCGCGGGTGCCTTCGCGAGAGGAGATGGAAGGGCTGCTCGAGGCGGCGCTGGAGGTACTCGACCCCGCGCAGCTGTGGGTCAACCCGGACTGCGGGCTGAAGACGCGGGGGTGGGCGGAGACATCGGCCGCCTTGCGGGAGATGACGGCCGCGGCGGGCGCGGCGCGGGCGCGGCTGAAGGTCGCGGCGGGGTAGGTGAGCGCCTACTTATCACGCGCCACATGTGGGCTCGCCACTTCCGACGCCTCCCGACAGCTTCCCGCTCCGGAGGCGCTTGCCCGCTCTCAAACCAGGTAGGAGGTGACCGTGCGCCAGTCGATCGAGCACGGTCCGGGTTCGAGGGTGCAGACCTCAAGGGCCAGGCTGTCGAGGTTGCCGTTTCTGTAGCGGTGCAGGCCCTCGATCTTAGGATTGATCACGAAGATGTGCCGGATGCCCATGCGCTCGTAGTCATCGAGTTTGACGAGTACGCGGGTCATGCCGTCCTCGGGCGAAAGGACCTCGAAGACGGCGATGGGCGGGTAGGTAAGGATCTGCTCGATGGGGCGGGCGTGGTCGACGAGCGTGACGTCCGGGACGCGGTAGCGGGTAGCTGTCACCTGGACGCGCAGTTCCGGGATGATGCGCACATTCCATTCTTCTTCGTGCAGTAAGAACCACTTCAGAATGGCCCGCTGCCACGAACCGTGGTCGTAGACACCCATGGGGCGCTCCTCGATGACGCCGTCGACGTACTCGGCGTCCGGCTCGTAATCGGACCGGAGATAGACCTCGACTGGAACGAAGGTCGTGACGGCGGGAGCGACAGCCATGGTTTTCTCCTGGTGGGCCTCAGATTACTCCGGGCCGACGTAGAGCTCGACCGGGGAGAAGCCGATCTCGCGGCTCTTGTGGTCGACGCGCAGGAACAGGGGCGTTTTGCCGCCGTTGATGGCCACGCCCATCACCACGCCTCGGCCGGGGCCCGAGCCGACGGTCTTGGTGATCTCGATCTTGTGGGACTGGATGCGGCCGTAGTCGGAGTTCGGGCCCCAGTCTTTTTCAAAATCGGCGAAAGAGTAGCCGGAGTAGCGGTCCGGGTGGTCGTGCCAGTGTTTGTCGTTGGTCCAGGCCGCGTAGGCGGCAGGCAGATCCTGCTTTTCGACGAGCGCGAAGAAGCTGTTGATCCGGTGCTGCTCCGGCCAGTCCCAGAAAACGAACGTCAGGATGGCGGCGAGCACGAGCGCGCCCAAGAAGGCGAGGAGCGAGTTGCGGATGAGGCGGGCGCGTCGGGCGTTGTACGCGGGTGCGTCGAGCAGGGTCATGGGCCCTCGTGGGTCTCCTTCGGGCTTAGACACCGGGAGCGGGTTGTGAGTTTCACTCGCGAGTGTAACTGGTGGCGGCCCGGTCCGCCGCGCGTTCGAGCGCGAGCGCGATCAGACGGTCGATGAGCTGCGGGTAGGTGAGCCCGGAGGCGGCCCAGAGCTTCGGGTACATGCTGATGGCGGTAAAGCCGGGCAGGGTGTTGATCTCGTTGAGGTAAATAGCTTCGGTCGTGGGGTCGAGCAGGAAGTCGACCCGCGCCAGACCGGCGCAGTCGCAGGCCTGGAAGGCCTGGATGGCCATGGCGCGCACCGCGTCGGACTGCGCGGGGGACAGGGGAGCAGGAATGAGGGGGACCGAGCCTTCGCTGAGGTACTTGGCCTCGTAGTCGTAGAACTCCTTTGCGGGGACGATCTCGCCGACAACGGACGCTTCGGGGCGGTCGTTGCCGAGAATGGCGACTTCGAGCTCGCGGGGTTTGCCGGTCGTGCCGCCGACGGCTTCCTCGACGAGGAGCTTACGGTCGTAGCGGGCGGCCTCGGACAGAGCGGCTTCGAGCTCCGCGCGGCCGTGCGCCTTGGAGATGCCGACGGACGAGCCTCCGTTGGCGGGCTTGACGAAGACGGGGTAGGGCAGGGTGCGTTCGATACGCTCGACGGCGGCGGCGGGGTTCTCTTTCCACTCGGACCGGAGCAGGGCGAGGTGCTGTGGGATGGGCAGCCCGGCGGAGGCGAACAGCCGCTTCATCACGTCCTTGTCCATGCCTGCGGCGGAGCCCAGGACGCCGGACCCGGCGTAGGGGATTCCGGCCAGGTCGAGAAAGCCCTGAATGGTGCCGTCCTCGCCGAAGGTGCCGTGGAGGATAGGGAGGTGGACGTCGAGGTGCATGGCCTCGGGGGGGGGCTGG
>CAXUHL010000044.1:0-385 GCA_964250745.1 uncultured Acidobacteriaceae bacterium
GGGGGTTTCCGCTCCATGGCTATAGTTACAAGGTAAGTTGAGCGTTTTGCGGGCTTCCTACTAATGGGCGATGCGGGGCTGGGCATGCCTGCATGCTAGGCGATCGGGGCAGGGCTGTCTGCGGGGGAGGGAGCACGGCGTGGCCTGAGGGCGACCGCCATGGAAAGCGGAAGCACGGAAACGAGAAGAAGCAGCCAGAAGGCGGGGGAACGAGTGCTGCCGAGCAGATGGAGCCACTCCACACCCGGTCGGTGAAGGCAGCCGTAGTGGAGAGACGCGGCAGCAGCCGCGCCGGCGGCCAGCATCGCGCGGCATCGGCCGCGCCGCGTCGGTGGCGCTCGCGCAGGCCGGGCCGGCGACCGCGACGCAGCAGCTGGAGCTATCG
>CAXUHL010000044.1:395-15770 GCA_964250745.1 uncultured Acidobacteriaceae bacterium
GCGTCGGCCGAGCCGCGCGTTGTCCCGTGGATCGAGCTCCACCACCGCCCTGCCGAACGGGGCCGCGTCCAGGAACGCACCGCGCTTCCGGTGCTCGAGCCGGAGTGCATGCTGCTCGCTCGATGTAAGTTCGCTGAAGGCGCGCCTGAAGCGGAAATCCGCCCGATCTTCGAGTGTAGAGACGGCGACCGTGTTGAGGCGATAGGCACGGCCCAGGAGGAAGATGTCCAGAAGAAAAACAAATACCGTACCTAGACTCTCATCCTTCATCTCGCGCGGCGCGCGAAGTGCCATGAAGGCGAAAAAGATCAGCCCTGCCAGATGCATAGCCAAGGCCGCACGCACGTGCCACCCTACCGGGTCAGCCTGCCCGGTCCTGATCGCAAGCGACCGTCGATAGGCGGCGCTGGTCCTGTGTTTCACGGCACTTGGTCGTGTCCTTTCGCGAGCTTAATGGAGGCGGATCGCACTTCACTTCGAGGCGCGGCGGAGAGCCGGTCCAGCTCGCGGTAAATCTGCTCGTTGCGCATCAGCGCCTGCACGTAATCCCGAGTTTCGGTGAAGGGAATCGACTCGACCCACTCATCGATGCCGGTGTAGCCGCCGGAAGCTTTCCAGTCGTCGACTCGTGCCTCGCCCGCGTTGTAGGAGGCGAAGGCGTACTCCTGCTGGCCGCCGAAGCGGTCCAGCGTTTGCCGCAGGTACGCGCAGCCCAGCTTGATGTTGATCTCCGGGTCCAACAGGGCGTTCGCGTCCAGATGATTTCCCATTCCCGCCCGCTGCGCCATCTGGCGACCCGTGGAGGGCAGCAGCTGCATCAGCCCGTAGGCGTTCGCGTAGGAGATCACGCGCGGGTTGAACTCGGACTCCTGCCGGATGAGCGAAGCGACCATGTACGGATCGAGATCGTTGACGCGCGCCTCACGCTGGATCACCCCCCAGTACTGCTCGGGGAACAGGATGCGCCAGTACTCCTTGGGCAGCTCGTCGATCGGCGCTGAAGTGTAGAAGGGAATCGCCCGCTTGAGCGCGCGCATGGCCCGGTAGGTTTCCCCGTAGCCGGCGTAGAGCTTGGCTTCGGCCAGCGAGCCCCACCCATCCGCGCCCTCGGACGCGTGGATCTCCGGCGCGATGTATTCGTTGAGGCCCGCGTTGGCCAGCAGGCGCGCCTTGGCCAGGTGCGGGTCGTCGTCCGGGACTTCCTCGGTCAGGGTCGGGATCTGCTCCGGCTGAAACGCCTGAAGGGCGGGCACCTCCGCCGGCGTCACCGGCCCCAGCGCCGCGAGCCGCTGCCGAGCGATCGCCGCGTAGTAGAAGTGCTCGAAAACCCTCGTTTCGGTCGCGTAGTACGCGGCCGCGGTGGCCGGGTCGTGCGCCTCGTCCGCGAACAAGCGCCCGCGCCAGTACAGGGCCGCGGGCACGTTCTTGCCGTCGCGGAAGGAGACCAGCTGCTCGTCCATCAGCTTTTCGGCCAGCGGGTAGTCGTGGATGCGGTAGGCGAGCCAGGCCGCGCGCCAGTGGGCGTTGTCAGCGTACTTGCTCTGCGGGAACCGCCGCGAAAGCTCGGTGTAGTAGGGAACGGCCTGCGCGTAGTCCTTGCGCAGCATGTACAGATTGCCGCTCGAGAACAGCGCCTCGCCCAGCCACTGACTGGTGGGAAAGCGCGTCCGCAACTGGTCCACCAACGCCTGCTGCTGCGTGAGGTCGATGTTGTTGCGCGCGATCTCCATCAGCAGGTAGAGCCGGTGCGCGCCGTTGTCGCCGTCCGCGTCCGGGATGGTCGCAAGCGAGGCGGCTGAGAGCTTCTTGAGCTTGAAATCGCAGGAGGCCGCCGCGAGCAGCAGTCCGTCGCGCTCGTTGGAGGTTAGGGCGGGGTCGGAGGACAACGTGCGGAACTCCGCCGCTGCATCCGCGAACCTGCCTCCGTTGAACAGCGCGTCGGCGTGCCTGCGCCGCTCGGCCAGCGAGAGCGCCAACCACTGGCCGCTTTGCTGCAGGTGCTGCTGGGCCGCCGAGGCCTCCGGGCTGAGCGGGGCATCGTTGAGCACGCGCCGGTACAGCGTGAGTGCCTCGGCGCTTTGCCCCAGCGCCGCTTGCGCCTTGGCCGAGGCCAGGAGGTAGTCCGGCTTGGCGGCAAGCGGCTCGCCCGTGTGCGCGCGCAGCACTGCGAGGGCGCGGTCGGGCTGGTTCTCGCCCGTGAGCAGGTTGGCTTCGAGGACCGGGATTTGCGGCACGAATACGCTGTCCGGGTGCCGGGCCGCGAACCCGCCCAGCAGCGCCTCGGCCGCCGGGAGCTGGCCGCTTTGCAGGTTGGCCTGCGCCGCGAAGTACTCCGAATAGTCGCCGAGCGTGTTGCCGGGCAGGTTGGCCCCATTCAGGGCCGTGAGCGCGTCGGTGTAACGGTGGTCGAGCAGGTAGCTGTGGCCCAGCGCCAGGTACGCCGCCGCGCGTGCGGCGCCTGTGTGCGCCCGCGCGTAACCCTCGACAGCCGCATAGGCCGCCGGGCTTCGGTAGTTGCCGAGCTGCTGCGCCATCGGCCGCAGCTCGGACGAGGCGACAAAGGCGTGGGTCAGTTGCTGGGCCCTGGCCCGGTCGCGCGCCGTGAGCACCCGGTGGCGGCCGTGCCGCTTGACGATGACCACCGGGCGGGGCCGGCCGCCGTGCCGGGCCGCGGCGGAGGGCCGCTTGCCGGAAGCATGGGCCTTGGCCGGTGCATGCCTGCCTCGCTTGTGTGTCGCCGCCAAGCCGTCGAGGCCAAGCGACAAGAGAAGAACGAGCGTGGCGAGCAGGCGCGCGAGCATGGGGGAGGGGGTCAAGGCAGCGTCGGAGTCCTTCTTCCACAGACTAAGCGAGCGCGCGGGGGGAAGCCATGAGCAATCGCTTCCGGCACATTACCCCCGTACCGTGAACAGCACTGCCGTTCGGCGGCCGGGAGCGCGATACGATGGGAGGGACGACAAAGAAAGGCGCAAAAGGCTGAAGCCGCACGCTATGCCACCCATCCAATCTCTAAGTACCAAGCAGGAACAAGCGCCGGGTGCGCCCCCGCTCGCCGCGCTGGCGATTGAGGAGCACCCGGATGTCCGGCTCGTGAACCTCGCGAAAGCGGGCGACACGGCCTCGTTCGAGAAGCTGGTAAAGCAGTACGACCGCCAGGTGTTTCGAATCGCGCAGCACATCACGCAGAATCGCGAGGACGCGGAAGACGTGGTGCAGGACGCGTTTCTGAAGGCGTACGAAAAGCTGAACCAGTTCCAGGGCAACTCCAAGTTCTACACCTGGCTGGTGCGGATCGCGGTCAACGAAAGCCTGATGCGCCTGCGCAAGCGCCGGACCGGCAAGATGGTTTCGATCGACGAGGACGTGGAAACGGAAGAAGGCTCGATGCCGCGCGAGCTGGCCGACTGGGGGCCGAGTCCCGAGCAGCAGTACGGGCAGTCTGAGCTGGCGGAGATCCTGAAGAAGACGGTCAATGGGCTGCCGCCGGGTTTCCGGGTCGTGTTCGTGCTGCGCGACGTCGAAGGGCTTTCGACCGAGGAAACGGCGGAGTCGCTCGGCCTGAGCATCCCGGCGGTCAAGTCGCGTCTCCTGCGGGCACGTCTGCAGCTCCGGGAGCGGCTCAACCGGTACTTCAGTAACAGAAACGCGGACGGGGCGGCAGGCAAGGATCGGAAAGATGGGAATGGTGGCGTAAAGTGATCTGCTCTGAGTTTCTCGTGCACCTCGATGACCTGCTCGACGGAACCGTCGACCCCACGCTCCGCGCGGAGCTGGACCGGCACCTCGCCGGCTGCGAACACTGCACCATTACCGTGACGACCACGCGCAAGACGATCGAGGTGTACCGCTCGAACGTGCTGTACGAGCTGCCCGACTCCCTGCGCGACCGGCTCCAGGCCGTCATCTTCGCGAAGTGCAAAAAATGCTGAAGCTCGCGCTGGCGGCAATCCTGGTGGTGCTGGTACTGCGCATGCTCAAGGGTCGGGCTTAGGGCGGTTTTCCTCAAAGCGAAGGGGACCAAACCGGCGCGAACGTGGATTTTCCGGCGCGAAAAGCCATATGGAAAAGCTCTCCGCGCTTCACCGTGGCAGGAAGACCGCCTTAAGCCGCCGCCCGGCGGACCGTCGCGCTTCCCGCTTCGGGACCGCGCCCGGAGGGTTTTCCATGGATTCCAGTACGTCGCGCGACAGAGCCGGGTCAAGCTCGAGCACGATGCCGAGGTACGGCGAGGGTTTCTTATGGCCCGGCAAGCGCTAGCTGCTTGAGTCGTCGCGCTTGTGCAGGGTGGGCCGGTCGTCCCCGGGCTGTGCATTCGGGTCCTGCGGGTTGGCATTCGGGTCGCCGCCGGCCTTGCGCAGCGTGGGTCCGTTGCCTTTCTTCTTATCGTCGAGCTTGCGCTTGTTCTCGATCCGCGCCAGGCGCGCCTTCACGTCATCGAACTCGGACGTCGTTTCCAGGTACTGGCTTCGCGCCGGCAGCAGCGTCGCGATCTCCTCCTGGGTGCGCGCGATCCGGTCCGGCGTCGCGGGGTGCGTTTCGAACGCCCGCGCGACCAGGCCCGGTTTGCGCTTTTCCAGGTTCTGGACCTTCTCGAAGAACGAGATCAGCGCCTGCGGATCGTACCCGGCGTGGTAGAGGTATTGCGTGCCCAGGAAGTCCGCCTGCGCCTCGAACTCGCGCGAGAACTGCAGGAACGTCAGAGGGATGCCTATGTTGGCCGCTTCATAGATGCCGTAGCCCAGCCCGCCGCCGACGAAGATGAGCGGGATGGTCCCGAACTGGGCGTAGTTGGCCCGGGTCTGCTCGCGCACCGCGTGATGCGCCACCACGTGCGAGATCTCGTGCGCCATCACCCCGGCCAGCTCGGCCTCGTTGTCCGCGTTCAGGATGAGCCCGGAGTTGACGTAGAAAAAGCCGCCCGGCAGCGCGAACGCGTTGATTTCGTCCGAGTCCACGACCTTGACGGTGAACGGGACGCGCGCGTCGGAGTTCTTGACCAGATTTTGCGCGATTCGGTTCACGTACTCGGTCACGACCGGGTCATTGATGAACTTGGTGCTCTTTTCGAGCTCGACCGAGTACTGCTTGCCTTCGCCGATCTCCGTGTTCGTGGAGTACCAGTTGCCCAGGCCGCGGCCGCCGATATTGCGCGTGCCGACCGCGCTCACGTCTTCGTCGCTGCCTTGCTTGACGCCCTGCACGACCCCGTTCGGGCCGACCTTGGCTTCGAGCGGCACCGGCTTGGTGGGCTCGACCGGCGCGGGGGCGGGCTTGGCGTCCTTCTTGGATTTATCGCCCTTGTCGGTCGGGTTGGGAGCCGGCGCGGGTACCGGGGCGGTTTGTGGGACGGTTTGGGGTGTCGGCGTTTGCCCGGTCTGCTGCCCCGGCGAACCGAACTGGGCCGGGGCCGCCGTTCCGGACAGGGAGGCGAGCGCGAAGGCGGCAAGGGCGAGGGAGCGTTTCGGCATGGAAGGGGACCTCCGCCTGCCTGGGCAAGCGACATATGTATAGACCCAGTATGCGCCGAACGGTTGCGCTCGACTCGCGGGCTGCGGGGCGGCGCATGAAAAACCGCGCGCGAGGCGGCGAAAAACTTTTACACTTATCCGCAAATGGACTTCATGGCGGAAGCGCACCCGAGCTCGACATCCCTCGAAAACCTTCAACACCCCATCACGCTGGCCATCGATATCGGCGGTACAGGCCTGAAAATCATGGCGCTCGACGCCGAAGCCAAGCCCATCACCCGGCGCCTGCGGACCGAAACGCCAATCAAGCCCACACCCGAGCGCGTGCTCGGCGAGCTCGAAAAGCTGCGCGCGGACGTCCCGGAGTTCGACCGGGTTTCGGCCGGGTTTCCCGGCGTCATCAAGAGCGGCCGCACCTTGACCGCAGCCAACCTCCATCCGGAGTGGGTCGGCTTCGACCTGCAGGGCGAGCTTGAAAAGCAATGGGGCAAGCCGACCCGGGTCGCGAACGATGCCGCCGTCCAGGGTTACGGCGCGATCAAGGGCGTCGGCGTCGAACTGGTGCTGACGCTCGGCACCGGCATGGGCTCGGCCTTGTTTACTCGCGGACGCCTCGCCCCGGGGCTCGAGCTGGGCCACCATCCGTTCCGCAAGGGCCGGGAATACGAGGACTATCTGGGCCGGCGCGGCTTGAAGGAGTACGGCCCCAAGAAGTGGAACAAGCTGCTCCAGAAGGCGATCGACCAGACCGCCCACACCTTCAACTGGGACTCCCTCTACATCGGCGGGGGCAATGCCAAGCTCGTCAACTTTCCGCTGCCCAAGGACGTAAACCTGGTCTCGAACCAGGACGGGCTTCTCGGCGGCATCAAGCTGTGGGCGGACAACGACGACAAGCCGGAGCAGAGTCATCCCTGACGGCTACTTGATCAAGGGAGCCACCCCGGTCGCGAACGGCCACCCCTGCGTCTCGTCCGTCCCGACCTCCCAGTCGAACGCGCCACGCACCGCCGGGTAAGCCGCCTCCGCCGCGTTCCAGGTCGCGACCGCCTGCGACTCGCTCATGTAGATGGGCAGATTGTTGATTCCCAGGCCGAGAACCACATGGTCCGCGCCGAGCAGCGACACCCAGGCCGGCAGGTTGCTCGCCACATAGGAAGGATCGGCCAGGTTCGGCCCGTCGTAATACTGCGGCGCCGCATAGTCGAGAGCCCCGGCCTCGAGCATGGCCTTGCAGAAGTCCCGGTCCACCTGGTTCCACGGCGCGGGGGGCGCGGTGATGAGGAATCCCGGGTAGCGCTGCTTGAGCTGGAGGCTGATCCAGATCATCTCGCCGGTGTCCGGTGCCTGGCTGCCTTCGAAAGTGTTCCAGTCCAGCCCGTCGATGCCGCCGAACTGCCCGATCAATGCTTCGACGCTGTCCAGAAACGCCTGCGACTTCGCGCGGGTCGGGAAGCTCATGCCGTTGCCGGCCCCGCCGACCGAGAGGAGGATCCGGCGGCCTTGCACTGTTCGCGCATAGCGGATGTCGGCTACTAGGTTGGTCGCCGCTCCGCGCCCGTCGCCGGGAGCGGTCCATGAGACGGCTCCGGTGGTCCCCGGGGCACCGCCGACCGGGATCGCCGCGAAGAGGTAGATCAGGTTGTAGTTCGGGTTCAGGTCGCGGATGCGCGGCGGTGAGGGCTTCCAGTTCGGGTAGTAGCCTGCGATGACCTTGTCCGGCAGCACGATTCGGCCGGTCACCGGGTTGCAGGAAGCCGGGGCCCAGTACCAGGTGCTGATGGTGGGGTCGGTGGCGTCCGTGCCGTCGGCGACGACGTTGACGACCTTGTACAAGCCGCCGTTCGGGCCGTAGCGGACGACCGTGCCGAGGCTGTAGTCGACGCCCGCGGTCCAGGGGACCACCGAGCAGTCCTGGGCGAAGGCGGCCCCGGCCATGCACGAGGCGGCCAGAAGCGAAAGCAGGCAAACGAGGGGGAAACGTTTGATCGCGCGCATGGCCGCCATGGTACACGGCGGAAGCGTGTTCGGGACAGCTATGGGGCCTTACTGCTCGTAGTACTCCAGCCCCAGGTGCGTGATCAGCTCCTCGCCCATCACGTGCCGGAGCGTGTTCTTGAGCTTCATCAGCTGGATGAACAGATCGTGCTCGGGATACAAGCCTTCCGCCGTTTGCGGGGCTTTGAAATAGAAGCTCAGCCACTCCTGGATACCCGCCGCGGCAAGCTCCGGCGTACGCTTCGCCAGGTCCATGAACAGGATCAGATCGAGCGCGAGCGGCGCGGCGAGGATCGAATCCCGACACAGAAAGTCCACCTTGATCTGCATCGGGTACCCGAGCCACCCGAAGATGTCGATGTTGTCCCAGCCTTCCTTGTTGTCGCCACGCGGCGGGTAATAGTTGATCCGCACCTTGTGGTACATATCCGAGTACAAGTCCGGGTACAGCTCCGGCTGCAGGATGTACTCGAGCGCTCCCAGCTTCGACTCTTCCTTGGTCTTGAACGACTCCGGGTCGTCCAGGACCTCGCCGTCGCGATTGCCCAGGATGTTGGTCGAGTACCAGCCCGCGACCCCGAGCATGCGCGCCTTGAACGCCGGCGCGAGCACGGTTTTCAAGAACGTCTGCCCGGTTTTGAAGTCCTTGCCGCAGATCGGCGTCTTCGTCTGCTTCGCCAACTCGACCATGCACGGCAGGTCCACCGTCAGGTTCGGCGCGCCGTTCGCGAAGGGGACGCCTTCCTTGAGCGCCGCGTACGCGTAAATCTGCGAGGGCGCGATCGCCGGGTCGTCGTTGTTCAGCCCTTCCTCGAACGCGGCCAGCGTAGCGTGAACCGCCGTCGGCTCGATGAAGATCTCGGTCGAACCGCACCAGATCACGACCACGCGTTCGACGGTGGCCGAAAACGCCGCGATGTCGGACCTGAGCTGCTGCGCCAGGTCGCACTTCGAGCGGCCCTGCTTCACGTGCGTGCCGCTCAGGCGTTTGACGTAGTGCTGGTCGAAGACGGCCGGCATCGGCTTGATCGCTTCAAGAAACGGCCGGATCGTTTCAAGGTGCGACCGCTCCAGCACATTCGCCGTCGACGCGGCCTGGTACATGTTTTCGTCGTAAATATCCCAGCCGGTGAAGACGATGTCGTTCAGATCGGCCAGCGGCGCGAAATCCTTGATCAACGGCGAGTGCTCGTCGGTCCGCTTGCCGAGCCGGATGTGGCCCATCTGCGTCAGCGAGCCGATCGGCTTCGACAGCCCCTTGCGTACCGCCTCGACGCCCGCGATCAAGGTCGTCGCCACCGCGCCCATGCCCACCACCATCACGCCGAGCTTGCCCGTCGGCGGCTTGGGCTTCTCCATTGCTTCCATTCTGTGCCTGTGTCCTTTGCGCGAGGTGCGCCCTCGGAGCTTTGTAGCTCCAAACGCTTAGTTTCTCCCCCCCGCCCGGCTTTGGCAAGCCGCTACGCCGCCGCAGGCTCCCGCGACCGCTTCAGGTGGCTCCAGACGAACCAGACGATCGCCGCGACGAGCACCAGCTCCACCGCCAGATGGAAGCGGTGAAAAATTTCCTTGAAGCGTGGGTCGTTGTTCCAGCGGTCTCCCAGCTTCGCCCCTACGTACGCCAGCACGAAGCACCAGGGCCACGAGCCAAGAAAGGTGTAAAGGTGGAACTTCAACTGAGGCATTCGCGCGATCCCGGCGGGGAGGGCGATAAAGGTCCGCACCACCGGCAGCAGACGCCCCACCAGCACTGTCGCCGAGCCATATTTCTCGAAAAAGCGCGTGGTCCGGTCCAGGTCCGCCCGGCTCAGGAGCACGTAGCGCCCGAAGCGCTCGACCAGGGGCCGGCCGCCCGCCGCGCCGACCCAGTAGGCGACCAGCGAGCCCAGATTGCACCCCAGAGCCCCCGCCGTCGCAACGCCCCACAGCGTCAGGTGGCCGAGGTACACCTGGTAGCCCGCGAAAGGCATGATGATCTCCGACGGCAGCGGCACGCAGGCCGACTCGATAGCCATCAGCAGGGCGACCCCAAAGTAGCCCGTCGCCCCGATCACGGCGATGATGAAGCCGGCCAACCCGGCGATGATTTTCTCTGACATGCCCGCGAAGTATACCCTCTCTTTATCGACACCTGAAGAACGAAAACGGAGCGAACCATGAGCCAGAACAAGAAAATCTCCGCCCGGAACCAGCTGCGCGGCACCATCGAGGAGATCGCGCTCGGCGTGGTCACCGCCAAGGTTACCGTGCGCGTGGGCGAGAACCTGATCGAAAGCGTCATCACCCGGCAAAGCGTCGAGGAGATGGAGCTCAAGAAGGGTGACGCGGTCACCGCGCTGATCAAGTCGACTGAAGTGCTGCTGATGGCGGACTGACCGCGAGCTCGGCCATGCGCACGGCGCTCCTGCCCGACCGCATGGCGTCCAGGAAGCGCAGGGCCAGGGCTTCCGTGGTCAGGTGCTCGGCGGTGAACCGGCGGCAGGCCTCAAACGTGTCCTCGCAAATGGCCGTCGGCACTGCCGGCCAGCGCCTCGCCTTCAGCAGGAAGCGCTTGGGCAGCGCGGTCAGGGTGTGGGACGGGCACTTCTCGAGGTCGATGAAGTGCGGCACGCAGCCGTTCGCCAGAATTTCGTAGTGGCGGAGGCAGTCCCAGCCGGCCTTCTTGGTTGTGATCGCGACCATGCTCGTCGCGTAGTCGTCGTAGTAGGCCTGCTCGTCGTCAAAAACGTACGTTTCGAGTCTTCCGGGAATCACAGTCGCCAGCGCTTTGGTTTTGGCCGGCACGGAGCGGCGTACCGCGTCCTTCGGGATCGCGAAGCCGATCGGAAGGCATTGCCGCATGGCCCGGGTGCACTCGCGCTTGAAGTACAGCCCGAGGCCGAGTAAATCGCCGCGCAGCATCGGTCCATCCTCTCCATCGATAAATGCGATGCGCGAGGCCGGATAATTTCGGCGGACCAGGTCGAAGCCGTCCAGATTCCGCCACGCGGAGCCGTAAATCACGTAGTCGAAGTAGCGCGCTTCGACCTTGGCGCGCAGGTCTTCGCGGTCGACCGCCACTTCGCCGAGCCGGCCATAGACGGTGAAGCCGCGTCCATAAAGGCGCTGCTTGATCTCCGGCGTGACTTCCGAACGGTACATGTACCAAAGCCGCCGGGCATCGACGACCTCCGGCCCCAAAAGCTCCCGCAGACCGTGGAAGAGCATGTCGCACTGATAGTCCGGCATTTCCCCGCCCGACAGGTACAGGATTTTCATCGGTCGACACGCTCGAAAAAAGTCGTGACGTAGTAGTGAGACCGCATCCTGTAACCCTGCTGCCTGAGAAAGGCGACTGTCGGGTCAGCACCGGCATTTTCAAGGTCCAGGCCGTGAATCTCGACGCTGATCACCTCGGGGCGGTACTTCGTCCAGTCATTGGAGAGCAGAACCTCGCGATCCCAGCCCTCGCAGTCGACGTTCAGGTAGTCGACGACGATGTCCGCTGGCATGGCACGGTCGAGGATCTCCGACAAGGGGCAGGTCGGCACGGTAACCGTTTCGCCGCGGCGGAACTGACCGGCCCGCTCCCCGGCCAGTGCGCGGTCGAAGGTGTTAACCGCGCCGTCGTGGAAGAGGTGAAACTCGCGGCTGCCCCGCTCCTCAGCCACCCCGATGTGAATGTTGATGTCGTCCGGACGCGCCGCTCGAAATCTCGCGATCGCGCGTGGGTCCGCGTCGAGATTGATGCCGCGCCAGCCGAGCGCCCGGTGCAGAAGGTGGGTGTTCGAGTAACGCAGCGGGTCGTGGCAGCCGACGTCCACGTAGAATCCGCCCGCGCGGTTGCCGAAGCGGTGCCACAGGAAGCAGTCCTCGCCGAGCTGCGAGAAGTGCAGCCGCGCATGGTCTTCTGTCGCTAGGGTCAGTATGCCGCGTGCTTTCGGATCGAGATTCAATTCCACGAAGCTTTCCTAGGCGAGGGTTGAAGATCGTTGATCGATACGTGCGGTGAGAGTGGCCGGCCGGCGCTCCGGCCGCCGCAGGTAGCCTTCGACCGTCGCCCGTTCGGCTTCGGAAAGCAATTGCTTGCGCAGGTGCACGCGCATCGAATCCATCGCGCGCGGGGTCCGGATCAGTTCTTCCCCGTCGACCTTGCCTTTCAGACTTTCGCCGAGCGGGCTCAGCACGAACTCGAGCTTGGCGATCGAGAACCGGGACTCGGTCCAGCCCATGTACCAGAACCACTCGGTGTAGTAGAGCCAGCTGCGCTCGTTGAACGCCCGCACGTGCGTCGGATCTTGCCAGGCCCCGCAGGCAAGGTCGTAGGGCACATGAATGTTGAAGATGCCTCCGGGCCGCAGCAGCCGGAGTGCCGCCGACATGGCCGCCATGAGGTTGGGGATGTGTTCGAGTACGTCGTTCGCCGCGATCTCGTCGAACCAGCCGGGCTCGAGGGCAACCTGTCCGAAGCGCCCGGTTTCGACCGCGACAGGCCACTCCAGCGGCTGTGAAAGATCGAGCACCGCGTCCGGCCGCCAGTAGTCGTTGATGTCGACGTTCAGGCAGTCCTCGCGCCAGTCCTTGCCGCTGCCCAGGTTCAGCTTGCGCGGCAGGCTCTGCGCCGGGGCGATCGGCACGGCCAGTGCCGCCAGTGCCGGGCCGAGCAGCGCCGCCTGATCCCGCTCCCGGAACAGCATGCGCGCGCGCAGCTCCAGGACTTTGCGCGCCTTGTCATTGGCCAGAAAGTCCAGGCACCCGCGCGCCAGCTCGTCGTACGAAAAGACCGCCACTCCTCCGGCGAGGCCGCCAAGGTCCGGCGACGGCTCCGTGAGGACGGCCTTGCCGTTCGCGAGCAGGTACGAGACCCGCACCACCTCGAACACCTTCGACTCGTAAAAATGCACGTTCAGGACGAGCTTCGAGCGCGCGATCAGCGCGTCCCGCTCCGCCCCGTACACGCCGAACGCATGGTGGACGCGTACACCCGCCGCCTCCAGACGCAGCAGCACGGCCCGGCGCCGCTCGTTCAGCGAGCCGTAGAAGAGTACGTCGATGTCCTGTTCGGAGGCGTCCGCGATCCTCGCCAGCACGGGCGCAAAGCCGACCGGCACGATCTGCACGGGTGCGAGGCAGGCGGTCCGATCCCAAAAAGGGAGGTTGAGCTCGGAATAGTCCCAGACCCGCATCCGCGCGGCCAGCGCCGGGTACCAGGCCGGCAGCTCCGCCCCGCCGAGCTGCTCCAGGTTGTAGACCACCGTGCTCGCCGGCAGGGCCAACGCCTCGGTCTCCGCCAGCAGGTGCGCGCCCAGGACGATATTGGTCGCCGACGGGTCCAGCGTATTTTCGCCGAGGACCGCCGCATGCCCCAGCGAGCCGAGCGCGGAGGTCAATCCTTCCGCGACCTCGCGAAAAGCTTCGCTGTGCGCGTAGCCCGCCGGTTTGACCAGCACGATATGAAACTTCTCCATCACGCACTCAGTCTCCCCCGGAAAACGAAAGCCAACAACGTCACGGAAGTAATGAGCCCTGCGATAAGCTCATGGGAAGAGGAACTCTTTCATGGCTGATGCCGTCCTGACCCCTGAAGCGACCGATCCGGGCGCGGAGTTCGCCCGCCGCGGGCAGAAAGCGGTGCGCCGCCAGATCATCGGCTTCACCTTCTACAAGGTCTTGCCGGAGTGGCGCCGCCTGCCCGCCGATCAGAAAGCCGAGCACAAGCGCCTGTTCGCCGGCACGGTGCAGCGCTGGAACCAGCCCGGCCGCATGCTCACGCTTTCCTACTCGACCGTGGGCCTGCGCGGCGACTGCGACATGGTCCTGTGGACCATCTGCTACTCGGTCGACGACTTGAACGAGATGCGGGCGGAGCTGCTCGCGACCCCGCTCGGCGGCTGGCTCCAAACCCCGTACAGTTATCTCTCGATGACCAAGCGCAGCCAGTACATCATCAGCGGCGAGGAAGCGGACCAGACCGAGTCCCGCACCAAGCTGCGCCCCGGCGGCCAGCGCTACATCTTCATCTACCCGTTCTGGAAGACGCGCGCCTGGTTCCTGCTGCCCCAGGAGGAGCGCCAGCGTTTGATGAACGAGCACATTCGGATCGGCCAGGAGTACCCCCGGGTCAAGCTCAACACCACCTACTCCTTCGGCATCGACGATCAGGAGTGGGTCGTGGCGTTCGAGACCAACTACCCTGAGGACTTCCTGGACCTGGTCCAGAAGCTGCGTGAAACCGAGATCAGTCCTTACACCCTGCGCGACACGCCGATTTTCACCTGCATCCGCATGACGCCCGAGCAGATGCTGGAGCGGCTCGGGTGACCGCAGCGCTCCCGTTCATCGACCTGCAGGCCCAGTACAAGGGTTTGAAACAGAACATCGACGCCCGCATTCACCGGGTGCTCGACCACGGCCAGTACATCCTGGGCCCGGAGGTCGGTGAGCTTGAAGCACGCCTGGCCGCGCGGCTCGGCGTCGGGCACTGCATCTCCTGCTCGAGCGGCACCGACGCGCTCCTGCTCGCCCTGATGGCGCTCGGGATCGGCTCCGGGGACGAGGTCGTTACCAGCCCTTTTACGTTTTTCGCGACCGGCGAGACGATCGCGCTGCTCGGGGCTGTGCCCGTTCTCGTCGATATCGACCCGGCGACGTACAACCTCGACCCGGCCCTGGTCGCGGACGCGATCACCCCGAAGACCAAGGCGATCCTGCCGGTCTCGCTCTACGGTCAGCCGGCCGACATGGACGAGATCAACGCTTTTGGGCTCCCGGTCGTCGAGGACGCCGCGCAAAGCTTCGGGTCGGTGTACCGGGGCCGCCACTCGGGCGCGCTGTCCACCATCGGCTGCACCAGCTTTTTCCCGTCCAAACCGCTGGGCTGCTACGGGGACGGCGGCGCGTGCTTCACCGACGACGACGCGCTCGCGCTCCGGATGCACCGGCTGCGCAACCACGGGCAGGAGGTGCGCTACCGGCACGCGGAGATCGGCATCAACGGCCGGCTCGACACGCTCCAGGCGGCGGTTTTGCTGGGCAAGCTCGATGTCTTCGACCGGGAGCTGGTCGCGCGGGGGGAGAACGCGAACGCGTACTCGGGCGCGCTGCTGGCGCTTGAAAAGAAGGGCAAGCTGCGGCTGCCCGCTCTGCTGCCCGACCGGACGCACGTTTTCGCGCAGTACACCCTTGAAATCGAGGGCAGGGAAGCGGTCGCGCATACGCTGGCCGAGGCGGGGGTGCCGACCGCCGTGCATTACCCGGTTCCGATGCACCGGCAGCCTGTGTTCGCCTCCGGGAAAAGGCCTTACCGGGCGATGGGTGCGCTTCCGCACGCGACCGCCGCGGCGGCGAAGGTCCTGAGCCTGCCGCTGCACCCGTACCTGAGCCGGGGCGCGATCGAGCGGGTAGTGCGCGCATTGAGCGCGGCGCTGTCCGCCTGAAATCGTTTCCAGCGTTCGCGGCCTGAACAATCGGTTGACTTCTGTTGCCGACATGCGTTCGCGGGTGCACCGTTTCGCTCCGTCCGGGGCGCGGCGGACCTTTCCGGGTAAACAGCTAAATCGTTCATTCGAGTGTGGTTAGCGGCAGGGGTAAAAGCAGCTTGTTTTTCCGTGCGCCAAACCCTTGCCAGAGTCGCCCCCGAGCAGGTACTTTCTCTACTGCGATGGGGGGTTCTGTGTTTACCCACCCCCCGCAGCGAGGACAAACGATTGAAACAGACACGCACAATTGCAATCTTTTCTGAGGCAGCAGCACGACGCGCACGTTTCGCGGCAGGGGTAGCGATGATGACCGGGTGCATGCTGCTCCCGTCCGCGCCCTACGCCGGGGCACAAAGCAACACGGCCGATATCCTCGGTACGGTCACCGATGTGGGCGGCGCGGTGATCGCGAACGCCACCGTGACCCTGACCAACCTCGATACGAAGGAAGT
>CAXUHL010000045.1:0-2170 GCA_964250745.1 uncultured Acidobacteriaceae bacterium
GCGGCCTTCGGCGCGCTGCCGAAAGGCCCGGCGATCGTCCAACCCAAGGAGCCCTTTGCCGGTCCCAAGCCCGGCCTCTACCTGGTCGACAAGAAGGACGTGAACCAGAGCAACGTGTGGATTCTGGGTCTCGGCATCCGCCGCGACGACCCCGACTACTACACGCTTTCCGTGCTCAACGAGATCTTCGGCGGCGGTTTCGGTTCGCGGCTGTTTCAAAACATCCGCACCAAGCTCGGCCTGGCCTACAGCGTCAGCGGCGGGGTCGGCTCTTCCTGGGACCATCCGGGGCTGTTGCGCGTCGTGGCGACCACCAAAAGCGCGAGCACGGAAGCGGCTGCCGCTGAAATGCTGAAGCAGACCCGCGAGCTGGCCTCCATGCCATTCACCGAGGACGAACTCAAGCTGGCCAAGGACCAGGTCCTGAACGGCTTCATCTTCAACTACGACACGCCCGGCAAGGTGCTCGCCGCTGCCGGACGACTGGCCTTCTACGGCTACCCCGCCGACTACCTGGAGCGTTACCGCGCCGGGGTCGAGAAGGTGACGGTCGCCGACCTCGAACGGGTCGCGAAGGCCCGCATCGACGCGTCCAAAGTGGCGGTGCTCGTGGTGGGAAATGCGTCCGAGTTCGGCGATCCGTTGTCGAAGCTCGACCTCGGCCCGGCGCAGCCGATCGACGTGACTATCCCGGTCCCGCCCGCGCTCCGTCAGCAACTGGGGGGCGCGCGGTGACGCGCACGGCGGTCGCGATTCTGGCCGCGGGCAAGGGCACCCGGCTCCGGTCCAGGCGGCCCAAGGTGCTGCACGAGGTCGGCGGCAAGCCGCTGCTGGCGCACGTGCTCGAGGCGGCCCTGGCACTGGTGCGGCCGGAGGATATTTACGTCATCGTCGGCCACGAAGCCGAGGCGGTCCGCGGGGCGGTCGAGCACACCGGCGTCCGTTTCGTGCTGCAAACGGAACAAAAAGGCACGGGCCACGCCATCCAGCAGGCGCTGCCCGCGCTCACCGGCTACGGAAGCCTGCTCGTGCTCTCGGGCGATGTACCGCTGCTCGAAAGCGGGACCGTCGCGGAGCTGCGCCGGTTTCACGAAGCTGAGCGAGCCGCCATGACCGTGCTTTCGGCCAGGGTCGAGGAGCCGTTCGGGTATGGCCGCATCGTGCGCCGCGCCGAGGGCTCGCCGGAGATCGCCGCGATCGTCGAGGAAAAAGACCTCGCGCCGGGGCAGGCCGGCATCCGCGAGATCAACTCCGGCATTTACGCCTTCGCGCTCGAACCGCTCCGCGCCCACATCGGGCGGCTCAGCACGGGCAATGCGAGCGGCGAGCTCTACCTGACCGACTGCGCGCGGCTTTTCACGCAAGCGGGCGGGCGCGTCCTGGCCCTCGAAGCACCATCGGCAGCGGAGATCCTGGGCGCGAACACCATCGCGGAGATGATGGCGCTCGACACGGCGCTCCGGCGCGCAGCCGCGGCGCGCCACATGGCGGCGGGCGTGACCATCTTCCAGCCGGAAACCGTGCGCATCGATGCCGGCGCCCGCATCGGGCCGGACACGATCCTCGAACCGTTCACGCAGATCCTGGGGGCGACCACGATCGGCGCGGGCTGCCGCATCCGGTCCTATTCCGTGCTCGAAGACATGACCCTGGGCGACGAAGTGCTTATCCGCCAGGGCTGTATCCTGTCCGGCTCGACGATCCGAGACGGCGCTTTCATCGGCCCCTATGCCCACATCCGGCCCGACAGCGAGGTCGGGACCGGCGCGCACATCGGCAACTTCGTGGAGCTGAAAAAGACGCGCATGGAAAGCGGAGCCAAGGCCAACCACCTCGCCTACCTGGGGGACACCACGATCGGGGCCGGCGCGAACATCGGGGCGGGGACCATCGTGTGCAACTACGACGGCGAGCACAAACACGCGACCACGATCGGCGCGGGCGCCTTCATCGGCAGCGACTCGGTCCTGGTGGCCCCGCTCGCGATCGGCGCGGGTGCCTATGTGGCGGCGGCTTCCTGCATTACCGAAAGCGTGCCGGACGGAGCGCTTGCACTGGGCCGGAGCCGCCAGGTCACCAAAGCGGGCTGGGCTGCGCGCAGAGCCGGTCTCAAGACGGAACCGCTGGCCGGATGACGTCGCGATGGAAGGCGAGTGCCTTACCCGTGCAT
>CAXUHL010000045.1:2180-15559 GCA_964250745.1 uncultured Acidobacteriaceae bacterium
CCGTGCATAAGGGCGGGCTCTTCCGCGGCGAGAAGCCCCGAAACCGGCGCTTCCCTCGCCTGCAATCGAGCGATGGCGTTGCGCATGCGAAGGCGCGCGGAGAACAGAGTCCTCGCGATCTCGGCCTCCTCGCAGCCGAGCAGTCCGGCGATCCGCGCCGGCGCGTAACCCTCCACGTCCCTGAGCAGGAACACCAGCCGTTCGCACGGCGGCAGGGTCGCGACGGCTTCTTCCATATCGGTGCGGCGCACCTGCGTCCGGCCCAGGGCAGCACCTCCGTCCGAGGCCGCGGGCGGAGCGGGCGAGAGCGAAAACCTGCGCTGCAGCTCGTCGAGCAGCGCCCGGTCGACCCCCGCCGCATCCGGGGCCGGGGTGCGGGTAAACGCCTGCACAAAGGTTCCCGTCAGGATCTCCTCGGCTTCCACCTCGTTCGCGGTCATGTAGTAAGACACGGAAAACACGCGGTGCCGGTGGGCCTCGAACACATCCCTCTGCTTCTGCTCGGAACTCAACTCTTGTACTTCCACCGCCGCGATCCCCGAGGAAACGCGCTGGCGTTGATCAAAGACGAACAAGGGGAACTCCTCTGTCTGACCGTCTGGAACAGCTGTGGAAAAATCCAGGGAAAGAAAAGCAAACAGCTTTACATTACCCTATTGCCGCAAGGGTTTTCGTCGCAAAATGGAGCGGCGGGTTTGCCGGAGTGAATGTTGCACTCCGGGGCACCCGCGCAGCCGCCGCCATGGTAATGCGTGCATGGTTATGGCACTCTAATGCAGGTTTTACGCGCTCGAGCGGCAAGGAGGAGCGAAGCAGCGATGGCCGGTGAACGCATCCTCGTCGTCGATGACGACCCTTCCGCACGCACCCTGCTGGTTTCGCTGCTGCGGCGCGAGGGCTACTCGGTCGAGAGCGCGCGTAACGGTGAGGACGCGCTGCGTGCGCTCGGGGTGCGCACCTTCGAGCTCATCCTGACGGACCTGATCATGGACCACTACGACGGCATGAAGCTGCTGGAGCAGATCCGCAGACGCGGCCTCCAAACCCCCGTCATCCTGGTCACCGCGGTCGACCAGACGGAAACCGCGGTGGCCGCCATGCGCGCCGGGGCGCTCGACATCCTGCTCAAGCCATACGACGAAACGGCACTGTTCGCCTCGATCGGGCGCGGGGTGGCCCACGGCAGCGAATCGCGCCGCGACTCCGTCCACCGCAACACGATGGAGCAGCTCGCGGACCAGCGCACGGCGATGCTGCGCGACTCCATGTTCGAGCTCGAGCGTTCCTACGACACCACGCTCGAAGCGCTCGGCGACGCGCTCGACCTGAAAGACACGGAAACGGAGGGCCATTCGCGCCGGGTGACCGCCTTCACTATCGCGCTGGCGCGGTCCATGGGCGTCGACCATGCGGACATGAAGAGCATCAAGCACGGGGCGTTTCTGCACGACATCGGCAAGATGGCCATTCCCGACGCCATCCTGCTCAAGCCGGGGCGCCTGGACCCGGAGGAGCTGGCCACCATGCGCCAACACTGCGTGCTCGGCTTCCAGATCGTGCGCAAGATTCCCTTCCTGCGCGAGGCGGCGGAGATCGTCTACTCGCACCAGGAGCACTACGACGGCGGCGGGTACCCGCGGCAGCTCCATGGGGAGGAGATTCCCTTGGGCGCGCGCATTTTCGCCGTTGCCGACACCCTGGACGCCATCACTTCGGACCGGCCGTACCGCCCAGGCTCGCCGTTCGCTTCCGCGCGCATCGAGATCGCCCGTTGTTCGGGCACGCAGTTCGACCCCAAAGTCGTCAACGCGTTTCTGTCCGTGCCGGTTAAGGTGTGGGAAGAGTTGCGCGATGCGATCCAGGGCCAGCACGAACCGGCGGAGCCGGCCGGCAAGGGCCAGACTGCCCGGACCGGCTCCTAGAGCAGTTTCCCCGATGCCGTAAGCGCGGAAAGCACCTGATGTGGCTTTTCCCCCGGAACAGCCATGTTCACGACAGCTTGGCCCGCTGCATTTTCAGAAAAATCGCTGCTAAACAAACTCCCGATCGGGTGCTTTCTGTACCGGCTTGCCGGGCTCGGCCTCGCGCATGCGCGTCAACGAGGACCTGTTCCAAAGCGCGACGGCGATGCCGCTCAGGCATGCCGAGCTTGCAATGATCAGTGCCATGCGCAAAGGCGAAGAACCGCCCAGCCCCGCCCCGGCGCTTTCCGACCGGGTGACGGCGACTCCTCGCGACTTGAACCGTCGGCGCAGCTTCTGTGGAAAACTTTCTCCGGAAATATGTAGACTCCCGCTTGCTAAAATCCAAAAAACTGGTATTCTGAGATCACTTCAGAGGGTAAGTGACTCCGAAGCTGGTTGTTGATGGTAGCAGACGCTCTCCATCCAGCTCCACCCGGCATCACCCAAGTTGCGTCACTGGCCTCCCGGCATGAGCAGATTCTGTTCATGCCGTCTTTTTTGTTCGGTGCCGGTGCGTTATCATTTTGGGAGGGGGCGTCACGGTTTCGACGGGACTGGTTCGGACAAAGAGGCATGCCGGGGGGCGGGCACCCGTAATCGCTTGCAAAAACAGAATTGCCAACACTGAATTCGCACTCGCAGCTTAATTAGTTAAGTTGCCGTTTTCCCGAGCTTCGCCTGTGGGCCCGGAGAGAACGTCATACAGCAGGCTGGCCTTCCCCACTCGGTCCGTGTGGTGGAGGCGAGATTATCGGACTAGCGTCCTGCTCACCTTGTCCGTTCTGAGGGTAGGAAGCGAAGTCACTGGAACGAGACTGAGCATGGAGCCTCTCTTTGTCGCAAGCAGTTTCGGACGCGGGTTCGACTCCCGCCGCCTCCACCAAAACTTGACTCGATTCAGGCCGTTGCACATCGCGCAGAATGCCGCTAGGATAACGGCAGATTGCGTTGGAGACAACGATGTTTGGCCTGAGCCCTCAAGTTCCAAATCCCGACGATGCTCATTTTTTTCTGCGCCTGGCCCAAAAGCTCGGCTCGGTCGTGCTGCATTCCGACCGCGATGTCGCGCGCCTCGTGGACCAGAGGCTTCCCCTCGCATCGCTGGAAGCCCTTTCGAGCCATGGACTGACCGACGAAGAGATCTTCAGCTACGTGCTGCCCCGCCGCACGCTGGTGCACCGGCGGAGCCGGAAGGAGCCGCTGACTCACGAAGAGTCGGACCGTGCGGTTCGGATCGCGCGCATCTCGACTCTGGCCGAAGAAGTTTTCGGCGATGACGCGGCGGCCGGTCAATGGCTGCGCAAAGCCAAGAAACGCTTTGAAGGGCGGACGCCTCTGGAGATGCTGCGCACCGAAGCCGGTGCGCGTCTGGTGGAGGAGTGGCTGCTGCAATTGGATTTCGGGATGGCCGCGTAACGAGTGATCCTGTGGCGGATCAGCAACTACGACTCCCTGGACGGAGTGGGCGGGCTGCTCGTCTCCGGGCGCCGGCACCGCCGGGGGCGCCCGGTGCTTTACCTGACCTTTCATCCGGCCACGGCACTGCTGGAAACGCTTGTCCACATGGAGCTCGATGCCGCAGACCTGCCCGCGCGGGCGCAAGTGCTCAAGCTGGAAACCCCGGACACGGTTGCGCGCCGGACGCTCGATGCGGAAGCTCTCCCGGAGGACTGGGCGGCCCGGCCCGACCTGACGCAGGCCGCCGGAGGCCGCCGGCTCGCCTCGCGTGCTTCCCTGCTGCTTGAGGTGCCCAGCGTGCTCGTCCCGGAAGCAAGCAATGTGCTCGCCAATCCTATGCACCCCGAAGCGGACTCCATGCGGATCGTCAAGCGGTACAAGTGGCCGCTCGACAAGCGGCTGCTCAAAGCAGTTTTCGAGTGATTGCGGCCTTTTCAACTCTCATTCCGTGCGGCTTTTCTTGACGGAAAAGCCGCGTCGAGAAGTGCTTCGCCGGTCTACATCAACCCGAAAACTGCTCAGGGCCGAGGGCTGAAGCGTTCGCGGTGGGCCCACAAACCCTGCCCGGGGTTCCCGATGAAGAAAACGCGCTCGCCCGCAACCTCGTTCCAGCCGGGCGCCAGGGCAGCATAGCGCCGCTCGGCCTCTCTGAGGTCGCCGAAGCGGAAACCCGCGCTTTCGACCTCCTCGCGGGTGAGCCCGCCGGGGCAGTATGTGACCTGGAAGCGGCCTTCGGACGAGCCGTGAATGAGGTGGGCGGCAGCGCTCAGGTTGCCGCGCAGGTCTTCGTTCCGGGCGACCGCGTCGAGGGTCGCGGGGGTGCCGCGGTACCCGTACTTGCGGATGAGCCGGTCGATCGCCGGGTCCTCGCCGAACTCGCGGACGCCGGGGGCCAGGACGAGGAGCTCCGCATCATCGGCCAGAGCCATGCGGGTCCGGTAGATAGCCTTATTGCCGAGCCACGTGCTCCCGAACTCGTCCGGGTCGAGGTGGACGACGGCTTTGCGGATCGGCTCGTCGAGCAGGGTGAAGTTGACCCGGAGCGCGAGCGCAGCCGCCTGCTCGAAGCACTCGCCGTCGTCGCCGAGAAACAGCCCGCGCAGGACAGGCTTACCCCGCTCGTCGGTCCCCACCACGGTAAGGACGTACACCAGCGGCAGCGCGCCGAGGAAGAGCCGGGCGGCCTCGTTGAGGACGCGGCGGACGGGGGTGTCCGCGCGGCCCATGATGCGCTCCATGCCGTAAACCGCGCCGAGGTAGTGGCTGCGGTCGATGCCCTCCACGCCGCCCGTGCCGACCAGGATGTTCTTGACGCCGTTGGCCATGCCGATCACTTCGTGCGGCACGACCTGACCGATGGAGACGATGAGGTCGAAGCCGCCCTCCACCAGCATGCGGTTGACCTGCGCGGGCCAGGCGAAGTCGAGCTTACCCTCGGACTGCTCGCGGATAAACTCCGGCGGGACCTCGCCCAGGGTCACCACATCCTCGCGCCAACGGTGAACGCGGAACAACTCGCGTGGAACACGGGGAAACATGCGGGCCAGCGCGGCATCCGGCATGGGATTGTGCGTCCCGAGCGCGGGCAGAACCGCCCCGATGCGCGAGCCCATCTGCGCGCACAGCTCGCCCGCGATCGCGCCTGCCCGAGAGTGGAACCGCGAGCCGTCCGGCGGCACCAGCAGGACGCGCTTGCGGCCGGCAAAGCGGGCGAAGCCCTCCGCGAGGGCGGCCTCGATGTCGGAAGGGCCGAGCTCGGCTGTGGGGGAACCCGCGCTGAAGAAGACTGCCATGGATCAAAAGCCTATCGCAGCAGGAGAAAAAAAGCCGAGCCCACGCCGGCCAGGCCGCAGGTGAGCCACAGGACGTAATCGCCGGGGTGGCCGCTTTGCAGAACCCGCAGAGCGGTCAGCGGGCCCTCAAGGAATGCGCCCAATCGCAGCCCGCGAGGGAGGCGCAGGCGGAAGACCGAGGTCGCGGCGAGGGCGAAGGCAAGCGCAGAGGCCGCAAGCCCGCGCAAGGCCGCCCCGGCAACGGCTTGAGTTGGAAAAGCCGGGGCCGGAACGAGCCCAGCCGCCCCGGAGTAGGCGGTGTGGATGTACCCGGACTGCGAGGCGAGGCGGGCGGCTGCTTCCAGCACGCCCGCGCGGAGGCCGGGCAGCCACCACAGCCCGGCCCCGAGCAGCACGCAGAAAGCGGCCGGCAGCCAGTGATAGGAGAAGACGCGCCCGTCTTCCTCGCGGGTCTCCGGCAGCTCGTCGACCTTGGCGGCCTCGTCGACGATGGGCGGGTCGCCCCAGCCCAGGAAGATGCGCACGCCGGATCGCAGGACAGCCGCGCCCGTGAGGATCCCGCCCGCGAAGAAGACCCACTGGGCCCAGGGAGCGTGGTCGGTGGTGAGGGCCTCGCCGAGGGCGGTGGCGAAGGGCGGGGCGGCCGACAGCCCCAGGGCCCCGGCGAACCACAGCACGCCGGTCCAGGGCAGCACGCGGCCCTGCTTCCAGAGTTTCGGCTCACTGACGGTGCGGAGCCGGTGCAGCAGGATGCCCGCCGTGAAAAACAGCCCGGCCTTAATGAGCGCATGGGCGAGCATGTACAGCAGCATGCCGCCGATAGCCAGGGGGGTGCCGAGGCCGAGGGCGACGAGCATGAGCCCGGCATGGGTGATGGTTGAGAAAGCGAGCATGCGCTTGAGGTGGTGCTCGGCGTAGCACATCACCCCGCCGAGCAGGACCGTGGCGCAGCCCAGGAACAGGAACGGCCCGCGCACGTCGAGCCCGGCGAAGAGCACCGCGTGGAGGCGCAGGACGGCGTATAGGCCCAGCTCGACCATGATGCCGGAGAACAGCACGCACACCGGGGTAGGGGCGACGGCGTGCGCATCCGGCAGCCAGAAGTGGAACGGCACGATGGCGGCCTTGATGAAGAAGCCGCAGAAGAGCAGGGTCGCGGCGAACAGGACCGTTGCGTCGTGGCGCCCGGCGAGCGCCGCTCCCATCTGGGCCATATTGAGCGCGCCGGTGATCGCGTAGAGCATCCCGATGCCGGTGAGCACCAGAAACGCCGCGATGGTGTTGGTGACGGCGAAGTTGAACGCACCCTGGAGCGGTGCGGCTTCGCGAGTCTGCAAGCCGCACAGGGCAAAGGCAGCGGTGCTCATCAGCTCGAAAAAGACGAACATGTTGAACAGGTCGCCGGTGAGCGCGAAGCCGCACATGGCCGCGAGAAACACCATCATGAGCGGCTGCAGGTGGCCCGCGCCCGCGTCGACGAAGCGCCAGGAGAACACCGCGGCCAAGGTGCTGAGCAGCGCCGCGAGCGTGGCGACCCCCGCCCCGGCAGGGTCCACGACAAAGGCGATGCCGATGGCCTGCGTGCCGCGCGGGTACCAGCCGCCGAACCAATACACGGCCGTATGCGCGAAGGAGCGGGCAAGCAGGGTCGCGCAGATCGCGAGGGTTGCGGCGGAAACGCCGATGGCGATCGAGTCCGCGGCCGCGCGCGGGATGAACCGGCGCAGGGCGGCGAGCAGGGCGGCGCCCAGCAGGGGCAGCACGACCGGGAGCGGGATGAGCGGGCTCGGCATCAGCCTCGCATCGCGCGCAGGTCGGCCGGGTCGGCTGTGCCGGACTTCTCGTGCGCCTTGACGACCATGGCCAGCAGCAGCGCGACCACCACCGCCTCGACAACCACGTCAGTCAGCATCAGCGCCTGCACGACGGGGTCGACGGTGAGGGTGCCGACCGGAATGTCCGCGAAGACCGGGGCCGTACCGCCCGCGCGCCAGCCGATGCCGAGCAGAAGCATGTACGTGGAGCTCTGGAGGATGGCCAGGCAGATGACGGAGTGGACCAGATGGCGGCTCGAAACGAGCCCGTACAGGCCGCAGCAGAACAGCCACCCGGCAACCAGAAACGGTAAATGGGCGATCAAGACCGGCCTTTCTGCATCACGATCTCCTGCAAATACGTGTAGATGACGAGCAGAAACGCCGCCGTGACCTCGACCCCGACCGTGGCGGAGATGAGCGCGATCGTCCCTGAGGAGAAGACGTTGCCGGTGGTGCCGAAAGGTAGGACGTTGGCGAGAAAGGGTGCCGCCATGAACAACGGGGCCAGGCCGATAAGGCCGTACGCGCCCGCGCCGACTGCCTCGACCACCTCGACCAGGCGGCTGGAGGTGACGCGCGCGAACGCTTCCGTATTCTCGGCCAGGTACACCAGCAGGGGGGCGGTCGCGAGGATGACCCCGGCCTGGAAACCCCCGCCCGGGGTCAGATTGCCGTGCAGTCCGATGTAGAAGCCGAAGATCACACACAGCCCGGCGACCGGGACCACCAGGGTGCGGATGGTGGGGCTGAGGGGGACACGGTCTTCAATGCGGGCGGCGGAGGGTCCTGCATCCTCGTCCTGCCGGAGCAGGAGCATGACGCCGAGCGCGGCGGTGAACAGGATGAACTCTTCGCCGAGCGTGTCGAAGCCGCGATAGTCGTAGTTGACGGCGTTGATGGTGTCGGTGGCGTGGCGCTCGTACACGGCCATCCGCTGCACGTACGTGCCGTAGGGCCCGTGGAAGCTGCCCCAGCGCGGCAGCCCGAGCGCCGCGGCCGCGTACAGGGCGAAAAATACGGCCCCCGCGACGAGGAACAGGCGGACGCGCAGCCGCTCAGGCATCGTGCACGTCCTCGTCCCGTTCCCGGTCGCGTTTCGCGGCCTGGATCTTCAACCGCGACAGCGCAAGCATGACCATCAATGGCAGGGCCACCGCGCCCACGGTGAACTGTGACAGCGCCACATCCGGGGCCTGGAAGAAGAAAAACATGAGCCCGGTGAGCAAGCCGTAGAACCCCAGCGCGACGACCTGCTCGGTGGTGTCGCGGGTGCGCACGACGAGGAAGCCCGCAATGGCGATGAGCAGGAGGAGGGCGCAGCCGAAGACGGTCATCGGCGCTCTTCCTCAAACTGCAAAGCTTTCGGGTCGGTAGCCTCGAGATGCCCGAGCTCACGCAAGCGAAAAGCGCGGGCAGTGGCATGGGTCACGACCGAGTTGAACAAGAGAAGGATCGCGGCAATCAGTGTGGTCTTGAGCGCGACCTGGCTCCAGCCCATCTGCAGCCACGTCGCCAGTGCCAGGGCGACGATGCCGAGCGAGGCGGGCAGCGCGAGGAAGTGCAGCGCCTGCATGGGCTCGCGCATACGCACCATGCCTAGAACCCCGGCCCAGCAGCACGCGGCGGTAAAAATCAACAGAGCAGCCGTCACAAGTGCTTCTCCAAAAAGCGCGCGTACACCAGACCCCCGCCGAACGACATGATCGCGAGCGTCAGCGGCAGGTCGATGTAAGGCACGCGGTTCCATCCGACCGTGAACAGCACCATCGCGATGGTAAGCAGCAGGCCGGCCATCTGGGTACCGACCAGGCGGCGCTCGGGGGAGCCGCGCAGGGCCATCCACGCGCACGGCAGCAAGGCCGCGCTGACGGCGACGCCGGTCCCGACCCAGAGATTCAAGCGCTGCGCTCGCTCGCGCCCAGGGCCAGCGCCATGGCGGGCAGCGGCGTCGCCTCGAGCTGGTGCAGGAGCAGCAGGCGCTCGCGTTGGTCGACCCCGAGCACGACCGTGTTGGGACTGGCGGTCATGTAGGTCACGGCCAGAACCTCGCGGCCGCGCAGGAGGCGGTCGCGCTCGGAAGCCTCGAAACGATGCACGGCGTAGATGGAGCCTGCTTTCTGGCGACCGGTCAGGTCGTGCCAGAGCACACGCAGGACGACGACTGCATCCTGCGCGACGGCAACGGGCACATGGACGATTTGAGCGATGTCGGCCCGGCGCAGCCTGACGTTCGCCGGGCGGGCCTGCCACACAAATCCAATGAAGGCAGCCGAGGCGGCAGTCGAGAGCGCGCCTACCAGCATCTCCTGCGGCTTGAACCCGGCGACGAAGACCAGCCACAGGACAAACATCGCGACGGCGATCGCGGCATAGTGTTTGGGGTGGAGCGGGTCGGGCATGGAGCCTGAGACTCACGCCCGCTTCGGGGAGATGCCTGAGCTTTGAACAGCACTTTGAGGGCGGGCGTGGCTCAGCCTGAGACTCACGCCCGCTTCGGGGAGATGCCTGGGGGTGTGGAGTTCGCTTGAACGCGGGCATGGACGGGCTCGAGACTCACGCCTGCTTTGGGCGCGGGCGGGATGCGTCATGCGGGTGCAGGGAGCAGAGCGCGACGGACTAGGCGCGCTCCAAATTGCCGAGCCGCCGCTCGTGGCCGGTCGCTACCTCGATCAGCTGCTTCATCCCTTCAAGAACTTGCGTGAGCAGAAGCTGCTGCGCGACAGACTCGACGCGCAACTTATCGATATTGTCGCTTTGTATCCTTAATTTTTCGCCAAGTTCGGCTAATTCATGTTGAAACAGCTCCGCGCTCTGCGCTAAAGCCTCGTGCCGCTCGGTCAGCCGCTGAATTCGCTGGTCGAAGTCGTCCATGGAGGGAGAGTACACCCTTTTTCAAGCGAAAAGCACTATTTCCCCTTCCCTTCCGGCACCGTCGCGATCGCGTCCACCGGCGGCGGCGGCACGGTTTCGCGCAGGCCGCTGGGCCAGCGAATCTCGAGCTTCTCGATCGCCGCCGCGGTCCCCAGCCCGAAGTGCAGGCGCGGGTCGCACGTGGACGCATACGAGCCGCCGCTGATCACGTCGCCCCGCTGCCGGACCCCGCCCGCGGTGACCCACGCGGTCGCCCCGATCGCGTCGCGCGGGCTCTTCGGGCCGCCCACCAGCTTGAGCTCCACCCAGTGATTGCCGGTTTTGGCGACGTTGTGCAGAAACGACGGCGTCCCGTCGATGTTGTTGATCACCGCGTCGATCCGTCCGTCGTTGAACAGGTCGCCCCAGGCCAGGCCGCGGCCCGCGCCGATCTTGGCGAGCGAGGTGCCCTCCACCGCCGGGACGAGCACCAGCTTGCCCCGCTCGCTGTGGAACAGGAGCGGCCGCTCCTCGAAGGTGGTGCCCCACTGCTCCTTGTCCACCTGCGGGTACACGTGGCCGTTCGCTTCCAGCAGGTCCAGCCAACCGTCGTTGTCGTAATCCAGGAAGCCCGCGCCCCAGCCGAGGAACGGTGTGGTCGCCTCGGCGATCCCCATGGGGTAGCTCACGTCGGTGAAGTTGCCCCCGCCGTCGTTGCGGTACAGCACCTTATAGTCGTCGGAGAAGGTCGTATTGAACAGGTCCACGTTGCCCGAGTGGCGCAGGTCGCCGGACGCGATGCCCATCGAGGCCGTCTCGCGGCCCGCGTCGTTGAGCGCGTAGCCGGAGGAGAAGCTCGCGTCCTCGAACGTGCCGTCGCCCTTGTTCAGATACAAGTAATTCGGCGTGGAGTCGTCGGCGACCAGCAGGTCCGGGCGTCCGTCGTTGTTGACGTCGATGAACAGCGAGGCCAGCCCGTAGTACTTGCCCTTCGCATCGTCCACCCCGGCCTTCGCGCTCGTGTCCGTGAAGGTCCCGTCGCCGTTGTTGCGGAACAGGTGGTCGGCCTCGCCCTCAAGGCCCCGCGGCCCGCACATCACCGGCGCGCCCCGGAACTGGCAAAATTGGACCGGCTTGCCCACCTGCGAGCGGTCGAAGTGGACGTAGCCGGGCACGAACAGGTCCACCCGCCCATCGCCGTCGTAGTCGCCCCAGGTGGCCCCGGTCGACCAGCCGCCGACCGTGACGCCGGCCTTTTCGCCCACGTCCGTGAAGGTCCCGTTCCGGTTGTTGCGGTACAGCCGGTTGCGCCCGTAGTTGGCCACGAAGATGTCCGGCCAGCCATCGTTGTCGTAGTCCGCCGCGGAGGCACCGAAGCCCCAGCGCTCGTTGGCGACCCCGGCCTTCGCGGTCACGTCGGTAAAGATGCCGTCGTGGTTGTTGCGGTAAAGCGCGGCTTTCGGCGCGGGCGCCTTCCCCGCTTCGGCCTCGAAGGTCGACCCGTTGACCATGTAAATGTCGAGCCAGCCGTCGTTGTCGTAGTCCAGCAGGGCGACCCCGGAGCCCGGCGTTTCGACGATGAAGTCCTTGCGGCGCGAGCCCATGGTGTTGTGGAACTTCGCCAGGCCGGACTTCTCCGCGATGTCCTCGAAGACCACCGGGCCGGTCTTGACGAAGCCGCCCGCGGTGATGGGCCGGTGCTGCGCGTCGAGCACCACCGTCGCGGGCGCGCCGGTCTGGACCGTCGTCTGCATGCCCCCCGGCGTCTGCGCCCGGCCTTGAGCGGGCCACAGCACCACAACGAGAACGAAACTGAACCAGCCGCGAAGCATAAGACCGCCGAACCCGTACCCCGAACCAATGTAAGTTTGCAAGCCCGAGTAGACCATAACCGGGGTCCCGCGCGCGCCTTGCATCGGTCGTTTGAGTGCGTGAAAGCGGCCGGGCACCGCCCGGCACTTCCACCACGAGGAAGCTCGTATGGTTATCGTGTTTATGAAAACTCCGCGAATCCGCATCTTCCGCTCCCACAAGGCCGTTTCCGGCGAGCACTCACGCCGGCTCGCCTGTGCCGTATTGCTCGCCGCCCTCGCCCTGCCCGGGCAGGCGCAAACCACCAAGGCCCAGCTATTCGGATTGGTGCACGACGGCACCGGCGCGGCTGTCCCGGGCTCCTCCGTTACCCTCACCAGCACTCTGACCAACAAGAGCCGGACCGTCCAGGCGGATGGGTCCGGCAATTTTTCGTTCCTCGACCTGGAGCCCGACGCCTACACCCTGCACACCGTGCACGAGGGCTTCAGCACCAGCGACGAGAAGGGCGTGATGCTCTCCGCCCGGCAGCAGCTGCGGCTTGAGGTCACCTTGCAGCCGGCGAGCGTGGCGCAGGAGGTCACGGTGTCGGCCTCGGGCGCGGGCGCGCTCAACACCGAAGACTCCTCGATCGCCGCCGCGCTCACGCCGCAGGATGTTTTGGCACTGCCCGCGAACTACCGCGGCAACGGGTCCACCAGCCCGCTGTCGGTGATCCAGACCCTGCCCGGCGTGCAGCCCGACTCCGGCAACTTTCCCCCGTCGGCGTCGTCCTCGCCCAACCCGTCAGTCAACTTTTCCATCCAGGGCGGCCTGCCCTCGCAGTCCGAGACCACGGTGGACGGCATCTCCGCGCAGAACCTGACCACCAACAGCGTCCAGGCCGACGCCTTCCCTTCCGCCGAGTCGATCGCCGAGATCCGGGTCGACGGGGTGAACAACAACGCCGAGTTCGGCCAGCCGGGCGAGATCACGACCGTGACCAAGCAAGGCTCGAACGCGCTGCACGGCGCGGCGTTCTGGTACTTCCAAAACCAGGCCTTCGACGCGATCCCCTACGGCGCGGGTACCAAGCCGCACAAGGTCGCGAACGACTTCGGCGGATCCGTCGGCGGGCCGGTGGTGATCCCGCACCTGTACAACGGGCACGATAAGACGTTTTTCTTCGGGACTTACGAGGGGCTGCGCTTTCCTCAGGCAGTGGTCGCGCAGTATCTAGTCCCGACCGTCGCCGAGAAGCAAGGCAGCTTCGCGCAGGAGCCTGCGGCGCTGCGCAACCCGTTTACAGGCGGGACGTATGCCGGCAACCGCCTGCCCGCCATCAACCCGAGCTCCGCGGCCTTTCTTTCGCTTTTTCCCGACCCGAACGTCGGCAATACGCAGTCGGTCGCGGCCGCCCAGGCAGGCCTCGGGTATAACTACCGGACGCAGAAAGACAACTCGATCCAGTCCAACCAATTCGACGTGCGCGGCGATCAGTCTCTCGGCACCAAGGCTTTCCTGTATGGGCGGTTTACCTGGAAAAACATCGCGCAAAGCGCGCCCAACGCGCTGCTGCTGCCCAACTCCGACAATTTCGCGCAATACCGTATCTTCGCGAGCTCCTTCAATTACACCTTTACCCCGGCGGTCTCGAACGAGTTCCGCTTCGGGTTCACCCTGGAGCAGGACGGGCTCACCACGCC
>CAXUHL010000046.1:0-12649 GCA_964250745.1 uncultured Acidobacteriaceae bacterium
GGCGTGGGCGGTCACGCAGGCCGGGCTCGGGCCGGACGACTTCCTGCTCCTGGACGGTTCGGGGCTGTCGACCAAGGACCTCGTTACGCCCCGATCGCTGACGGCTCTGCTGCGGTACTCGGCGACGCAGCCGTGGGGTGCCCTGTACCGGGCGTCGCTGCCGGTTGCGGGGGTGGATGGGTCCCTGTCGGGCCGGCTCCAACCGCTGCGCGGGCGGGTGCAGGCGAAAACCGGAACCTTGAGCGAGACGGATGCGCTTTCCGGGTTTTTAGCGGCCGACTCTGGGCGCGCGCTCGTGTTCTCGGTGCTGGTCAACAATTACCCCGGCCCCGGCGCACGCGCTACCATCGATCAACTGGTCCTGGCGATGGCGCGGTTTTTCTAGGACGACGATGAAAAGAAGGGTCATCCTGAGCGAAGGGGAGGACCTGCTTTCCTCCGGGAGCGCCGAAAAGCAAGTCCTTCGTCGCTGCGCTGCTCAGCAAGACGCCCGCCTGTGCTCAGTCAGATTTCTCCCAAGGAGGCACCCATGCCCCATACCCTCGCTTACTGCCGGAGCATGCTCGGTGAGCTGGAAGAGCGCAGGCAAAGCCTCCTTACCGAGGTAGCATCCTGGCCGGAGGACCGCCGGCGCTTCAGCCCCGGCCCCGGCGCGTGGTCAGCCCTCCAGGTCGTCGAGCACCTCATCAAGACAGAAGCCGCCATTCTCACCTCCATGCGCGCCGGTCTCGGACGGCCCCGGCGGCGAGGTTTGCGGGATCTGGCAGGGGTCTGGTTCCTCGACCGGGTGTTCCGGTCTCCCCGTCGGGTCAAAACGCCCGCCTCCGCATCGAGGGTGCTTCCCGGCGACCCCATCAGCCTTGACGACTTAACCGGCCAATGGCACACTACGCGCCGCGAGCTGGACAAGGTGATCGCCGGTCTGACCCCGGAGCAGACCCGGGGCGGCGTATTCCGCCATCCGATCTCCGGATGGATGCGCGTCGGCGATACGCTGAACTTCTTTTCCTCCCACCTGATCCACCATCGCTTCCAGCTTGCGCGGATTCGCGACGCCTCGGCCCACCTCACTTCTTGATCTTCGCTACCGTCGCGTCCACGTCGAACGCATCCGGCGCGACCTCGACGTTGTAGGCGACCTTGGCCAGATAGCGCTGCGAGGTCATATCGCCGTTGTGGTAAAAACTCTCGTTCAGGGCCGTCGGCAGCCCTTCGACCGGGTGGTAATCGGCGTACTCGACGGCGTCCTCGTTCTTGTCCTTGTACAACGGATCGCGCCAGGTAAAGGCCACGCGCACGGGCAGGTGGGTTTCCGCCTCGAGCTGCAGAACGATGTTGTCGTTGTCCTTATCGAGTAGCGTCACCTCGTCGATGAGCTGGCGCTCGACCATCTTTTGGCCGCCGAAGAACAGCACCGTGCCGGGCTCGTGCCACCACACCCGCACCGCCTCGTCGAGCGAGTGGTCGCGCCGCCGGAAGGCGCTCAGGTACTCGGCGGGCGGGATGAGCCGCTTGCCCCGGTAGGTGATCTCCCACTCCGCGTCGGCGAGCAGGATCGTCACCACGTCGCGCTTCTTGCCGAACTCGACGCGCGCGAGGCCCGCGTCGGTGCGCGAAGTGGGCACTGTCCGCAGCGATCGAAAATCGCCGATGGCTCCGGTCGGCTTGCCCTGGTAGAAGCCCGAGGTGCGCCCTTCTTCCTGGATGTTGCGAATGGCCAGCCACTTCGGCCCGCCCAGCGCCGCGAGCATCTGCCCCATCAGCTTCACCGCCTGCGGGTCGCTCCCGCTCGCGTCCGGGGTCGGGGCGGCTTGCGCATGAATGTTTGCTGAAACGAAAAGCACTGCGGCCACGCAAGTACCGGCCCGATGAAAGGTCATAGTTGCAGGATAAATCCGGGTCCGGCCCACGCCGGACGAGTCAAGCGCAGCGGAACCCACCCTTCGCCTCCACCCTTCACCCTCCCCTTCCTTCACCCCACCAGCACCGCGCCGCCGTTGACGTTCACGATCTCCCCGGACATGAACCCGGCCCAGGGCGTGCACAGGAACAGGATGGGACCGGCGACTTCGGCGGGTGTTCCGATGCGGCCCAGCGGAATGGTCGCGTGGATCCTCGCCCGGCCCTCGGGTGCGGCCATGGCGGGCGCGGACATTTCCGTCGCGACCCAGCCGGGGGCGACGCAGTTGACCAGAATGCCTTCGCCGGCCAGCTCGCTCGACAGGCTCTTGGTCAACGCGATCAGCGCTCCCTTCGACGCGGCATAGTCCGCATGGAAGGCCTCGCCCCGTTGCGCGGCCGTGGAGGCGACCAGCACGATGTGTCCGCCGCCGCCCTGCCGTTTGAGCCGCGCGACCATGCCGCCGGCCAGGCCGAAGACGCTGTCGAGGTTGATGCCCATCGTTGCCCGCCACTGCGTTTCGGCCATGGCGTCGATGGGCGCGTCGTGCGCGGGCCAGATGCCGTGGTTGACCACCAGCGCATCGAGCCGGCCGAAGACCGCCGCGGCCTGCTCGACCAGCGCACGGCCCTCGGCCACGCTGCCCAGCGAGGCCTGCAAGGCCCGGCACAGGTCAGGGCCGCCGCACTCTTCGACCAACGCCGCCGCCGCGTTTTGCGCGCTTTGGTAGCTGAAAACGACCCGGCCTCCCGCGCGGGTAAAGGTCCGCACCGTTTCCGCGCCGATGCCCCGCGAACCCCCCGTAACCAGCACCACCTTGCCCGCGAACGACAGCTCGATCCCCATAGGGGGAAACTTACACCAGCTTGAGCCGGATGGGGCCTTTGGCATGCGATGGATCGACCGGATGGCCGCCCTGCGTCACCAGCAGACGCCCCGCCGCGTGGAGCCGCCGCGCCGCCGCTCGGGCCGGCTCCATCAAGGGCTCCCAGTGCTCCGGGGCTACGCGCCGGGCGGCCTCGGACGGGCAGATGGTCTTGCCCGCGCCGCGCTCCCGGAGCAGCGCGAGAATGGCCGCTTCCAGCGCCGCGTCCGTCGCGTGCGCGGTTCCGGATTTTGCCCTGCGGCGGCACGCGTCGGAGCAGTACTTGACTTCTTCCCAGTCGCGCTCCCACTTCTTGCGCCACTCGATCCCCCGCCCGCACACCACGCACGTTTTCGCCGCCGGAACGCCCATAGGCCGTACGATACAGCCCATGCGCGCCCTCGTTCCGCTCCTGCTGCTTGCCACTCTCCCCGCCAACGCCCAAAAATGGGCCATCGCGATCCATGGAGGTGCCGGCGAGGCCGAGTGGCTCCACATGGAGCCGGCAACCGCCGAAGCCTACCGTACTTCGCTGGCAAAGGCCCTGGACGCCGGGCAGCGTGTGTTGGCGGCGCATGGCAAGGCGCTCGACGCGGTGGAAGCCGCGATCGAGGTGCTGGAGGACGACCCGCTGTTCAACGCCGGGCGCGGCGCGGCGTTCACCGCCGAAGGCACCAACGAGATGGACGCTTCCCTGATGGACGGCGGGACCCTGGGCGCGGGCGCGGCGGCCGGGGTGCGGTCCACGCGTCACCCGGTTGCGCTGGCCCGCGCGGTGATGGAGCACTCACCGTACGTAATGCTGGCCGGGCCGGGTGCCGATGCGTTCGCAAAGACGCAGCACCTCCAGCAGGAGCCGCCCTCGTTCTTCTTCACGGAGATGCGCTGGGCCGAGTTCGCCGCCCTGATGCGCGCAAAGGGCCGGCCAGTGCCACCGCGCCCCGACGGAGCCCCGGCCGCGCCGGCCTCCGCCGCCAAACCCGGCCGCCGCTTCGGCACGGTGGGCGCGGTGGCTCGGGATGAGGAGGGCCACCTGGCCGCGGGCACCTCTACCGGGGGCGCGCAGGGCAAGCTGCCCGGCCGCGTCGGCGACTCGCCGCTGATCGGAGCGGGCACCTATGCCTCCGACCGCTCCTGCGCCGTCTCCGGCACCGGCGTGGGCGAGTTCTTCATCCGGCTCACCCTGGCTCGGCAGGTGTGCACGCTGGTGGAGCAGGGGCAAACGCCGCAGGCGGCCGCGGACCGGATGGTCCACGCCGAGCTGCCCGCCCTGCGCAATGCGGACGGGCCCGGGGAGGGCGGCGTCATCGTGCTGGGGCGTACCGGTCCACCGGTTTGGAGCAACAACACCCTCGGCATCTTCCACGCGCAGCAGCAGGCGGGCAGCCCCGGACGGGTGTGGGTCAAGTAGCGAACACTTGACCGCCTGAAAGCGCGCTCGCGTCCCGGCGACGGGCCGCGAGTGCTTGCCCTCATCGCAAGGAGGAGCAGCACAGTTCCCCAGAAGGAGTTCCTCACCATGGCAACAGCACAGTTCGACCAAACCATCAGCGCGCTCGCGAGCGGCCCGGAATCGCTCGACCTCGCCACCGCCGTCGCCAACATCGAAGGCTGGCAGACCTACCTGGCCGAACACGGCACGGCCGGCACGCAGGCCGTTACCGCCAGCCTGTCGCAGCTGAAGCAGCACCTGACCGCGCCCACGCCGGACCCGGACGCGATCGAGGCCCTGCTTCAGAAGCTGGGCTCCGAGACCCTGGAAGTGGCCAACAGCGGCAACACTTCCAACAGCAGCAAGATCATGGAAATCGGCGAAGCGTTGTCGAGCTAAGTGTAGACGCGCGCGAGTAGCACACGCGAGTTACAGCTGTCGCCTGCACCCGAGAGGCGAGCTTTGATCCTCCGAAACTCGCCTTTCCCGAGTTAGGCCCGCTTTCACCATCCGAGTACGTGAACCATAACCCGCAAGGAGACACACCCATGCCAGCAGTCAAGCTCGAAGCAACCATCAAGGCCGCCAACGGCGGTATCACCAAGCTTTCCCCCGACCAGGCCGTGAAGAACATCGAAGGCTGGGAGGAGTATCTGGGCAAGCATGAGGCGCCCGGCGTCAAGTCGGTCGTCACCGACCTGGGCAAGCTCAAGAGCCTGCTTCAGAGCAAGGAGATCGACTCCGCCGCGATCGGCAAGCTCGTGAAGAAGCTCGGCCACGATACCGAAAAGGTGAAGGGCGAGGGCCCGAACGCTGCCAAGATCAAGGAACTCGGCGAAGCACTCGCCAAGTAACTTCGGTCTTAGGAAACACTGACCGGATACGAAGGATCTGCTTTTTTACGGCGGTCGAGTAAGAAGCAGGTCCTTCGCTTCACTCAGGATGATCCTTACTCAAAGTACTCCGATATAACAAACAGGTGCCGCGCTTATCCGTGAAGGTAAGCGCGGCACCTGTTTTCCGTTCATCTTCATCCTGGCTGCCTACCGGTCAGTGTCCCTGCAACTTACCGGCTCCCGGCTCGAAGCCGACATAGGCGACAAGGTCATCCCCAGCACGACCACGTTTCGGTTGTTCGGCAGAGTCAGGCTGCGCACAGGCTTGCGCGGGTCGAGCGCCAGCGTGTACTGGTAGACGTTGAAGCCGATATTCTGCTTCGACCCGTCGCTCACGACGCGGTAACCGGTCCTGAGCGCGACCGCCTCACCGGGGTACCCTGCCGCGGTCGACCAGTCGCTGAGGCTGAGTGTGGCGTCCTGCGTGGTGCCGTCGACAAAGTTGACCCGCACCGTTTGCCCGGGCTGGTCGCCCTGCACGCCGGTCCCAAGCAGCAGCAGGCTGCGGTACGGCCCGAAGGGCAGAGGGATGGTTTGACCCGCGGCAGCCACGATATTGGGCTGGTTGGCCGCGGCGAGGTGGAAGCCGTTGACACCGACCGCGAGCTCCGCGCCGTTCGCGCCCGTGTCGCCCAGCAGGCTCGCCGAGTAGGCCGACCCGCCGCCATCGATGCCGCCCTTCGCGGGGAAGGCCGTTCCGTCGGTGTAGAGGCCGCTTGCGTTGTAGAAGCCCGCCAGGTCGACCTCGCGCCCAGACTGCCGGTTTGCAAGCGTCGCCGCCATCAGGACCACGTTCTTGTTTTTGGGCAGGGTCAGGGTTTTGGGCGTTTTCGTGGGGTCCAGCGCCAGGGTGTAGCCATAGATGTTGAACTGCACTTGCTGCTTGGTGCCGTCCGGCTGGTTGCGGTAGGGCATCGCGATCGCCTCAGCCTCATTGGCGTTGGGGGTGGGCGTGCCGTACCAGTCGGTGAAGCTTTGGGCAAAGGTGGTTGCGGACCCGTCGGTGTAGGTCACGGTCAGCGGCTGCGCGGCTTGCGTGCCCTGGACGCCCGTGCCCAGCAACTGGAGCGAGTTGTAGCGGCCTGCGGGCAGGGCGATCGTTTGCCCGTCCGCTAGGATGCCGTTCGGCGTGTCGGCCGCGCCCAGCACAAAGTGAATCCCATCGAGGACTCGGTTCGTCCCGGTCAGGTTAGAGGAGAACGTAAAGCCGCCTCCGTCAACGCCGGTGTCGGTCGAGGGCGTGCCGTCGCTGCGCAGCGCCGTGACATTGAATGCAGGCTGCAAATTGACCGCGGAACCACGCCCGCAGTTCGCGAGCGCCGCGCTGATGGCCAGCGACAGCGCGGAAGCCGTGTGGGTCGTGGGCCCGGCGGTGCCGCTTACAGCTACCGGCGTGCCGCTGGTGGTCGGTGCGAGTGAGCCGGCGCGCAGGTACAGGGTGCTGGCGGCGGTAGTCGCGGGCGGCGAGAACACGGCCTGCACCCCGGGCGGCAGGGTGGTCGCGCTCAGGGTCACGTTGCCGTTAAAGCCGTTGATGGGCGCGATGGAAAGGGCGTCGGCAACCTCACCGGATTGGTTCAGGTAGAGCGTTTTGCTCGCGCTCGCGAGCGTGAAGTCCGGCAGCTGGACCGTCACGTAGGCGATCTGCGCCAGGTTGCCGCTGGTGCCGCTCACCGCGACCAGGTAGTTGCCGCCCGGGGTTGCGCTCGTGGTGCTCACGTTGAGCGTGGCCGTGCCTTTTGCGGTCAGCGAGGAGGTGCTGAGGGTCGCCAGCGCCCCCGCAGGCGCGCCGACCACCTCCGCCGACAGGTTCACCGTCCCGGTAAAGCCGTTGACCGGGGCCAGGGTGACGGTCGCCTGGGCGCTACCGCCCGTCGGCAGGGTCACGGTCGCGGGCGCGGCGCTCAGGGTAAAGCTGGGCGGGGCAACGCCGCCGCCGATCGCGATGGTCTCGGCAGAAGCCGCCAGCAGGAAGGCGTCGATCGCCGAGTTCTGGCTCGCGCCGTTCGGGATGTCGAAGGGTCCGGACCAGATCAGCCCGAATTGGGAGTTCGGCCCCTGGTCCTTGAGCCAGATGCTTTGCGCGTTCACGTCCGCGAACGTCTTGTAGCGCGCGTCCGGGGCGGCCTCGTTCAGGGCCATCAGGTTGCGCATGAAGACGCCCTTGAACTCCGCCCCGTCCCCGCCGCTGCCCGGCTGTTCGCCCGCCTGCTCGTGCAGGATGCCGTTCGCGTCGGTCAGCCGCGCGATCGCCGTGTTCGCGATCGTCTGCGCCTCGGGGATCAAGGTCTTGTCGCCGGTCAGCGCGTTCAGCTGGACCAGGCCGCCCAGGATGACGCCCTGGTTGTACGTGTACACCGGCTGCCCGTTGTTCTTGCAGGTCACCGGGTCCAGCCCATCGTTGATCTGGTTGTCCGGGTTGATCAGGCCGGAGCTGCGGAACCAGTCCCACTCGGCCTGCGCCCATGCCTGGTAGGTGCGGGGGGGCGCGCCTGTCCCGATCCCGATGGTCGTGCCGGCCGGCGTGCGCGACGCCAGCTCCCCTGCGACCGAGAGGAAGAGCTCATTGGTGATCGCGTTCTTGTACTTGCGGTCGGTATTCCACCACACGCCGCCGCCGCAGGTGGTGTCCCAGGCGCCGGTCATATTTTCGAAGATGGATCGCGCTTGATCCAGGTATTGCGGCTGCTTTGTCAGGTCGTACACGTCGATCCAACCCAGCGCCCACCAGCCCGCGTCGTCGTAGTACCCGTTGATGTAATTCGGGTGTACCGTCGCGGCCTGCTTCAGGGTGTTCGCGAAGATGGGGTAGTACGCCTGCGTGTTGTTGAGCCGCGAATAGTTCGCCAGCACGGTTATGGAGTTGCCGGCATTCCACCAGCCGGTGGTCCGGTATAGGCCCGTGCTGGGAATGTAGAAGTTTTGGAGCGCGTTGACCGCCTGAGAGGCTTCGATGAGCGGGGGCGGCGTGGTTTGCGCGGGGGCGGCGAAGGAGGCGGCTGCAAGGGCAAAAGCGATGGAGGAACGAAGCATGGGGGCTCCTGGGATTGGTTCCGTTGGTTTAACGGTTTCCACCTCCGCCGCGGGAAGATGCCGCTTGGGGAAGCGACACCACCCTACCCATGCCCCGGTTCGGCTGTCAACCCGCGGTCCTCAGTAGCGGTCTCATAAACCCGCAACGTCGGTGACGCCCCGGATGAGACCCGCCGCGAAGCGGGCTCACGAGGACTGCCGAAGCCGGAAAGCTGATTGTGAGACCGCTTTCAGTAGCGCCCCCGCAGCAGCGTCCCTGCCTGGAAGCCGGCCTGCGGCGAGATGTGCTGCGGTGCGGCACCTACCGGCTTGATGTTTGAGCCGAACAGCGGGTCTGCCGCGGCGACCGCGTTCGCGTCCACGCTCGGCAGCGTCGTCTTCAAACTCGTGTTCAGGCTGGTAATGACGTAGTTGGCGATCAAAGCGTAGCCGGTGTTGGTGGGGTGCGTGCCGTCGAGGCTGAAGATCCCGCCCAGGTACGCCGTGGTTGCCTGCTGGCCGTCGATGGTCTGCGGCGTGCCGAGGCTCGCGAAAAAAGCGTGGATGTCAACCAGCGTCGCCCCGTTTGCCTGCGCCTGCTGTGCGATCACCTGGTTGTACTGGGTCTCGGTCGCCTGTATTTGCTGCACCTCGGCCGCCGTCAGCACGCCTGCGTCGTCGAGCGCCGTAGGTGTTGTGCCCCCCTGGATGGCCTTGACCGCCGCGTTTACCTCCGTTTGCCCCTGCGCCGTCACCAGGTCGCCCGCGGACAGGCCCAGCTCCATGCCCAGCTGCGCGGTGCTTTGCCCGGTTTGTGTCGACGCTTCCTGCAGGATCGTCGCCGCCGGCGTCAGCAGCGGGATTGCCGTTACGTCCGGCAGGTTCAGCACCAGGAGCCTCGTCCCGGGCAGCTTGCTGTGCAGGGTCGTCATCAGCTGCGCGTAGTCCGTGGTGAAGCTCGCGACTGGTGTCATGGAAGCGGGCCGGCCTGAGTCGTCGGCGAGCAGCGCGTCGTTGCTGCCGATCCAGACGAACAGCGTCGTCGGCTTGAGCGCGACCGCCTCGTTCAGCTGCGTATTCGAGTTGCCCACCGGAAAGCCCAGCACGAGCGTCGTCAGGATGTCCTGCGCGGCGGTCGGCAGCGCGGTCGGCCCGGCGTTGATGAGGTCGTGCAGCAGGTGGCCCGGTACGGCCAGATCGGTGGGCTGCGCGCTCGCGTTGGTACGCCCGGAGCTGGTGCCGCCTACCGAGCGCGTTACGGGTGGCGGACCGACACTTACCAGCTGCTCGTAAGCGGGGACGCCGGGGGCAGCGATGAGCGGCTGCACGACGGTCGCACCCGCTTGCTTCGCGAACAGGGGTGCCCAGCCATTCGGCTGCTGCGTTTCGAGGAGGGAGCCGTTCTGAAAGCCGGCAGTGAGCGAGTCGCCGACGAAAACGGTCGTCGAGAAGTCCACCGCGGCCGCAGGCGTCGTCGGAGCGGGTGTCGTGGTGGTCGTGCTCGATGTGTTACCGCCGCATCCGGTTAAGGCGAGGGCAGTCAGTCCGGCAACAGAAAAATAAGTCCAAGGGCGCATCATGAGTCTCCCCAGCGTCGATTCACGCCGTTTTCACATAGGATGCCGCCAGGAGGGGGCCTTCTATACTGTCCCGAACCATGCAAGCAAACGGTAAGGCCTTTCCCCCCGTCGACGAGCAGCTCGATCTCCTCCAAAAGGGGGCGGCGGAAATCATCCGCGTCGCCGACCTTCGGGCGCGTTTGGAGCAGTCCCGCGCATCCGGACGGCCCCTGCGGGTGAAGGCCGGCTTCGACCCTACCGCCCCCGACCTGCACCTGGGCCACACCGTGCTCATGCGCAAGCTCAAGCACTTCCAGGACCTCGGCCACCAGGTGATTTTTCTGGTCGGCGACTTTACCTCGCTCATCGGCGACCCATCGGGGCGATCCGCCACGCGCAAGCCGCTCACCCGCGAGCAGGTCGACGAGAACGCCCGCTCCTACACCGATCAGGTCTTTCGCATCCTCGATCGCGAACGCACGGAGGTCCGGTTCAACTCGGAGTGGCTGGACAAGCTCGGCTTTGAAGGACTCATTCGGCTCGCGGCCCAGTTCACCGTTTCGCAAATGCTGGAGCGGGACGACTTCCACAAACGCTGGGAGGAGGAAAAACCGATCGCGCTGCACGAACTGCTATACCCGCTGGCCCAGGGCTATGATTCCGTCGCGCTTAACGCCGACGTGGAGCTGGGCGGGACCGACCAGAAGTTCAATCTGCTGATCGGCCGCGAGCTGCAGCGCCACTACGACCAGCCTTCGCAGATCGTACTGATGACGCCAATCATCGAAGGTTTAGACGGTCATCAAAAGATGTCGAAGTCACTGAACAATTCGATCGGCATCGACGAACCGGCAGGCGAGATGTACGGCAAGATCATGTCGATCTCGGACGAATTGATGTGGCGGTTCTGGCTGCTGCTGACCGACCTGCGCCGGTCCGAAGTCGAGGCCAAGCAGGCCGAGGTCGCGAGCGGCGCGCTGCACCCCATGGAAGCGAAGAAACAGCTGGCCCGCGCCATCACCGGCGGCTACTGGCCCGAGAGTGCCGTGCGCGAGGCCGACGAAGGCTGGGCACGGCAGTTCCAGCGCGATGAGCAGCCTGTGCATGTCGAGGAAGTCACCATCGCGCCCGCGGAGCTGGGCTGGAAGAAGGACGACCGGCAGATTCGCGTGGACAAGCTGCTCGTTCGGCTGGCCCTAGCCGACTCCGCCACGGACGCGACCCGCAAGCTGAAGCAAGGCTCCGTCCGGATCGGCGGCGAGCTCGTCGCGAGTCCGCACATCGCCGTCGCCGCCCTGCCGGCGACGCTGGTCGTGCGCGCCGGCAAGCGTATCCGCGCCGCGAAGCTTCCGGCCTCGTGAGACCGCCTGAGAAAGGACGGAAGCCGTTGACACCGTTGCGATAGACTCGCTGCCATTGCAACCCTGCCTCGCCTGGCCGCCCTTATCTCTTCGACGCTCGGGAGCTCCGACCCATGCGGATCGTCACGCTGGAAGAGCACGTCCTCACGCCGGCTTTCGCGCATGCGATGCGCAATCTGCCGGGTAGCCCGCCGGCGGCGCTGCTGGCCCGCATGGAGCCGGCTCTGCTCGACATGGGCGAGGGCCGCCTGGCCGCCATGGATGCGTCCGGGATCGCGGTACAGGTGCTTTCGCTCGCCGCCAATGGACTCGAACAGCTGCCGCCCTCCCAGGCTACCGCCTTGGTACGCGACGCCAACGACCGGATCGCCGCCGCCGTGGAAGCGCACCCGGATCGCTTTGCCGGGTTTGCGACGCTCGCGCTCGCCGACCCGGAAAGCGCCCTCGGCGAGCTCCACCGCGCACGTACGGCGCTGGGCTTCGCCGGCGTCACATTGCACGGCACGACCGGAGACATTTTGCTCGACGACGAACAGTTCGCCCCGTTATGGGCAGCTATCGAAGCTCTGGACATGCCCGTCTACCTGCACCCCGCGCCGCCGCCTGCCCCGGTAACCCAGGCGTACTACAGCGGCCTGCCCGCCAACATGGGCAACCTGCTCGCGATCGCGGCGTGGGGCTGGCATGCGGAAACCGGCCTGCATGTGCTGCGGCTCATCGTTTCCGGGTTGTTCGACCGGCACCCCGGGCTGCGGGTGATCGTCGGGCATATGGGCGAGAACCTGCCGTTTTCGATCGACCGGGCCGCCGGGGCGCTGTCCATGATGACCACGCACCTGCACCGCCCCGTCGCGGAGTACTTTCACCGGCACTTTTGGACGACGACCAGCGGTTACTTCACCGCCGACTCATTTCACCGCGCGCTGGACGTGGCGGGCATCGACAGGATGATGTTCTCCGTCGACTACCCGTTCCGCTCGACCGCACGGGGCCGCGCCCTGCTCGACAGCCTCGGGCTTGAAGGCGAGACCCTTGCCAAACTCGCGCACCGCAACGCGGATGTGCTGCTCGGTCTTACTTCGACACTTATCTAAATGTCTTGAAACGATCGATAGATGAAGCTGCCCAGCCACCATCCGTCGAGAAACTTGTAGGGCGCTTCCCCCGTCGTATAGTGCCCGCAGGGCAGCACGCGCGACTCGTGCGCCACGCCCAGTTCGCGAAAGGCGCGCAGCACCTCCAGCGAGTACCGTTCGAGGAACGTCAAATCCCACTTCGCGTGGATGACCAGGGTGCGCCGGTTCCGCTCCCGTGCCGTCCGCGCGAACCGCTCCATGTAGTGCGCGGGTGAGATGGCCGCCCACAGCGCGCGGAGGCGGTCCTGGGTGAGCCCCGCCGCCTCGAAGCCGGCGCGGATGTGCCGGGTGCTTTGCCCGGTCCACACCACGTCGCCAAAGGTGTACGAGGCATGGTTGAACGCGCACACCTCAAGGCGCGGATCGTGCGCCGCCGCCAGGAAGCCGTAGGCCGAGCCGAGCGAGGTCCCCAGAACGCCGAACCGCCGATAGCCCCGCGCCTCGAGCCAGTCCAGGCAGCAGCGAATGTCCACCACCGCCTGCCGCGC
>CAXUHL010000046.1:12749-15472 GCA_964250745.1 uncultured Acidobacteriaceae bacterium
CCCGCGCCTCGAGCCAGTCCAGGCAGCAGCGAATGTCCACCACCGCCTGCCGCGCAGCGCCGAGCGTCCGCCCGATGTTGGACGAGACCGCGTAGTCGGAACGCTCGAGCTCCGCCGGCCGGCGGATGTCGTGGTAGGGCTTGGACAGCCGCAGCGCCGACACGCCGAAACGGTTGAAGATGGCGCACAGCGCGTTGTGCGAAAACGCATCCGCGTTCCACTGCGGCATCACCACGATCGCCTTCCGGGGCGGCTCCCCCGTCTGCGGGTCCGGCCGCGCCGGGTACCAGCGGGCGTTGACCAGGTCGTTTTCGGGGTAGGGCGTCCGTACCGGCGAGGTAAACCGCAGGAACTCCGCTTCCGGGAGCTCGCCGCGCTCCGCCCGCGCCCGCAGCTCGGCATCCTGGGCGAGCGTCTCCGGCCGCACGTTGGTCGGGAACAGAGCCGGATGGCGCCTCTCGAGTCGGTAGTCCTCGGGTGCCCGGTAGCCGAAGAACGCGTCGCTCTCCGCGATGATCTGCTCGTTGAGCCGCAGCATGGCGGCTTCCGGGTCAGCCTCCGCTTCTGCTTCCAGCTCCGCATGAGGGTTCGGCTTGAAGTCCGCCTCGAGGTTCGCATCCTCTCGCTCCCCGAGCCAGTCAAACCCCCACTCCAGGGGCCGCACGATCCGATTCTCATCCCGGGTCGTCAGCTCCGTCTCCCACCGCACCATCCAGTCCGCGTATCTGTCTGCAAGCATCTGCTCTATCTTAACGGGCCTGCAAAGTCATTCTCTCGATCCGGCACTCTCGAAAAAGATGTGCCGGGGAGCCCATAACGACCTTCTGAGTGTCATTTCTGACATAGGTATCGCTGTCGAGGGTTTCAGGAGGGCAGATGGCCAAAACGCTGGAAGCACAAGAACAATCGCTGGCAAAGATTTTCAGCGACGACTACGTCCTCACCATACCCGGCTATCAACGCCCTTATTCATGGGGTCTTGAACAGGCGCAAGAACTTTTTGATGATGTCTTCGGATCGATGCAGCCTCCAGGCACCCCAATTGAGTCGATGTCTCCCTACTTCCTCGGCAGCATCGTCCTGATCAAAGCGAGTTCCACGCCGCAGGCCGATGTCATCGACGGCCAGCAGCGGCTGACCACGGTCACGCTGCTTCTAGCTGCGCTACGAGCAAGTGTCGGAGAACCGTCCGCGTCTGACATCACCCAGTTCATCTACGAAAAAGGGAACAGCATTAAAGGAACCAAAGATAGCTTTCGGCTCACGCTGCGGGAGCGCGATGCGGACTTCTTTCAGCAATATGTACAAAAGGAGGGTGGACTTTCCTCCCTGGGAGGTAACAAGACCCGAGACACTCTCGGATAGCCAGCGAAATTTGTGGCGAAACAGTCTCTATTTTATGCAGCGTTTGGCCGTCATGCAGGAGCCCGAGCGGCTTCGTCTTGCTGAGTTCATCGTGACGCGTTGCTTCCTTGTGGTTGTTTCTACGCCCGATCTGGAATCCGCTTACCGCATCTTCAGCGTCCTTAACAGCCGGGGTTTAGATCTTTCGGCAACAGACATCCTGAAAGCAGACATTCTGGGCGCTTTCCCAGCGGACAAGCGAGAAGCGTACACGGAAAAGTGGGAAGACGCCGAGGAGCAAACCGGCCGCGAAGCCTTTACGGAATTGTTCGCGCACATACGCATGATCTATCGCAAGAAGAAGCCGGAAAGCACTTTGATCCGCGAGTTCAGAGAACACGTCTCGGAGATCAGGGATCCGGCCTACTTTATCGATGGGATCCTGACCCCTATAACGCAAGCGTTTATGGCTGTTTCCAAGGGAGCCTACGAAAGTGCGAGCGGAGCTGAAGCCGTTAACGCCCACTTCGGATGGCTCAATCGACTCGAATTCACGGACTGGATGCCGCCCGCTCTCGCGTTTTTCGCGAGAAACAAGCCGAACTGTCAGTTGATGGCCGTCTTCTTCAAGGACCTGGAACGTCTGGCGTACGCGATGCTGGTGAGGCAAAGCGGTGCGAATGAACGGATTGAACGCTTTTCGCGGCTCACAATGGCGATAGAAAGCGGGCTCCCCCTTGAGAACGTTGATTCTCCGCTTCAGTTGACGCAAGCCGAGAAGCAGGAGTTCTCCGATAAATTGAACGGGAGCATCTACGACATTTTCAATGCGCGGGCAAGGACAACGCTGCTGCTGAAACTTGATTCTCTGCTCACAACTGGCGGTGCGACGTACGATCGCAAGATCACGACGGTTGAGCATGTTCTGCCTCAAAACCCTCCACCCGGGAGCGCATGGCTCGCTGCTTTTCCAAACTCCGAGCGGCGAGCCTACTGGACACACAGGTTGGGCAACCTGGTACTTCTACCGCGCAACAAGAACTCAGCCGCATCCAATAAGGATTTTATCGAGAAAAAAAAGACTTACTTCACCGGTAAAGGTGTAGTTCCTTTTGTGATAACGATCGATGTCTTGAACTCCGACCAGTGGACTCCCGCCAGTGTTGAAAGGAGACAAAACAACCTCCTAAAACTGCTCATTCAATACTGGAGATTGGAGTGGCCGCCTGTGGCCTGCTCGTGAACTCAATCACGGTGCGCGTGCAGGAAGGACACTCGATGAACCGGGCCTGCCGGATGAACAGAGAAAGAGGGCGGCATGTCATCTCACCCCACCCGCAGCTCCCTCCGCGCCGTTTCCGCCATCCTGGGCAGGTCGG
>CAXUHL010000047.1:0-5628 GCA_964250745.1 uncultured Acidobacteriaceae bacterium
AACTTCATCGCGACCGGGCTGTTCGGCGACGGGGCGGCCGCGGTCATCGTTGCAGGCGATCAGGTCGAGCTGCCCAACACGGCGGGGCCGACAGTGGTCGCATCCGCCTCCAACTTCTACCCCAACACCGAAAAAGCCATGGGCTGGGACATCACCGAGGAGGGCTTTACGCTGGTGCTGTCGCCCGAGGTCCCGGCAATCATCCGCGAGCACCTGCCTGCCGATCTCGCAGTCTTCCTGACGGAAAACGGCCTCCGGCGCGAGGACATCACCTCCTGGGTGCTCCACACGGGCGGCCCCAAGGTGCTCGAAGCGATGGCCGAGGCCGCCGGGGTCACGCGCGAGGAGTCCGCGCTCTCCTGGGAGTCGCTGCGCAAGGTCGGCAACCTGTCCTCGGCGTCGGTGCTGTTCGTGCTCGAGGATACGATCGAGCAGCGGCGGCCCGCGCCGGGCTCCTACGGCATCCTCGCCGCCATGGGGCCGGGGTTCTGCGGGCAGCTCGTGCTGTTGCGCTGGTAAGGTCCTTGTTGAAGGGCGGCCTTACAAGCCGCCTCCGGTGAGGCGATGGTCGTGCTCCTCGACCTTGCCGGCGATTCGATCGATCGTCGCGATGACGCCATTCAGCAGTTTGGCTATCGCCGTCAAGTTTTCCGCTTCGCGGATTTGCTCATGCTGGAGCAATTCCACGCTCTGCGTGAGGGCCTCGTGACGCTCCCTCCAACGTCGATCCTCGGCATCCATTCCCAGTTACTCCTGAGCACAGCCTAGCACCGTGCAGGCCAGGTCGCTTTCATGACGAGTGAAGCACAGCTCGGGCGTCACGGCGCGGTTCGGGCCGGAGATCGCGATTGGAGCGGTTTCGAAACCGCCTCCAGTCCCATGCCTGCCGCCTCCACCCCGATGATCAGCTCCGCGACCGCGCCCACCAGCATCAGCGCGCCGCCCAGCGCGTAGCCCCAGGCCACGTTGGTCCGCGAGCCCGAGGCGATCAGCTCGCCGAACAGAATGGGCGCGCCCACCCCTCCGGCCAGCGTGCCGATCGCGTAAAACACCGCGATCGCGAAGGCGCGGATCTCGATGGGAAAGATCTCGCTGACCGTCAGGTACGCGGCGCTCGCCGCCGAAGAGGCCACGAAGAAGATCATCGAGAAACCGATGTCGAGCGTCCGCGCGTTCAGCAGGCCATGGGTGAACGGGAAGATCATCATCAGCAGCAGCGCGCCGGAGATGCCGTAGGTGAGCGCGATCATGGGCTTGCGGCCCCACTTGTCGTAAAGCGGCCCCAGGAGGACCGGGCCGAAGAAACAGCCCACCGAAAAGGGCAGAAGGTGCAGCGGGACGCGCGCGTCGCTGACGCCGTAGAAGTTCTTGACTACCAGCCCGTAAGTGAAGAAGATCGCGTTGAAAAAGAAAGCTTGGCCCACCATCAGGATCAGGCCGAGCAGCGAGCGCATCCGGTTCGCGCCCAGCATATCGCCGAAGACCTCGGACCAGGGTGTGTGGTCGCGCACGGCCAGGCACAGGGGTTCGCCCTCGGGTTGCGGCAGGGTTTTGCCCTCGGCGCGGATGTCGCCTTCGATGGCGCTCACGATCTGCTCGGCTTGCTCCTCGTGCCCGCGCAGCATCAGCCAACGCGGGCTCTCCGGCACCCGGAGCCGCAGCAGGAGCACCAGGCCGCTGAGCACGGCGGCCGCCGCGAAGGCCGCTCGCCAGCCCGTGCCCTGCGAAAAAAGCCGCCCGCGCAGCAGCTCGAACGAGACCAGCGAGCCCAGGATCGCCCCCAGCCAGAACGTCCCGTTGATGAGCAGGTCGACCCGTCCGCGGACCTTGCCCGGGATCAGCTCGTCCACCGCCGAGTTGATGGCCGCGTACTCGCCGCCGATGCCGAAGCCGGTGAGCGCGCGAAACAGCGTGAAACTCCAGAAGTTCCATGCCCCGGCTGTCAGCAGGGTGGCTATGGAGTAAGTCGCGAGCGTGACCAGGAACAGCTTGCGGCGGCCCAGACGATCCGTCAGATAGCCGAAAAACAACGCGCCCAGCACCGCCCCGGCAAGGTAGGCGGTCGCGCCCGCCGTGACCTGCTGCGGCGCCAGGCCCAGGCCCTGCTTGTCTTCGAGAACGCCCGCGAGCGAGCCGGCGAGCGTTACCTGCAGCCCGTCCAGTAGCCAGGACGTACCGAGCGCGATCACGATCCGGATGTGCCAGCGGCTGAACGGCAGGCGGTCCAGCCGTGCCGGGACCATCGTTTCCACGGTCTGTTCTTCACTCATCCTTTATCCCTGTCCTCTGCCTCTTTCGCGATGATGCTGATGGTGCCCACGCGCTCCAGCACAGCGTACTTGATTCCACGGAGGTCGCGCAGGCCCTTGCCGCGCGCCACCGCCATCACGTCCGGGTCGTCGATGCGCATGCCCCGCATCGCCTCGGTCTGCCACTCGCCGTCCTTGAGCAGCACCATCGGCGAGCCGTCCACGACAGTACTGACCCGCTTGAACCGGGCACGCAGCCGCGCCGTGAACCGGTGCAGCAGGCCGATCGTAAGGATCGCGCCTATGCAGTTGGTTGCGGACTTGTCGTCGCCGACCGTGGCCAGGATGATGAGGCCGCCGATCAGGAAGACGATGACGAACTCGAACGGCGTGAGCTGCGCCCCGGGGCGGCGCGACAGCATCCGCACCGTGAAGAGCAGAAAGAAATAGCCGAAGACCGCGTGGACGATGGTGTACATGCCGTTGACCCCGGACCGGTGCTGTTTACCCCTGAGCGGCTGCGAAGCTGATCCGCTCAAGGCATGACTAAGACCTTCGCTCCGAGCGTGCCCTGCGGGACGCTGAGGGTACCGTCGGAAACCAGCTTCACGCTGAAGTGCGTCCGGCCGATCACCGACGGCTGCAGGGCGAAGGCGACGGCGCTCGGGTTCCCGGTCGCGGCGAAGGTGTAGATCACACCGTCCCTTGCGGTGGTGGAGCTCGTCGGCTCGGGGATGACCCGCTGGTTGCCGAGCTCCCGCACGACCTCACTGCTGACCCAGAGCCGGACCTGGCCGTCCCGCACCGCCGCCGGCCCGAATCGCACCGTCAAGATAGACGGCGTGCTGAACCGCTCCACCCACTCGTAGCTCATGCCGAGCGCGCCGTCGGGCGTTTCCCTGTGCGTCTTCGAGAGCGGGCCGCGCCCGAAGAGGCCCAGGACGTCCAGCAGCACGAGCACCGCGAAAAAGATCCAAACCGCGCGCTCGAACCGCCACCAGCGCCGCTGGAAGACCAGGTCCTCGCCGACCGCGACCTCGTCGTTCACCTTGGCGACCGTATCCTCCACCGGACTGGTCCTCGTCTCAACCGGCATGGGCCTGCTCCGTTTTCCGCACGATCGTGATTTCCCCGTTGCGCTCCAGGACCGCGTAAGCGATGCTGTCGAGCGAGGCGATTCCCTTGTCCCGCGCCGAGGTCATCACGTCGTCGGGATCGATCAACATGCCGCGCATCACCTCCGTGTGCCATTCGCCGTTCGCGAGCAGCACCAGAGGCGTGCCGTCCAACAGCCTCGCGGCACGAGGGAAGCGCTGGCGCACGACCACCAGCACGTAATGCGCCAGGCCGATGGTCATGATCTGCGTGAAGGCGTTGGTGAGCGAGCGATCGTCGGCGACGGTAAAGGTCAGCGCAAGCCCGCCGATAAAGAAAATGAGAACGAACTCGAAGGGGTTCATCTGCTTGCCCGGCCGGCGGCCCACGATGCGGACCATGAAGACCAACAGAAAATAGGCGAGCGCGGCGCGAAAGATGGCTGCCAAGGTGGAGCTCCTGGCGGGTAAGATGCCGAAAGGAGGCACACTTCGCAGGAGCCGCCGGCCGCTTTCGCTCTCGTACCTCGATCTCAACCCGAGTCGACACCCGATCGAGATGCCTGAACCAGGCCGGGCTTCTCCCCGCCGGGATTTTTACTCGGCCGTCGCCGCGGGCAGGTCTTCCGCCTTGACCTGCGCGACGGTCCACACCGGATCGCCGACCTTGAATCGCGCGAACCGGCGCACGGAGATGTTCTCGCCCAGCTTGCCGACCTTGGCCGCGATCATTTCCTTGATCGTGACGGATTGCTCCTTGATGAAGGGCTGCTCCAGCAAGCAGACTTCCTCGTAGAACTTGGTCATCTTGCCTTCGACGATCCGCTCGATCACCGGGGCGGGCTTGCCGGTTTCGGCGGCCTGGGCGCGGTAGATGTCCTTTTCGCGCGCGAGATCGGCCTCGGTCACGTCCTCCCGCCGGATGTAGCGCGGGTCGGTCGCGGCGATGTGCATGGCAATGTCCTTGATCAGATCCTGGTAGTCGCCGGTGCGCGCGACGAAGTCCGACTCGCAGTTGACCTCGACCAGCACACCGATCTTGCCGCCCGCATGGATGTAGGTGCCCACCGCGCCCTCGTTGGTGCCGCGCGCGGCCTTTTTCGCAGCCGACGCCATGCCGCGCTTGCGCAGGATCACGAATGCCGCTTCCATGTCGCCCTTGGCCTCCTGGAGGCTCTTGAGGCAGTCGCCCATGGGCGCGCCGGACTTTTCGCGCAGCTCTTTGACCAAACTCGATGGAATCTTTTCCGCTGTTTCCGCCACTGTGCTCACCCTTTTTCCCGCGCCGCATCGGCGCCGTTCCTTACATGCAAAGAGCGCGGTACCGGAAACCGGCCCACGCTCTTTGCCTTTCCTGCGAAAACGCTAGACCGTGCCTTCGACCGCTTCCGGCTCCGCGATGACGCCCGCGCTTACGGGAGCCTTGCGGATGCCGCCGCCGAGCGCCGACTCCAGGTCGACCACCTCGGGTTCGGTAGCCGCGGGGGCAGTCTCGTCCGCCCCGGCTTCCAGGCTGCCGGTTGCAAAGGTCGCCTCGGTAAACGCCGCCTCCGGCGCGACGCCGGCGATGTCCATGTACTGCTTGTCGGTCGCCATCTGGACGCCCTCGATGATCGAATCCGAGATCTTCGAGGTGAACAGACGGATCGCGCGCAGCGCGTCGTCGTTGCCTGGAATGACGTAGTCGACCACGGTCGGGTCGCAGTTGGTATCGACCACCGCGACGACCGGGATGCCGAGCTTGCGTGCTTCCTTGACCGCGATGGCTTCCGCGTTCGAATCGACCACGAAAATCGCGTCCGGCAGCCGCTTCATGTTCTTAATGCCGGCCAGGTTGGCCTGCAAGTGCTTGCGCTCGCGCTCGAGCTTGATGACTTCCTTCTTGGTCAAGAGGTCGTAGCGGCCGTCGGTGGCCATCTCGTCCAGCTCCTGAAGGCGCTTCACGGACTTCTGCACGGTGACCCAATTGGTGAGCAATCCGCCCAGCCAGCGCTGGTTGATGTAGAACATCCCGCAGCGGTTCGCTTCCTCGGCAATCGCGTCCTGCGCCTGGCGCTTGGTCCCGACGAACAGCACGACCTTCCCGGTCGAGGTCAGGTCGGTTACGTACTTCGACGCGTCCTTGAACATCTTGAGCGTCTTCTGCAGGTCGATGATGTAGATCCCGTTGCGCTCGCCGAAGATGTACTCCTTCATGCGAGGATCCCAACGCTTGGTCTGGTGCCCGAAGTGGACGCCCGCCTCGAGCAGTTCCTTCATGGTGATGGTTGCCAAACAGCCTCCTT
>CAXUHL010000047.1:5728-15302 GCA_964250745.1 uncultured Acidobacteriaceae bacterium
CTTGGAGAACTGGAACCGCTTGCGGGCACCCTTCTGCCCGTACTTCTTGCGCTCCTTGATGCGCGCGTCGCGGGTCAGGAGGCCCTCGGTCTTGAGGGTGGGCCGCAGCTCCGCGTTGAACTCAAGCAGGGCGCGCGCGATGCCCATCTTGACCGCGTCGGCCTGCGCGGCCACGCCGCCGCCCTTCACCGTCGTGATTACGTCAAAGGTGCCGCCGAGCTCGGTCAGCGCCAGCGGCCGCTTGGCCGAGATGCGCTGCTCTTCCGTCACGAAGTAAACCTCGTGCGCCTTGCCGTTGACCTTGAAGCCGCCGTTGCCCGGCCGCAGAAAGACGCGCGCGATCGCCGACTTGCGCCGCCCCGTTCCGTAATACTGAACCAAATCCGCCATTTAAGACGCCCTTCCCTTCCCGAGCCGGGTTTCCACTTCGAGCACCTCGGGCATCTGCGCCTGGTGCGGGTGCTTGTCGCCCCGGTACACCTTGAGCTTGGTGCCCATCTGGCGTCCCATCTTGGTCTTGGGCAGCATGCCGAAGACCGCTTCCTCGATCACCTTTTCCGGACGGCGGTTCATCAGCCGTAGAAACGACTCCTCGCGCAGGCCGCCGGGGAAGCCCGTGTACCGCCGGTAAACCTTCTTCTCGGACTTCAGGCCCGTCAGGCGGACCTTTTCAGCGTTCAGGACGATGACATGGTCGCCCATGTCGATATACGGCACGTACCTGGGGTTGCGCTTGCCGGCCAGGATGCTGGCGGCCTCGGTGGCCAGCCGCCCCAGCGTCTTGCCGCTTGCATCGACCACGAACCATTTGCGGTCGGTGTCCAGCGCGCTCGGAATAAACGTCGACATCTTCGGAAATCTCCTCTGCTTCAAAAACCAAGCTCACACCTGCCCAGCCGGCAAGGGTTCGGCCCTGACTGTCGACGGGTGAGCGGCGCTTCCCGGCTCATGCCACGGAGCCGTGCGCTTCCCATAAGGAAAGCGCGGACCGCGCAAGACCTATAGATTAGGGGACGCGCGGCCCCGCCGTCAATTACGCCTAAACCCCGACCGAAAGCAGCAGCGGCTCGATCGGCGCCTGCGGCTTAAGCTCCGGCAGCTTCACGTCGAGCGCACGGCCCGCGGCAAGCTCCGAAAACACGTGGTTCGCCGTATCCTCGGTCCGCGTCGAAGCGATATGGAGCTTGCGCACCGCCTGCATCGTCACCACCGCCATCAGGAACCTGTTTTCCATCTTCAACCCTGCCGCATACACGAGCTCTGAACGCATCCTGCCTCTTTTTCTAGAGAGTCGAGTCCGAGCCGGGTCGCCATGCCTGCCTGAAGTTCTGATCCCTTTCCCAATCCTACCCGCGATTGCCGGCGCGCGCGGACCGGCCCTCCGATTCCACGCGGAGCTCATCCCGAAATGGAACTACTCGTCCTCCCGGGCCAGCTCCCCGGCGAGGGTCGGTTTATAGCGGCCGGCCCGCGCCCGCGCACGGTCCCGCGCGTCGGGAATCACCCGCTCCGGCGGCGGTGTGCCGACCCGCTCCCGCGCGTTCCGCTTCACCGCCTTCGCCATCGAGAACCGAGCCGGCCTCCGCTTTCTCACTGCTCCCGTACCCCCATGCTGGATAATAAAGCCCATGGAAGAGCGCGACTTCTTCAACGAAACGCCCGAGCAGCGCACCCACACCCTGACCTGCCCGCACTGCGGCAAGCCCGACGAGTACCAAGTGGGCTGGCTGGTCCGGCGCAAAAAGACCCAGCTCGGCCGGGGCGCGGACGAGCGCGACCGCGCCCGGTTCGCGAAGGCGCAGTCCTACATGGTGCGCCGCGACGACCAGCTGGCCTGCAGGAACATCCGCTGCCGCAAGCGCTTCGAGGTGGCGGGGCTGCAGTCGGTCGCATTCATTTAAGAGTTTCGAGCGCGTCCCGCCTGTTGCCCGCGTTTGTGCGTTCCGCAACGAAACCCAAGCTCCGCAGGCAACTATTTGCAGCCGAAATCATCCCGTCGCATCCAAAGGGCGACCAGCAAACCCGACCCGACACTCCCGCCGGAATCGGATTTGCATTTCGTGAGGATCGTATTCCGGTGACCATCCAGGCACGTCCCGCCCTCCTTGCCGCGCTCGCTCTCGCGGTGCTCGCTCCCCTGACCGCCTGCGCACACAAGAAAGCGGACGCCGCGGGCGGCGGCTTCGCGCTGCCCCCCGGCGGCCTCCCCGTCCAGACGCAAACCGTCAGCAATTCCCCGGTCCCGCTCGGCGACACCTATGTCGCCACCATCAAGAGCCGCCGCACCGCGACCATCCAGCCGCAGGTGGACGGCAACCTGACCGGTATCCAGGTCACCTCCGGCCAGCATGTCGCGCAGGGCCAGGTGCTGATGGAGATTGACCCCATCAAGCAGACGGCGACCCTTCAATCCTCCGCCGCGACCGAGCAGCAGAAGCTTGCCGTATACGAATACAACCAGGCGCAGGTGGAGCGGCAGCGCAAGCTCTTCGAGGCCGGCATCACCTCCCGCGACGCCTACGACCAGGCCCTGCAGAATTTCCGCAACTCCAAGGCCGACTACGAGTCTTCCTCCGCCACCACCTCGACCCAGAAACGGCAGCTCGGGTACTACCGGCTCGTCGCCCCGTTCGCCGGGACGATCGGGGACGTCCCCGTGCACATCGGCGACTACGTCACCCCCACCACCCTGCTGACCACGCTCGACGCGAACACCGACCTCGAAGCCTACATTTACGTCCCCACCGAGCGCGCCGGCGAGCTCAAGCTGGGTCTGCCGGTGAGCATCCTCGACGCGGACGGCAACCCGGTCGAGACCTCCAGGGTCGACTTCCTCTCGCCGCAGGTGGACAACGGGCTCCAGGGCATCCTGGTCAAGGCCCCGGTCTCCTCCGGCGCGCTGGCCCGGCTGCGCAATCAGCAGCTGGTCAAGGCGCGCGTCATCTGGTCCTCGAAGCCGAAGCCGGTCATCCCCGTGCTTGCCGTCACGCGCCTGGGCGGGCAGGCCTTCGTCTACGTCGCCCAGGCCGACGCCTCCGGCAAGTACAGCGCGCATCAGGTTCCGGTCCAGCTCGGCGACACCGTCGGCAACGATTACGCGATCGAAGGCGGCCTGGCCCCGGGGCAGAAGGTCATCCTGTCCAGCCTGTCCATGCTCGTCGACGGCATGCCTGTCCACCCGCTCGGCTAAGCCGGGAAAGGAACCACCGTGGTCGAGTTCTTCATTCGCCGCCCCGTCTTCGCATCGGTCTGCGCGCTGCTCATCATCCTGGCGGGGGCCGTGTGCATCCCCACGCTGCCCATCGCGCAATACCCGCAGCTGGCGCCGCCCCAGGTCAACGTCACCAGCAACTACGTGGGCGCCAACTCGCAGGTGGTCGAGGCCGCGGTCACGCGTCCGCTCGAAACCGCCATCAACGGCGTCGAGGGAATGCAGTACATCTCCTCCACCTCGGGCTCCGACGGCACCAGCGCCATCACCACCACCTTCCAGACCGGCTACGACCTCGACATCGCCGCGGTCGACGTCCAGAACCGCATCTCCTCGGCCACCGGCCAGCTGCCCGCCGAGGTGAACCAGAGCGGCATCACCGTCACCAAGGCCAACTCCAACTTCGTCTTCGGAGCGGGCTTCTACGCCGAAAACAACCGCTACTCCAGCCTTTTCATTTCCAACTACATCGACGTCTACATCAAGGACGCGCTCAAGCGCATCCCGGGCGTCGGCGACGTGGTCATCTTCGGCGAGCGCAAGTATGCCATGCGCATCTGGGTCGATCCCACGCGCCTGGCCGCCCGCAACCTGACCGCCACCGACGTGATCAACGCGATCCGCGAGCAGAACGTCGAGGTGCCCGCGGGTCAGCTCGGCCAGGCTCCCAACAGCTCCGGACAAACCTTCCAGATTACGGTCAACGCGATCGGCCGCCTAACCACCCCGCAGCAGTTCGACGACATCATCGTCAAGAACACTCCCAACGGCGTCGTGCGCCTGTTCGAGGTCGGCCACGCCGAGCTCGGCGCGCAGGACTACGCCCAGGAGCTGAAGTACTCCGGCGTCTCGGCGGTCGGCGTCGGCGTGCAGCAGCTCTCGAACGCGAACGCGCTCCAGGTGGACAAGCTCGGCAAGGCCGCGCTTCTCGAACTCTCGAAGACCTTCCCGCCGGGCCTGAAGTACATCGTCGCCTTCGACACCACCGAGGTCGTCGCCGAGGGCATCCACGACGTCGTCGTCACCCTGCTCGAAGCCATCGTGATCGTCATCGCGGTCATCTTCTTCTTCCTCCAGGACTGGCGCGCGGTCATCATCCCCGCCGTCACGATTCCCGTTTCGCTGATCGGCACCTTCGCGTTTCTCAAGATCTTCGGCTTCTCCATCAACACGCTCACGCTGTTCGGCATCACCCTCGCCACGGGCCTGGTGGTCGACGATGCGATCGTGGTCATCGAGAACGTCCAGCGCCACATCACCGACGGCATCGCCGACGCGCACGAGGCCACCTCGATCGCGATGAGCGAGGTCACCAGCGCCGTCATCGCGACCTCGCTCGTGCTGATCTCCGTGTTCATCCCGGTCTCGTTCTTCCCCGGCACCACCGGGCTGCTCTACAAGCAGTTCTCGCTCACCATCGCGTTCTCGATCGCCATCTCCGCCTTCAACGCGCTCACGCTCTCGCCCGCGCTGGCCGCGCTGCTGCTGCGCCGCGAGGAGCACAAGCACGGCATCCTGGGCCTGATCGACCGCGGCATCCAAAAGGTCGTCCGCGGCTATGGGCGCACCATCCACCAGGTGGTCCGGTTCCGCTGGGTCATGCTGCTATTGTTCATCGGCGGCCTCGCCGCGACGGTCGTCGTTTACCGCTCGGTCCCCAGCGCGTTCGTGCCGCAGGAGGACCAGGGCTACCTGATCGTGCAGACGCAGTCGCCGCAGGGCGCTTCGCTCGCCTACACCAGCGGCATCCAGGACCGCATCGCCTCCACCCTGCTCACGCAGGAAAAGGACATCTTCGGCACCTTTTCGATCGCCGGCTTCTCCTTCGCGGGCACCTCGCCAAACTACGGCATCACCTTCCTGCCGCTGCAGCCGTTGTCCAAGCGCACCGGCCCCGGCGACACGGCCGCCGCCATCATCGAGCGCATCCGTCCGCTCTGCCTGCAGATTCCCGGCGCTCTGGTGATCCCGTTCGAGCCGCCGGCCATCTCCGGCATCGGCTCCTTCGGAGGCTTCCAGTTCGAGCTCCAGGACCTGGGCCGCAACACGCTCGACGACCTGGACCGGGTGGCCCACACCATGGTCGCCCGCGCCTCGGCCGGCAACGAGCTCGTCGGTCTGTTCACCGCCTTCCGCGCCAACGACCCGCTTTTGACGGTCTCCATCGACCGCGAAAAGGCCAAGTCGCTCGGCGTCCCCTTCTCCGAAATCTCCAACGCCCTCTCGGTCTATATGGGTTCGAGCTACGTCAACAACTTCGACTTCAACCAGCGGTCGTACCGCGTGTACGCGCAGGCCGACCAGCAGTTCCGGCGCACCGCGGCCGACATCCGCCAGTTCTACGTCCGGTCGAACGCGGGCGGGCTGGTGCCGCTTCAGAACTTCGCGACGCTCCAGGAAACCTCGGCCCCGTCCGTCATCAGCCACTACAACCTGTTCCGCTCGGTCGAGATCGACGGCTCCGCCGCTCCCGGCTTGTCGTCGAGCGAAGGCCTGGACGCCATGCAGCGGCTGGCCAAGCAGACCATGTCGCAGGGCATGAGCTACAGCTGGACCGGTCTCGCGCTTCAGGAGATCGAGTCGGCCGGCAAGACGGTAATCATCTTCGGCCTGGGCATTCTGGTCGTCTACCTAACGCTTTCGGCCCAGTACGAGAGTTTCGCGCTGCCGTTCATCATCCTGCTGGCCGTGCCGATGGCGGTGCTGGGCGCGCTGCTCGCGCAATCCCTGCGCGGGCTGCCGAACGACGTCTACTGCCAGATCGGCCTGGTTCTGCTCATCGGGCTTTCGGCGAAGAACTCCATCCTGATCGTCGAGTTCGCCGAGCAGCTGCGGCGCTCCGGGCGCTCCATCCTGGACGCCGCGATCGAAGCCGCCGAGCTCCGCCTGCGCCCGATCCTGATGACTTCCTTCGCGTTCATCCTCGGCGTCATGCCGCTGGTGTTCGCGCACGGCGCGGGCGAGAACGGCCGGCACTCGGTCGGCACCTCCATCGTGGGCGGCATGCTGCTCTCCACCGTGCTCAACCTGTTTTTCATCCCCGTGCTCTACGTCCTGCTGCAAACGCTGCTGGGCGCGGGCGGCAAGGGCTCCAGGCCCCATGTCGAGGGTTCTTCGGTCCGCGAGCCCGTGTCCGCCGAGCAGCGCGAGCACGCGTACCAGTACCGCAAGGCCGAGCCGTCGGTTTAGGGAGACTCCGATTCAGGGTCATCCTGAGCGGAGCGAAGGACCCGCTTCATCCAGCCGGGAAAAGCAGATCCGCAGATCCTTCGTCGCTTCGCTCCTCAGCATGACCCCGCTCGGCAGCTTGCCCCTTTTGCATCCCTCCGGGCCGACGGGGCTCTGCTTTTGCCCGCGCCCACACCGGTTCCCGCGGCGGGCTCCACGGCGCGCATCCCACGGCTGTGGAAATGACGAAAGACGCAGGACTTGTCCTGGGCGGGGGCGGCCCGCTCGGCGTGGTTTGGCAGGCCGAGATGCTCCGAGGGTGGTCCGAGGCCTGGCTAGCCGAGCACCCTGAAAACCCCGACCCGCTCGCCCCGTTCACAGAAGGCCGCATCGTCGGCACCTCCGCCGGGGCCATCGTCGGCTCTTGGCTGGCCGTGCACGGCTCGCTCGCCGAGCTGGTCGCGCGTCAGGCCGAGCCGCTCGACCCTTTCATCGCGAAGCCGCCGAACCTCCTGCCTTTCCTGCTCGCTTTCCTAAAGGCGAAGCTGTTTTCGCGCGGCGTCGAGGGCTTTCGAAGGTCCCTGGGCCGCAGCTCGCTCAAGGTGGACGTGCCCGGCGAGCAGGCCTGGGTCGAGCTGGTCGGGCGCGCCTTCGTTCCCCAGGGCACGTGGGACCCGGCCCGCGACTTCCTCGTGACCGTCATCGACGCGCACACCGCCGAGCTCCAGGCCTGGGATCACCGGTCCGGCGTGCCGCTCGCCACCGCCGTCGCCGCGTCCTGTTCCATGCCTTGCACGTACCCCTTGGTCCACCACAATGGGCGCGTGTGGATGGACGGCGGCATCGGCTCCACGACGAACGCGGAGCTTGCTTCCGGCTGCCGCCGCATCGTGATCCTCGATCCGCTTGGCCAGTCGGTCTCGACCACTTCGCAGATCGGGCAGGAGCAGGCGCGGCTCCGCGCCGAGGGCAGCACCACGGCGCTGTTTCAGCCGAGCGCCGCGGTCAAGGGCCGGATCGGCCGCAATTTCTTCGACACCAAACGCCTGCCCGAGGTCGCCGAGCTGACCCGCGAACAAGCCCGCCGCAGCGCCGAGGAGGTTTGGCAGTTTCTTCACGGAGCCTGATCCCGCCCCGCTATGCGATACTGGGCGGACCACTCCCCAAGCCGGGATGGCGGAATCGGCAGACGCAGCGGACTCAAAATCCGCCGAGGGCAACCTCGTGGGGGTTCGACCCCCCCTCCCGGCACCAACACATAAAAGCTTTGTTTTGACACATTTATAGCTGGAAAGTGGCAACTCTAGCTCTCTCGCAGACACCCGTCAACGAATGTACCAGAGTCGCTTCGGTACAATTTCGGTATAGTGACGCCGCAATGCGCTGTACCGGAGAGTCATGGCGACCCTAGTAAAAACCGATTCAGGGACCTGGAAAGCGGTCATCCGCAAGGCGGGATGGCCGACGACCGCAAAGACATTTCGCACCAAGCGAGACGCCGAGGACTGGTCGCGCCGTACTGAAGACGAGATGGTGCGCGGTGCTTACATCCAGCGTGCGACGGCGGATCGCATGACCGTCGAAGTAGCACTGAAGCGGTATCTTGCAGAAGTAGTGCCGACGAAGCGCGCTACCTCTCAGCTTGCAGATGTGAAGCGCTCACGCATTCTGATGAAGCACCTTGGCAAGTATTCGCTAGCCGCGCTCACTCCAGAGCTCATCGCGAAATTTAGAGACGTGCGCCTCGTCGGCGAGGATTGTCTCAGTGCGATGGGCAAGCCTCAGCCACGGGCAAACAACACAGTACGGCTAGATCTCGCGCTTTTGGGGCATCTCTACACGGTCGCCATCAAGGAGTGGGGCGTTGGCCTTCCTTCTAATCCCGTCATGAACATCCGCAGACCGGCACCGGGTCCGGGACGTGACTGGCGCATGACTCCTGAGGAAGAGTCGAACATCCTTGCGGCCGTAGATGCCCATTCCAATCCCATGCTCGGCTGGATCGTGCGCATCGCTCTCGAAACGGGAATGCGGACCTCCGAGATTGTGACGCTGCGCCGGGCGCAGGTCGAGGTCGACCGACGTATCGTTCGATTGCTGAAGACGAAGAACACGCATCCCAGCACCGTGCCACTGACTACGGCAGCAGCCAAACTCTTTCAGAGCGCGCTGGACCATCCGGTCCGACCCGTCGAAACCGATCTGATCTTCTTCGGTGAACCAGGCAGACGAGGCATCCGAGGTCCCTATGCCTTCGATCGTCTATGGCAGGAGATCAAGAAGAAGCAAGGATTGAAGGACTTCCTCTTTCACGATCTTCGACATGAAGCCGCTAGCCGCTTCGTCGAAGCCGGCCTATCCGATCAGGAAGTTTCCTCTATCAGTGGGCACAAATCCATGCAGATGCTAAAGCGATACACGCATTTGAGAGCTGAAGACCTGATTTCAAGACTCGATAACCTGCCGCATCGAGTTGAGAGCCGGAAGTCGCTTGCAGAGCTGACGAATGGGTAACCGTAAAGCCAGTGATAAGCTGCCGATCCCTACCTGGTTTCGCCTGCAGAACTACTTGAATCTCAGGATGATGACAGAACCAGCGGCTTGGCTTGACCAGCTAGCCTTCCGTGTCGACCTCCTAAGCCTTTGGAAAGACATAAGTCCCTTCACACAAGGTCGTGCAGGTACTATGCTCGTCGACGAGCTCTACTTTGACGAAATGCTGTCCGGCCTTCAGGACCAACCGATTGCGGACGTGTCCCGGATAGTCGAGCAATACTCACGCCAGGGAGTAGTGTTCCCCACTTTCAAATCTGTCAGCTCGACCTACAAGCCAGTACGACAGATGACCGCCGCAGACCTATACATCGCGGAGCAGGCACTTCATCCAACAACTCGGCGACTGGCCCGGAGCTTCTTCTGCGCAGCGAACGAGCCGATAACCCTCGAAAACGAACCTCTCTACTTTGCTCTCGGCGAAGACCAGGAAGACTGCTACGCCCCACTGCCTTCTGATACCCCGATCCGGAGTCTATACACGGCGAACTGGGCAGACACTCACAGACGGCTGCGGGAGGAGAATGCACATTACCGTTCCTTCGACCGCGACGAAGACCCGGAGGTGCAGAACTTCATTCATTCTCTAGAGCCTGTTAACACTCCCGGAGCGCCTCCACGATGAGGGCAAGGCAGAGGAAT
>CAXUHL010000048.1:0-7718 GCA_964250745.1 uncultured Acidobacteriaceae bacterium
GGTCCAAGCTAACAAACCGCGCAGCTAGCCGGCCTCCGCGCCGCGGCCCTGCTCGCGCGCGGGCGGAAGGAAGACGGAGGCGGCCGGAGCTTGCGGGGGCGGAATCGGGATCGGCTTGCGCGCATAGCCGTCGAGGAAGTCGCGGGTATCCGACGGGCTCAGGGGTTTCGAGAACAGGTAGCCCTGCATGACGTCGCACTCGAGGCCGCGCAGGAGCTGGAGTTGCTCGTCGGTTTCGACACCCTCGGCGACAACGGTCATGCGCAGCAGGTGCGCGATATTGACGATTGCTTCGACCACCTTCACCGCGGCCACGGAAGAGCCCAAACGGCTGACAAAGGTCCGGTCGATCTTGAGCACGTCGAAGTTGAGGTCCTGCAGCCGCCCGAGCGAGGAGTAGCCGGTGCCGAAGTCGTCGAGGGAGACCTGGATTCCGCGGCGGCGAAGCGCGGCGACCCGCTCGGCGATCAGGGCCGGCTTGGCCGCGCAGGCGGTTTCGGTGATCTCGAAGGTCAGGAGGCCGATGGCGGCGGGGTGGGCCGCGAGCACCGCGTCCAGGTTCTCGAGGAAATCGGAGGTTTCCATCTGTTGGGGAGAGATATTGATGGCGACGCGGCCGAAGGGGAGTTCCGCGGCGGTCCAGACCATGATCTGACGGCAGACTTTCTCGATCGCGAGCTTGCCGAGCTGGAGGATGAGGCCGGTGCTTTCGGCGAGCGGGATAAACTCGCCGGGCGAGACCATCCCCCGCGACGGGCTGTACCAGCGCATCAGGGCTTCCAGGCTTTCAAGCTGACCGCGGCTGTCCATCAGCGGCTGGTAGTGCATGGTGAACTCGTCGTTGGCGATCCCGGCCTTGAGGGCGAGCTCGTCGTTTTGGGTGCTCTTGCGCATGACGTCGGCGTAGACCGCGAAGCCGCGCCGGCCCTGCGCCTTGACCGTGTACATGGCCGCATCGGCTTTGCCGAGCAGCTCCTCGGGCGTCCGTCCGTGCTCGGGGCAGAGGCTGATGCCGATGCTCGCGCCGATGTTGAAATTTTGCTCGCCGAGGCGGACCGGCGTCAGAAGGCAGGTGAGGAGATCCTGTGCGAGCATGTCCGCTTGTTCGGGTGCGCAGAGCTGGGGCAGCAGCGCGACGAACTCGTCGCCGCCGATGCGGGCGAGCAGCGAGCCAGCCGGCATGCACCCGGAAAGGCGCTGGGTGATTTCGATAAGCACACGGTCACCGGAGGTGTGCCCGAGCGCGTCGTTGATCGACTTGAAGCGGTCCAGATCGATGTACATGACCGGGAAGCGCGCATCGGGCCGGGCCAGGCGCGCTTCGAGCTCCGCCTCCATGGCAAGCCGGTTGGGCAACTCGGTCAGGGTGTCGGTATAGGCAGCATGCAGCAGGTCTTCTTGCCGAACCTGGTGTTCGGCGACCAGGCGCATCTTGCGCAGGCGCTGGAAACAGGAGGCGATGAGAAAAATGTCGCAGAAGACGACCCAGCCGGCGTGCTCCATCCAGCGCCAGGGTTCCAGGTTGTCGATACCGAAGATGGAGGCGGGCAGGTACAGGCCCCGGAAGACATGATCGGCGGCGACCACCACCGAAGCCGTGACGAGAACAATCCAATCCAGATAAAAGGACAGAAAGGCAAGCGAGCCGAAGATGTGGAAGTGTGTCTCGATGCGTCCACCGGTGAGGTGGATCAGCAGCGAGGAGGTGAGCATCTGGCCGACGGCGATGACGTGCCGGGTTAAACGCCGGCCCGGGTACAGCCAGACCAGGACCATGGGCGTGAGGGAAACCACGCCGCCCAGGAAGACGGCGAGCAGCAGAAACGGGCTGACCGTGCTTTGGGCACCGAGCCAGGTACGCGGCGTGACCCAGTAGGCCAGGGCCATCATCGCGGGCCATTGGAGGAGCAAAAGCGCGAGAAATGCCTTGTCCGTCTGGCGGGAGTTGGATTCCGTAATGGCATCGATTGCCTTGCGAACCCTTGCCTGGTCGAGCTCCGGGCTACGGATCTCGGTCTGATCGGCCGTCATGGAGTCGGCGCCTCCCTGTGAGTGAGGATGGGGCAGCCGAAAACCTGGCTGAGAGTGGTTTGCGGGGTGCGGGTTTGGAGCGCGCGCAGGAGCCTGGCCCCGCCGTCGCTCGCGCCTTGGTGGCCGCGGCCCGGCGTGATGCCGCCCTGGGCGAGCAGGCGTCCGGCACCGGAGTAAAGCACGACTTCACCAGAGGTGGAAGCGTGAAGCGCGGCGGCCAACCGTCCGTCGATGTCGGGGATGAGCCTGGGATGCAGCGATGCCGCTACGCCGGGCAGGCTGGACGACTGCCAGTGAGCCGGAAGGACCTGCGGACGGTAGAGAAGAAGGCTGACCCCAGTGGACGAAGCCGCGCCGCTTTGGCCGACGATGCGCACGAGCTCGCGCAGGGTCGCCACCGAGCAGGAGCACTGCGGATGGAGCGCGACAAAAATCTCGTTCGGCATGGGCTTGCCCTGGGATAGCGCGCCAAGCTGCGCAGGCAGCACCCGAGGCGCGGCGGCCTGGCCCCCCGGCGTGGTGGAGAAGCCGAGCATCGCATGCCAGCCGTAGACGGCCGCCGCCGCCCACAGGGCGACCACAATCCCAAAGATAGTTCGCCGAAGCACACACCCTTTATCGGCGTAAACGCGTAAAAGTTCTAGGGAAAAGTTTCAGAAAAGCATTACCGCCGTTCTATTTTGGGAAGAGAGACGGTTACCGGAGGGGAAGACCGGCCAGCGAGGGTAGACGGCCGACCGGGTAGATGCCGACCCGATTGGCCTCGAAGTAGGGTGTCTGGTCGTAGAAAAAGGCCAGACGGGCCGAAGGGCTCGCGGCGAAGGCAGGGTCGTTCTGGAGCCTGGCCTCGAAGCGCGCGCGCAGAAGCGGGTCCCTGGCCAGCATCTGCCGGGCCAGTTTCTCGACGACGTAAGGTTCGCCGGACTCTTTCTGCTCGAAGATGGAGTCGAAAAAACCCCAAGCCAGGGCGGAGTCGGGCGCGGAGGGTTCGAGCCAGTGGACAGCGACCCTGCTCAGGCGGTTGTCGAGGGGGATGACGAGCGAACCGGCCGGATACGTGACCGATTCCGTCGAAAGGGTGCAGCCGCCGAAGTGCCCGGCCTCGGGCGGCGCGGCCTCGCCCGCGAACAGGGGGTGGCGGCCCTCGAAAGGTGGCCGCTGCCATATGTTGCCGCCGCAGCGGTACTGCTCCACCTGCCCGGTCCAGGCCGAGGCGAGCTGCCGCATGGGCACGCCGTGGGTCCGCAGCACGTCGAGCACGGCAGTCCACTGCGCGGGAACGATGTACGCGGCGGGCGGGGTGGCGGTGGCGATGGGCATGACCCCGGTCAGAGCGGGAAGCGTGTAGTCGCGCGGGGTGTGGGAGTAGGTCACCATCTGCGCCCCGGACACGGTGGAGGGTGCGAGCGTGTAGTCGTAGCCGTGGAAGAGGAAGGGCGTGGTTTCGCCGTCGGGCCCGTACGCCAGCCCGAGCGGCTTGCCGGCGATCGCCGCGGCCCGGGTGTCGGCCGCCGCGTTGAGGGCAAGCAGCTTGTCCGCGTCGCGATTGACGAGCGCGAGCAGCGAGGCGAGCAGGACCGTGTTGCCCGTGACGCGGGTCTTGTAGTCCTTGAGCATGTGCATTTCGACCAGCATGCAGGGGCGGTTTTCGAGGATCATCGCCCCGCAGGAGTAGCGGGGCGGGTCCGCGAAATAGCCCAATCCCTTGCGGGGGTCGTTTTCGTCCGCGAGCTGGATATAGGTGGGCGCGGCGAGGTGGCCGGGCGTGTGGTCGACGTCGCTCTGGAGCCGGGGGATGACGGACTGGTCGAGGTAAGTCGCGAGCGCCGGGTCGAGGTCCGGCCCGTGGTCGATGGCGAAGGTGACGTCGTACTGGAAGTCCGCGCCGTCGGTGACGTGGTTGTCGACGAGGAAGTCGGGAAGCCAGCGCTCGAACATGGCCCAGAAAGCCTTGGTCTCCGGCGTTTGCGCTTTCAGGTAGTCGCGATTCAAATTCAGGTTGGTCCCGTTCCCGCGCCAGCCCATCTGTTCGGGGCCGTTCTGGTTGATGCGGGTGTACGGGCCGGAGCGGGCGAGGCCGTCTGCGTTGTAGACGGGGATGAAGACAAACACGGCGCGGCCGAGCAGCGCGGCTTGTGTTTTCGTGACGACCATGTCGCGGAGCAGGGCCATGGAGGCGTCCTTGCCGTCCATCTCGCCGGCATGGATGGCATTCTGCACGAGCACGATGGGCCGGTGCGCACCGTGCAGCGCGACAGGGTCGAAGACGCCGTCGCGGGAAGCGATGACCAGGTCGAGCTCGCGGCCTTCGCCGGTTTTGCCGAAGGGCTCGATGCGGACCTGCCCGGGGGCGGCGGCCTCGATGCGGCGGAGATACGCCATGGTCGCGGCCTGGTCAGGGGTGGTGCGGTAGCCGGAGGCTTCGGTGGGGGTTTGCCAACCCGTTTGCGCGTGAACGGCCAAGGGAAGCAAGAGACAGAAAGCGGCGGCGAGGCGGGAAAACATGGCGCGAGTGTACCGCGAGCGAGGACTCTGCGGGCGTGGGCTTCAGGCGTTGGTGTCCTCGCTCCAGCCGAAAGCGTTGCGGAAGTGCTCGAACTCAGGCTTTTTTCGGCTCTTCGACAGGTACACCGACAGAATGTCGAAGCGGGACGGGGTGCCATTCGGAAACTGCCGGATATAGTAGCCGGCGAGCCTGCGCAGGCTGCGGCGCTTTTCGCGGTCCACGGCGCTTTCCGCCGGGGCGAAGTCGCGCTCCGACCGGGTTTTGACCTCGACGAAGCAGAGGGTGTCGCCTTCCCAGGCGACCAGGTCCAGGTCGCCTGGAGCGCGGCCGGTCCGCCATCCGAAGGCAATCACGGTGAAGCCCGACCGGCGCAAGTGAAAGAAAGCCGCTTCTTCACCATGGATGCCTAGTCGCAGATGATCGGGACCCGGCTTGCGCCGGGCCGGCAGGCGGTCGATCAGGGAAACACTCGCGGCCCATGCGTCCGCGCGCCAGGTTGCCGGGAGGAGGCTCATACACCCGCAAGTGTAGGGGGCGTTCGGCGGCCCGGCAACGGTACCGAGGTCACTTGACGCTACGAGCCGCTTTCGGCTTTCTGCTCCACATAGTGCTGGATGTGCTCGTAGACGTGGTCCGGGAAGTTCAGGTCCTTGTAGACGTTGCCCTCGTCCGGGTCGTCGGGGTTCGGGATGATGGGGAACTCCTGTTCCTTCTGCCAGGCCAGGATCCGCTCGCGCTTGGGCGGGTTATAGTCCTTGCCCTCGACCTGGCGGACCAGCAGGTCGGCCTGGGACTCGGAAAAGTCCTTGTCCCTGGCCAGGATGGCCTTGAGTTCGTCCTCGTCGAGGAAGTGCCGGGCGACCATGGCGAAGGTGAGCCGGCCGTAGTGGCCGATGTCCTTGCCTGCCTCCAGCGACTCGATGAGGTGGGCCATCATGCCGTTTTTCTTGAGTTCGTCGAGACCCGTGCCAGTAGTTTTCGCCATATGTTCTCCTTTGGATGCGGGCACAGGCAAGGCTGTTGTAAAAGAAAAGGCCCGCTCGCGGCGGACCTCTTCCAGGGTGAAAGGCAGCTCAGTTGATCGGCCGCGCCTTGGTTTGGAGGAACTGCGCCGGAACCGCTTGTCCGTTCGCGTCGGTCAGCTCCGGGTTGAGCTGCTGCCCGTCCCGCGCGGTGCCCGTGTTCACGATGTGGATCAGGTTGTCGCCGGTGGTGCTGGCGAAGAACAAGGTCGCGTCGGGGCTGAAGACGCCGGCGATGGGGGCCTGCGCTCCCTGGGTCAGCTGGACGTTCTGAAGTGTCCCCGTGCCGCCCGCCGTCGCCGATGGAGTGTACAAGGGCAGCAGCCCGGAAGCCGTGCCGGCCTTGTAGGTGATGAAGGCGCGGGAGGAGTCCGGGGAAGCGAGCACCTGATCGATCTGCGACGGGGTAATGCCGGTGAGCGCGAGCTGCCGGAGCGTGGTTTGGATGGCGAGCGCGCCCGGAGCGGTCGCGACGCCGGGGCAGGCGCCGATCGGGGCCACGAAGCGTGTCGTGTCGCCGGTGGGGCCGTGCTCGATGTCGTAGATGCCGGCCGTGTTCGCGCCCAGGATGTGCGTGCCGTCCGGGGTGGCGGCGAGGTGGTCGGCGGCATCGCCCGCAACTGTTGCCGCGAGCGGGTTGTAGGTGACCGGGGTGGTGGTGGTATCCGGGCAGAAAGACCGGGCCGTGGTTGCGGTCCCGGTCATGAAGACCGCGACGGAGGGCACGGTGAGCGCGATGTCGGGCGAGCAGAACGGGTTCGCCTGCGTGTTGTCGAGCTGGCAGGAGGCGGTGGCGTTGCTGTTGGCGACCGGGTACTGCGACCAGCCGCTGACCACGTTGTGGACGTACAGGGTGTTGGGCCCGATGATGTAGACGTTCTTGCCGTCGGGCGAGAAGGCGGCGTGGGTGGCCAGGCCGCCCGTGCTGATGACGGAGGAGGCCGTGGTGGAGCTTTGCGTGGTGGTGGTCGCCGCCGTGCGCACCGAGGGCGTGTACAGGTAGATGACCTGGCGGAGCTGGTCGGCGATGACCACCTGGGTGTTGGAGGGCGAAACGGCCAGCACCACGCCGGGCACGGTGGTGTCCTGCGTGTTGAGCACATTGGTGGCGGCGGTGTAGACCATCAACTCACGGTAGGAGCCGAAGTAAAGGCTCGAGCCCGTGGGGTCGAGCACCATGGAATTGGGCGGGAAGGGCAGCAGAACGGGCTGCCCCGCTGTGCCCAGGGCCAGGTCGAACGGGGTGAACTGGAGCGAGTTGGGCGCGGAAGCCCACAGTTGGGTGTTGTTGGTGCCGGGGGCGCGCACCACCAGGGGGTTGCCTGCGATGGGCAGGCCGGTGCCGAAAGCGCCGAGCACGTTGAGCGGCGTGGGGTTGCAGCTGTTGCCGGTCGCCGCGGATGAGGTGCTGGCCGAGGTCGTCGTCGTGGAGGTGGGGGCGCCGGGCTGGCAAATACCGGTTACGGTGGCGGTGCCGGAAAGCGCCGTGGTCACGGTGCCGGTGGAGCTGACGGCGACCTGCTGGGGCAGGGTCGAGGTGTAGTCCGGGCCGGAGCCGGTAATGGGGGTGATGGCGGTGTTGTTCGCGTCGACCAGGGTCGCGGTGACGCTTTGCGGATTGCCGGCCGTGATGGTCACCGAGCCGTCGGCGTTGGCGGAGCCGGTGCTCGAGGGCAGCGTGAGGGCCAGGCTTTTGGGCGGGCAAGTATAGAAGTAGCCCGCGGCGGAGCTGGTCGCGGTGGCATTGCCGCTTTGGCCGGAGATGGTCGCGGTGATGACGGTGCCGCCGGGCTGGTTGGCGACCGCGGTGCCGTTGGGGGCGTTGCCCGCGGGCGTGGTCCCGCCTGTTCCGCCCGTGCCGCCCGTGCCTCCGGTCCCGCCTGTTCCGCCGGTTCCCCCGGTTGTCCCGCCCGTGCTGCCGGTGCTCCCGGCGGTGTTGGTGTTGGTGTTGTTGATGGTGACGACGGAGGGCGTGTTGGCGGTGTAGGTGATGGTGCCGACATTGGCCCCGTTGATCAGAGCGCCGGCCTGGTCGAAGACGCTGGTCTGCTGGACGAAGGTCTGCGGCGCCTGCGTGCCCGAGGACAGGCAGCTTTGCGGCTGGGCGACCGTGATCGCCGAAATGGGCGGGTGGACGTAGATCGCAAGGGGATTGCTGG
>CAXUHL010000048.1:7728-15067 GCA_964250745.1 uncultured Acidobacteriaceae bacterium
AGGCGGTGACGGTCGCGGTGGTGGGGCTCGACGGTGGCGTGCAGATGGTGAAGTCCGGGATGCCGCCCGCGCTCTGGCGGTTCCATGTGCCCGCGCACACCGCCCCGGTCGGGCTGATGTCGGCGCGCAGGAGGTCGGAGCTGCCATAGGTGGCGCCGCCGGAGGAGAGCGTGGTGCCCTTGCAGTTGGTCACCGTGGCGGTGCCTACCTGCGCGGACTGCCCGTAGGCGAGCGAGATGCCGACCGAGGAGGCCGCCGGCGTGAAGCGGACGGCGTAGATGTCGGTGAGCTTGGCCCCGAAGCCCTGGCCGTTGCAGTAGGCGGCGACGTTGGTGGTGCAGCCCGTAACCGAAAGGCCGATGGGAAGCGCGAACAGAAACAGTGCGACAAGGGTGAAAAACCGCTGCATGGAACCTCCCCGCTCGCCGGGATTGGAGCGCGAACGGTGAAACACTGGCCTTCTTAGCTGAGGTCGTGCGCGAGAAGGGTGAGTACTTTCGGATTTTAACGCAACGGCGGCACGGGAGGGATAGCGCGATGCCGGTTCCAGTCGCGGCGTTGCCGGCATCCGAAATGGCTCCAGCGGCGGCCGGCGGTTCACTTTGCAGATCGAAAAAGTCTGCCGCCGGAGTGGTGGCGCAGGGTGCGGAAGACGCTCGGGACCACCTGGCGCGAGAGCTTGGCGATACCCAGGTCGCCGCCGTCCTTGCGGAGCCGCCAGTTCTCGATCATGCTGCGCATGACCCTCTCAGGGTAGATATCGGAGAAGAAGGGCAGACTGCCGTCCGCATCGAAGCGGCGGTGCAGAAAGGAGCCCTCGGGCGGGGCGAGCATCTTCCACACGCCCAAGCGCTCCAGGATGTTGTTCCAGAGGTGGACCGTAAACGCGTCGGCACACAGGCGCTCGCATTCATCGAGGTGCTCGGGGAGCAGGACCTTCCAGAAATCGTCGTGGGCGATCGGGTAAAAGAACTTCGGCGCAAACGCATCCCCGAGTAAAAAAGCCTGCCCGTAGACTTTGCTCACCAGGCGCGGCCCGATCTCGCCCCAGTGGAGGTCGCGGCCCATGGCTGCGGCGGCTTCCCCAATCACACGGTCGAGCTCGGGACCCGCGTTGTCCAGCCGCATAACGGCGTTGTTGAGGCTGCCGGGGCGCTCCAGGCCGAGAACCATGCGCTTGAGCGGCGCGTGCACGGGGCGTATGAGCAGGATGTCCGTATCAACCCAGATGAGGTCGGTCTCCCGGAAGAGGAGATAGCGGAAGTAGTCGGCAAAATGGGCGTAGTTGGTCTCCCCGGCATACAGGAAGCGGTCGAGCGTGTCTCGGGGCGCGATGGCGGAGGCATCGAGAAGCGCAACGCCTTCCGGTGCATTCTCGACACCCTCGAAGCTATACAGAGCAATGGAATGGCCCCGGATCACAAAGGAGCGGAGGCAGGCGACCTCAAAAGCGGAAAGCTGCTTGCCTGCCCAGAAAGTCGCAAAAGAGTTGCCGTGCTCGAAGATCACCCGATTGGTTCCCACCCAACCGTTATATCGTGTCGCGGCGTGGACATATAAAAAAAGGCCCAATCAGGAGCTTCACGGCTTTGGAAATTGCGTGAGGTCTACTTCGGCGGCGGGTCTCAACCCGAAGCATTCCCCGGGCTTGCGAGGACGCCTCGGATGTCTGCCGAGGGCGGACGCGGGTTCTGATAAACGGTGAACAGATGCGCACCTATCTCAGGTACTCCCCGAACCAGGCGATTGACCGCTCCAGCAGGTCTTTCTGGTGCTCGGGGTCGACGAAGCCGTGGCCTTCGTTGGGGTAGACGACCAGTTTGGTCGGCACGTTCTCCGCCTTGAGGGCGTGCCAGAACTCGAAGCTCTGCGGGGCCGGGCACTCGCCGTCGCGGTCGCCGACCACCACCAGCGTCGGCGTCTTCACCCGGTCGATGTACTGGATCGCCGAGCTTTTCGCGTACACGGCGGGGTCTTTGTAGACGGTGGCGCCGAAGAACGGGGTCATCCACTGGTCGATCGAGTTTTCGCCGTAGTAGGAAAGCCAGTTCGCGATGCCTGCCCCGGCGACCGCGGCCTTGAAACGCGTGGTCTGCGTGACGCCGAACATGGTCATGAAGCCGCCGTAGCTCCAGCCGGTGAGGCCCAGGCGGTTGTCGTCGACCGCGGGGATGCGCTTCTCGACCGCGTCGATCCCGGCGAGGATGTCGCGTAGGTCGCCGTAGCCGAAATCCTTGCGGTTGGCTTCCGTAAAAGCTTCGCCCTGGCCGTAGGACCCGCGCGGGTTGGGCTCGAGCACGAAGTAGCCGGAGGCGGCCAGCGGCGCGGCCCCGAAGCCCGCGTGCGGCCAGCGCTGGACCACGGCCGAGGACGGGCCGCCGTGGACAAAAGCGATGAGCCCGTACCGCTTCGCGGGATCGTAACCGGCCGGGTACAGGAGCCACCCCTGCACGGGCTGCCCGTCGTTGGTCCACTCGACCGACTCGGCCTTGCCCCAGGAGGGCGTTTGCCCGGCATTCAGGTTCGTGAGCGCGGGCAAGGGCTCGCCGGTAAGCGGCCCGGCGTAGACTTCGGGTGCGGCGGAGTAGCTGGACGCGGCCCAGGCGGCAGTCGCGCCGTCGCGCGAAACGGCGAAGGAGCCCGCCAGGCGCCCGTCGGCCACCGAGTACGGCAGCTTCAGGATCACGCGGTCGGTAAGCCGGTTGGTGACCCCGACCTTGGTGCCCGCGGGGGCCTTGAAGCCGGGCGAAAAGGTAAAGCCGAGCTCATCAATCTGCTCCGAGCCCCCGGCGATCTCGGTCGCGAGCAGCTTGCCCGAGGGCAGAAAGTGGATCCACTCGACGGTGGTTTTCGCGTCCGGGGTGACGTTGGCAGGCGGGCCGGAGCCGTCGGAGGGCAGCATGTACAGGTCGCCGCCGGTCGCGCCCTGGTCGCTCATCAGCCCGCCGATGAGGGCGATCTTCGCGCCGTCCGGCGACCAGCGCGGAACGGCGATCTGCAAGCCGTGGAGCGGGCCTTCGACGGTCGCGGGGTCGAGGATGAGCTTCGGCTCCGCGCCGCCGAGGGCCGGCTGGGTGTAGAGCTTCGCGATCCACCAGTTGTTTTCACCCGGCGGGGCCGCGCCGACAAAGGCGAGGCGGCTCGCGTCCGAGGAGAAGGAGAACTCGTAGACATGAAGGCCGGCGGGGGTGAGTTGCGTGAGAGCACCCGTGGCGGCGTCGATGCGCGCGACACGCTGGATCTCGAGCCCGTCGGTGCCGATGACGCCGGAGGGAGGCTTCATGGCGGCGAGCGCGCCGGATGGCCGGGTCGCGCCTTCGACGTACAAGAGAGCGAGCGATTTGCCGTCCGGCGCGTACTGGAGGCCCTCGGCGAAGCCGTGCAGCGTGGCGAGCAGGCGCGGCTTCGCGCCGGCCTCGGGTGCCGCGAGGACGACCTTGTTGGTGCCGCCGCAGTCCGCCAGGATGGCCAGCTGCGCGCCGTCCGGCGACCAGCTGAGGCCGGATGTGCGGCCGCCCTCGCAAGGCATGACCGCGTGCCGCGCGCCTGCACTGGTCGCCGGCCCGACCATGAGCACGTGGTTCACGTCCATGGCGAGCAGCTTGCCGTCAGGCGAAAGCGCCACCGCGCCCACGGGTTTGGTCTCCCGCAGTTGCCGGAGCAGGGCTGCGGTTTGCTGCGCGGGCGCGGCGGTTGCGCCGGTCAACAACAGGGCGAGAGCGGGATGCAGCAAGCAGGTGGAGCGCATGGGATTGATCGTAGCAGCGGAATCGAGTAGTTTTACCAAAGTGCGTTCTGCGACTTGGAAGCCGACCCGCGTTGACGGGAGGTCGTCTCCTTGCTACTCTAAGAAGGTTCTGCGGTACTCCTTCCGCCGTTACGGAGGGGGACGCGAATTGGACCGGAGCGCGGTACGAAGGTACTCCGGGGCCGCTTAGCGGCATACTCATTCAGGTTTGCGACACCGGCCGCCTTGGCCGGCTATGCGGACCAAAAACTCGCGAAACGGAGCCTGGCTACTCGCGCGCGGCAGCATCGCGGCGGGGAACGCGGGGCCACCGTCGGGGTTTCCACCCAGGATTTGCTCGAACCCGGCATGCGCCGGGGCAAGACCCGTGAGCGGGCCAGGCTCGCGGGAAACACCGGGCGGTGTGCGGCTGCCCGGTTTGTTCGATCGACTTCCGCGCGAGGAGCAGTCAGTTGCCTACATTCAGCCAGTTGGTTCGCAAAGGGCGCACGGCGCCGCGGTACAAGACGGCCTCGCCGGCCCTCCAGGGCTCGCCGCAGCGGCGCGGTGTGTGTACCCGCGTGTACACGCAAACGCCGAAGAAGCCGAACTCGGCGCTGCGTAAAGTCGCGCGTGTGCGGCTGACGAACGGCATCGAGGTCACCACCTATATTCCCGGCATCGGCCACAATCTGCAGGAGCATTCGATCGTGCTGATCCGCGGCGGCCGTGTCAAGGACCTGCCGGGTGTGCGCTACCACGTAGTGCGCGGCACGCTCGACTCGGTCGGCGTTGCGAACCGGAAGCAGTCGCGGTCGAAGTACGGAGCCAAGCGCGCCAAGGGCGGCGCGGCGGCAACCACCGGAAAGAAGAAATAGGACTGGCCGTTCAGGCCTCGACGCGCTCCGCGCGTAAACCTTGAGTGAGAGAGAGTTGAAGCAATGCCGAGAAAAGGTCACATCGCCAAGCGGGAAGTCGTGCCGGACCCGATCTATCAGTCCACGCTGGTCACCAAGTTCGTGAACTCGATGATGTGGGGCGGCAAGAAGTCGACCGCGCAGGGCATTTTCTATACCGCCATGACGAACCTGGAGCAGAAGGGCGGCGACGAAGCGCTCAAGTTGTTCAAGAAGGCGGTCGAGAACTGTAAGCCGCTGCTCGAAGTGAAAAGCCGGCGTGTCGGCGGCGCGAACTACCAGGTTCCGATCGAGGTCAACCCCGAGCGGCGCACGTCGCTCGCCATCCGCTGGCTGGTCGGCTATGGCCGGGCCCGAGGCGAAAAGGGCATGATCGATAAGCTCACGAATGAACTGCTGGACGCGGCAAACGGTCGCGGCGCGGCGATGAAGAAAAAAGAAGACGTGCACCGCATGGCCGAGGCCAACAAGGCCTTCGCCCACTACCGCTGGTAAACGCTGTTCAACACGCACCCAAGAGAGACGAAGCAAATGGCCCGCCAAGTACCGCTCAATCGTTGCCGGAACATCGGAATCATGGCGCACATCGACGCCGGGAAGACCACGACGACCGAGCGCATCCTGTTCTACACCGGCATCACCCACCGGATCGGGGAGGTGCACGAAGGCACCGCGACCATGGACTACATGGAGCAGGAGCAGGAGCGCGGCATCACCATCACCTCCGCCGCGACCACCTGCACCTGGAACAACATCCGGATCAACATCATCGACACGCCCGGCCACGTGGACTTCACGGCCGAGGTGGAGCGGAGCTTGCGCGTGCTTGACGGCGCGGTGGCGCTGTTCGATTCCGTTTCCGGCGTGCAGCCGCAGTCGGAGACGGTGTGGCGCCAGGGCGACAAGTACAAGGTCCCGCGGATCTGCTTCGTCAACAAGATGGACAAGGCCGGCGCGGACTTCGAGTACGTGATCGACACCATCCGGAAGCGGCTGGGCGCGAAGCCGGTCGCGATCCAGATCCCGATCGGCGCGGAAGCGAAGTTCCAGGGCGTCATCGATCTGGTGGAGATGCGCGCGATCGTCTGGCACGACGAGACGATGGGTGCGAAATACTCGATCGAGGAGGTTCCGGCCGACCTGCAGAAGAAGGCGGAAGCCTACCGAATGCAACTGATCGAATCGGTCGCCGAGCATGATGACACGATGCTGGCGCAGTTTCTAGAAGGCGAAGTCCCGACCGCGGCTGAACTGAAGGCCGGGCTGCGCAAGGCGACCATCGACATGAAGGTCTTCCCGGTCATGTGCGGTTCGTCGTTCAAGAACAAGGGTGTGCAGACGCTGCTCGACGCGGTGGTCGACTACCTGCCGAGCCCGATCGACCTGCCGCCGGTGGAGGGCATCGATCCGCACGATACCTCGCACGTTTTGATCCGAGAGTGCTCGGACGCGGCCCCGCTGTCGGCGCTCGCGTTCAAGCTCATCAACGATCCGTTCGGCAAGCTCGGCTTTATCCGGGTGTACTCCGGTTCGCTCAAGACGGGCGACACCATCGTCAATCCGCGCACGGGCAAGACGGAGCGTGTCGGGCGTCTGGTCAAGATGCACGCGAACAAGCGCGAGGACATCACCGAGATCTATGCCGGCGATATCTGCGCGTGTGTCGGCATGAAGGATATCAAGACCGGCGATACGCTGTCTTCGCCGAACGAGCCGATCGCGCTCGGGGCCATCGATTTTCCGAAAACGGTGATCTCGGTCGCGATCGAGCCGAAGACCAAGGCGGACCAGGAAAAGATGGGCGTGGCGCTGGCCCGTTTGGCCGACGAGGATCCGACCTTCAATGTCCGGACCGACACGGAGTCGGGGCAGACGATCATCTCCGGGATGGGCGAGCTGCATCTCGAAATCCTGGTCGACCGCATGAAGCGCGAGCACAAGGTCGAGGCCAACGTGGGCGAGCCGCGGGTGGCCTTCCGCGAGACGATCCGCAAGATCGCCGAAGCCGAGGGCAAGTACATCCGGCAGACGGGCGGGTCGGGCAACTACGGCCACGTCAAGATTCGGCTGGAGCCGGGCGAGCCCGGGACCGGGTTCGAGTTCGTCGACTCGATCAAGGGCGGCGTGGTACCGAAGGAGTACATCAAGCCGACCGAGCAGGGCATTCGCGAGGCGCTGACCGGCGGCATCCTGGCCGGATACGAGATGGTGGACTTCAAGGCCGTGCTCTACGACGGCAGCTACCACGACGTCGACTCGAACGAGATGGCATTCAAGATCGCCGGCTCGATGGCCTACAAGGAAGCGGCGCGCAAGGCTTCGCCGGTGCTTCTGGAACCGATGATGGCGGTCGAGGTGACCGTGCCCGAGGAGCACATGGGGACCATTATCGGCGACATCAACTCGCGGCGCGGGCGGATCGAGGGTATGGAGCACGTCGGCGGCTCGCAGGTGGTCAAGGCGATGGTGCCGTTGAAGGAAATGTTCGGCTACGTGAACGACATCCGGTCCTCGACGCAGGGCCGGGCCAGCTACTCGATGCAGTTCGCGCGGTACGAGGAAGCGCCCCGCATGATTTCGGAAGAGATCATCGGGCGCAACCAGGGTGAGTCCCGCAAGTAAGCTTTTTCAGATTCGATCAGGAGACGAGAGCGACATGGGCAAGGAAAAGTTCGACCGTTCGAAGCCGCACGTG
>CAXUHL010000049.1:0-14767 GCA_964250745.1 uncultured Acidobacteriaceae bacterium
CGGGATTTGAGGAGCGTGAGCCAGGAGGCGGTTTCGACGAAGCCGGCGAGCAGCTCGGCCCGCTCCCCGTCCTCAAGGTCCGTGAGTTCGGCCCGGACTGCAGGGAGCACGCGGAGGAACGCCGCGGTGATGCGGGCGACGGGAAGCCGGTCCCACGGGATCCCCTCCTCGCGCCGGGCGAGGGCGAGGAGCAGCTCGAGCGGCCCCCGGAAGGGGAAGGCCCGGCCGCCGAGCCGGAGCTCGAGCTCGATCACGCGCGCCCGCCCTCCTCCGAGCCCGCGGCAAGCCGGGCGGCGAACGCTTCGGGGTCGCCAGCGGCCTGTTCGGCGAGCAGAAGCACGCGGCCGAGCAGGTCTTCCGGGGTGGTGAAGCGGATGCGGAGCTCGGCGCTTCCTTCCGCGGCGGCCAGCCGGATGCCCGGCGGCCAAGGGCCCGCGCCATCCGGGGCGGGCGCGGGCAGCGCGACCGGGCGGGCCAGATCCCGGTCCCGGGTTTTCTCGCGGGCGAGTTCGCCCAAGCGCCGGTCGAGGGCCTCGTCGAGCCGTTGGCGGCGGGCCTGCTCAAGGACCACTGACTTCTTGCCTTGGAGGCCGCCGAGCCAGCCGAGCAGGCGCTCGCGCTCGACCCAGCCGGTCCGGCCGGCTTCGAGGGTGGCAAGGGGGCTTAGCAGCCGAAGGGCCTGGCGGCGGCGGAGGCCGAACAGTTTTTCGAGCTCCGCGCGGCCGAGGACAGGAGCGTCCATGCCTTCGAGGGCAGCGCGGATCGCGGGGATGCGGGCGAGCCAGGCCGGGGCGGGAGGCATGGAAATCAGCCTAGCAGAGGCATGCGCGTCCCGGCACGGTCGCGCCGTATGAGCGGTATTCTCAACCGACGAGAATACATCCTTCTCGCCGGTTGACGGTGGTATGCTTCCGCCATGCCGGAAAGCGCCGCGACTCCGCCGATTGACATCCGGGGCATGGTCCCCATGGCCGCCCGCTGTCCAACCTGCCCTTTCGGGCCTGATGGCGATGTTGAGCTCGCCAACCGCATCCGGACCGGGATGTTGGGAGCGAGCCACGTTTACCACCACCCCCGGCTGCACCACCGTCCGGAGACCCGGCTCTGCCGCGGCGCGCGCGACGAGCAGCTCACCCTGCTGCACAGGCTCGGCTGGCTGGAGGAACCGACCGACGCTTGCTTCGCCCAAGTTTCGACGCGAGTTGCGCAGGAAACACGGCCGTGATCGGGAACCCGCCTGGGACCGCGTTCGTGCGCGAGCTGAATGTCGCCCCTTTGCCGGACCCAAGCGGGAATCCGCGGAGGGTGTCTCTCGATCCGCCGGTTGCCGACCCGCTCGTCGACGAAGCCCGAGCCTATGCGCGCGCTTCGCGTGAAGCTTCCACCCTGCGGGCCTACCGCTCAGACTGGGCCGACTTCGACCGTTGGTGCGGGCTCCGCAGCGCGGCCGCCTTGCCCGCGACCCCCGAAACGGTCGCGTTGTATCTGGCGGCGCTCGCCCGCACGCACCGGCCGGCGACGATCGCGCGGCGGCTGACCTCCATCACCCGGGCCCACCGGGTGGCCGGGCACCCGACGCCGGCGGCCATGGCCCACCCGGAGGTCCGCGAGCCCCTCCAGGGCATCCGCCGGACCCTCGGCATCGCCCCCCGGCGCAAAACCGCGCTCCGGACCCGGGACGTCCGCCGCGCCCTTGCCGGGCTGCGCGACCGGGCTTTGCTCCTCGTGGGCTTCGCGGGCGCGCCGCGCCGGGGGAACCTGGCCGCGGTCGCGGTGGAACATATGGTCTGGTCGGACGAGGGCATCTTGGTCCACCTCGGCCGCTCGAAGACCGACCCCGAGGGGGTGGGCCACATTCTGGTCCTGACCCGCGGCGCGCGAGAAGACACATGCCCCGTCCGGGCGATCGAGCTCTGGCTCGTCGCGGCCGGGATCACCGGCGGGCCGGTGTTCCGCGCCGTCGACCGCAACGGCAAGGTGCGCTGGCGCGCGCGCGCTCCCCGCGCGGTCGCGGCGCTGCTGAAGCCCGGGGGCGCGCGCGGGGGTTTGGACCCGGCAGCCTCCGCGGGGCACTCGCTGCGCGCGGGCTTCTCCACCGACGCGGCGCGCGGCGGCGCCACCGTCTGGGACATCATGCGCCAGACCGGCCACCGCTCCCCGGCCACCGTCGCCCGCTACGTCCGCGACGCCGAGCACTTCCGCGACGCCCCCGCCGCGAGGCTCGGCCTGTGAGGGAAGGTTCGATCGAAACGGAAAGCGGCCCGGACACGCTCCGGCTCGCGGAGGACCGGGTTGGGGAAAGCCGTCTTGGGGAGCTGGAAGCCGCCCTGTTCGCGAGCCCTCGGCCCTTGTCGGCCGCCGCGCTCGCCCGCAGGCTGGAGCTTCCGGAGCCGGAGGTCCTGAAGCTGCTCGCCCGCTACGGGGAGCGGCTGCGCGCCCCGGACCGCGGCCTCCAGCTCCGCGAGACACGCGGCCTCTGGGCCCTCGCCACCAAGGCCGAGCACGAGGATGTCGTGCGGGCCGCCCGCGGGGAGCGGGGCGAGCTGCCCCTCACCGCCGCCGCCCGCGAAACCCTCGCCGCGGTTGCCCTCCTGCAGCCCGTCACCACTAAGGAGGTAAACCGCGAGCGCGGCCGCGACTCCACCGCCCCCCTCCACACGCTCCGCCGCCGCGGGCTCATCGCCCGCTCCCCAGGCCGGGACGGCGCGGCCGGACTCTGGCGCACCACTGGGCGGCTCCTCGAGATCCTCGGGGCTGAAAACCTCGAGGCCGCGCTGCGCAGCCTCGGGAATGGATCGACCCGCGCGTGAGGGCACCCCTAAACACACCCGTACCGCATTGCCGGCCCGGTTCCCCCGGTCGCGACCCTTGCTTAGACGAAGCCCAGATTGGGGGAGCCGAAGTTGGCGAGCCCCGGAAACATACCGCCCAGCGCATTCTGCGGAACCCCGAACCAGCTGGCGATCGTCGCCATGTACTGCGACAGCGCCGTTTGAGGCACGAACCTCCCCGTGCCGTCCACATCGTCAGGGCCATGCGGGTCGAGGTTCGGGAAAGCTCCGTACATCGCGCCTCCTTTCACCGCGCCGCCCAGAACAAAATGATGTCCTCCCCAAGCATGGTCGGAGCCGCCGACGGTGTTCATGCTCAGTGTCCGGTTGAAGTCCGACGCGGTGAACAAAGTCACTTGGTTGTAGACGCCCATCTCCTGCATGACTTGCGCGAATACAGCCGCCGCTTGATCGATCATCGCGAAAAGGCCCGGCTGGGCCGCTCCCTGGTTGGCATGGGTGTCAAATCCGCCGGCGTCGACCATGAAGATCTGCCGGCGCGCTCCGATGCGCGCGCGCAGCTGAATCATGGTAGCGACGGTGTAGAGCGAAGCGGAAAGCGGGTTGTTGGATGGAAACGGAGTCCTGAATCCAGTAGCCGCGGAGAGTACGCCGTTGTAGAAGTTGTTGTATTTGTAGGCGCTCTGGTAGATTTGCTCGTCCGCCTGAAGGAGTTTTACATCGGTCGGCAGGGCGAGAAGCTGCTGCGCCGCCGATGCGCGCGGGTAACAGGAGAGGCCCTCCGAACACCAAAAGCCAACGCCCTGAGCGCCACCGGAGACCTGAAAGGGAACCGCAGCCCTGCCGCGGCCGAAGTTGCTGGCCGTTCCGAGCAGAGAAACCATCGGCAGGTTGGAGCTGTTGTAGCTGGGCCCGAGCAGGTCTGCGGTGAGGCCGGACCAACTCGGCACCATGCCAGGCGTTGAATCGCCGGCCTCCCAGGTTTGTTGCTGGCGTCCGTGGTCGTAGAGCTGCTCCGGCAATTGCGAGCTCCCCGCTCGCACCTGTGCCGCAGTCGTCGGCCGTACGAGCGGCCCAACATTGGCGATCAACGCCGCCTGACCCGACGCGTACAGTTTCTGTAAATTGGGAAACGCGGGGTGAAGCCCGTAACCGATCCCGGGCAGCTGCAGCAGCTGGCTCGGCTGGACAGCGCCTGCTCCCCGTGCCGCGGCGTAGGGGAGATACTGTGATCCACCGAGGGGGACGATCATGTTGTTGCTGTCGTTGCCGCCGCGAAGAAAGAGGCATACGACGGCCTTGTAGTCGCTTGTGCCAGCACTTTGAGCAAGGGCCGCCATGGAACGGAGCGGCGAGACTCCGGAGAGTTCAGCGAGAGCTGCCCACGAGGCTGTTTTCAGAAAAGTCCTGCGCTGCATGTTTGTTTCTCCGTGCGCCTGTTGCTAGAGCATGACGCGGTACTGAGGTGAAGTAACAATGAGGTATATTGCGTTGCGCGCCATTGTCCCGGGTTCTTGGTCCTTGATAGCTTGCACGATAGCTTGCTGCATATCGACGGTCATAGTTCCATGCATTAGCAGAGCACTCAGCAGGTTGGTGAGCGCGAGCGGACCTGCTTGCCTGGCAAACTCATAGAAGAGCGTTCCGGGGCCGAGATTCATTTCGAGTTCGGTTGCCTGCACCCCAGAGGTATTGAAGTTGTTATTCAGAAGGTCCTGAAGGTGCAACGCCATCCACGGCAGGGTGGCGGAGTTTTCATTCTGGAACTCCGGAGCCAGCAAATCAGCACCAAGCCCGAAGTCTGGAGAGTAATAGCTGAACACACTGGGCGCGGCGTGCGGTACCTCGTCTAGGTTCGAAAGCCAGATATCGAGGCGGCTGTCGTAGATGCCGACATTGGGTAGCTGCGCTTCGGAGCTCGCCCCCGTTGCGCGCAACACGGAGGTCAGCCAAAGGATCGGGTCGCGGAGCTTGCCGCCGTTTGGGTCGTCAAATCCGAGTGCATCTCCGGCTCGCGCTTCCGGATCCAGCAGGATAGCTTTCAATGTCGATGGCATGTCCCCGCGGACGCCGGACCCGTTGTTGGTGAAAACCTGCGCCACGCGGCCGATGTAGGCAGGCGATGGATTGCTCCGCACCAGAGCCTGGATTAGCCTACGACATACAAAAGGAGGCAGAGAAGGATCGGTGAAGATATTGTCGAGCGCTGCCTGGAGGTCGTCCTGCGGGCCTTGCCCTGACGGCAGAACGGTTCCCCGCAGCAATGGTTTGGACACGGTACTGTGCAGCCACGGCAAGGGCACCATCGGGCAGTTTTGGCCCGGAGGGCTGCCGTACCAGTAGCCGAGCGGGTTACCCGGCGTGCTGCAGTCCTGGTTTGCAAAAGTCCAGCCCGTGAAAGCCAAGGCTAAATTCTGAACCTGATCTTCCGTGTACGTGGGTATTGCCCGACCTTGGCTGTCGAGCTTTTCCGTTCCATCCTGGTTGAGCGTCGTGGTGCCGATCGAGAACAGCTGCATCAGCTCGCGTGCGTAGTTCTCATTCGCCCGCTGGCCGAAAGCGGGGGCGGTACTGTTGGCCATGTTCAGGCAAGTACCCATCGCAGGGGAGAGGGTCACATCCCGCATCAGGGTCTCCCAGTTTCCAAAAGCATCTCGGGAAAGGGTATTAAGGTAGTTGGGGAGGTAGCGCGGGTCGACGCAAACCGTAGAAGCGACGAAAAGCTTCCCGAGCTCAAAAGCCACGCGCTGCCGCAGCTGGTCTTGCCCGAAAAGTATGTCGTTCCACCAAGCGAATTCGGTAGTGCACGCGAACGAGCCGCAGTCCCCAGTCACCACCGGCGCGGGATTAGCCAAGGGAATCTGATACGCCGGCTGCGCCAGCTGCTGATCGAGATATGTACTGGCTCCAATGCTCTCGATACGAACGACGTCATATACCGTCGGTCCAAAAGTCGTTTGATTGAGAAGGCGGCCCGCCGTCTGCAAAGAGGTCGCGGTTCGGGAGTCGAAGCCGGTTGGCGCAGTGGTGGTCTGCGCAGAACTCGCTCGCCCAGCGAAGGCTAGAAGAAGAGATGCGGTGAGAGCGAGCGGAGGCGGGATTCGGCCGCCGCTTACTAAGCGAGAAAGCATGAACAGCTCCGGATGAGATGGCTGGCCGGAAAGGAGCGTATGGTTTGCTGCTCCTTCGGTCACACTCGCTTTATCGACCAAAGTTACCGAAACGTGAGCCGCAGCCGCAATATATTGATTCTCGTCTTGCTTTTGTTCTATTTCGCAAACACTTTACAACTTAGGGTGTAGCATCGCACACACCTTTGCAACTTAGGTGCTATTACCTCCGTGTACGGATAACGGCTTAGGCGAAACTGCGCTCGCATCCTTGATGCAGGCCTCAGCAGCTAACCGTCACACAGGATTCGATGTCTCATCACGTTTGCCGTGGCACGTCAAGAGCCAGAAGAAGTATTTGCCGACGCTATTCCCGATTTGAGAACTGCTTCCTTGTTCTTTCCCGGAATGGAACAGACCGCTATCTCCGGTGCGAAAGACCCTGAATGGATTTCCAAGTCCTGCCGATATCGGGTGTGACCGGAAATGAGTCAGGATCTCATTTCCGGGCAGGAGCTACCCAGCATGTGCAAACCCGCGACGCCGTGTGCTTCTCTTTGCCCCTCGAGAAGCTGCTCGAAATTCTTACACCTCGTTGGAGAAGAACACCCGACGCCTCTTATCAGTGAAAGCGCGCCGGCACAGCCGCGCAACACTGCGATTGCGGCTTCACTCGTACCAGCTACTCAGGTCAGTTCTGAACGCGCAGGCGTGGCGAGTGAGATCGGGAGCAGGCTCCTCAAGGTAGGCATGGGAGCGGTTCTGATGCTGCACCTGGCCGGTTGTGCGATGTCGCCCACCGCTGCTCCGTCCGCAAGCACTGCGAGCGGCGCTCCGGCATCGGGCGCTGGCTCGAACTCGGGCACCGGCTCGGGTACCGGCACCGGCTCGGGCACCGGCACAGGCTCGGGCACCGGTACAGGCTCGGGCACCGGCATAGGCTCGGGCTCCACCCCTAGCATCACGGTAACCGGAGCTACACAGCTCAGATTGGCGACCAGCACACAATTTACAGCACAGAACGCCGACCTATCGACTGCCCCAGTGGTTTGGAGCATCCGGCAGGTGTCCGGCCCCGCCAACAGCGATATCGGCGCCATTAGCTCCGACGGCAAGTACACAGCACCTTCTCTACCAACTCTGCCCTCGGTTGTCGCTGTGACGGCGCAAAGCACTGCAGATCCGACAAGTTCGTCGACTCTGCAAGTGCAGTTGCTCAATCCAGTGCCCTCCATAGCTTCGGCGACATTCTCGATCGAGCCCACCTCCTCGACGTATCGCATTTCGCTGATAGGCAATGATTTCGCAAGCGGAGCGCAGGTTATCGTCAACGGTGCCGCGCTCACGCCTACCGGTCTTAAGCCGCAACAGATCTTTGTCTCGGTTCCAGTCGCCGCACTGCCGCCCGGCACCCAGGTAGGGGCAATGGCGTCCCTAGCGGTAGACAACCCCTCTCCAGGGGCTTCAGCTTCACCGGAAGTTCAGACACTCATAACGGGTCCCTCCACAAGCGTCGTGGCTGCCGCCCGCTTGCTAGACCAAATGACCTTTGGACCCACGGCTTCCTCTATCTCGCATGTACAGCAGATTGGACTCCCGGCTGCGGTCGATGAACAGCTAGCTGAGAAAGTAGAGCTCATGCCCGCAACGTCCTGGTGGTACGGGGCTCTTTCGGATACCTGCAAACCGTTCTTTCAATGCGAGGTGGATGGCTACTGGGCGCAGTATGCCATCTTCGGTTCCGACCAGTTGAAGCAGCGTATAGCCTTTGCACAAAGCAAAATCTGGAACGTTTCCTATTTCACCGTTCCGGTTCCTGAGTTTTCTTATTTCCTGAATGTGCTGGCGAAGGACTCTACGGCGAATTACCGCACCTTGATGAAAGATATAACAGTATCTCAGGCCATGGGGACCTACCTGAATATGATGAACAGCGCAGCCGCCGGCCCGGGATCTCACGCCGATGAGAACTATGCACGCGAGCTACTCCAGCTATTCACTCTCGGCCCCTCGCGACTGAACGACGACGGTACCCAGGTGCTCGACTCCTCCGGCAATCGTGTGCCCACCTATAATCTGGCGCAGATTCAGGGTTTCGCGAAAGCCTTTACCGGCTGGACCTATGCAAACAACGATTGTTCCGCCCCTCGCAACTTTCAGGAAATCGTGGAAGGCTCAATCCCTGGATTTACGTGCCCAATGGCTCCCGTACCCGCTCAGCATGACGCCTCCGCGAAAGTTCTATTGAATGGAGATGTCCTGCCCGCCGGCGAAACTGCCCAGCAAGATCTCGAAGGAGCACTGGACAGCATCTTCAACGATTCCAACCTTCCACCGCATGTTTCTAAGCTGCTCATTCAGAACCTGGTAACGAGTATCCCGAGCCCGCAGTACGTAAGCAGGATATCTGCGGTGTTCAAGGACAACGGCCATGGTGTACGAGGCGACATGGCAAGTGTGGTGAAGGCCATTCTGCTCGATCCTGAAGCGAGACAAGGAGATGACCCAAACGCCCCTATCCTCGGAGGGCACTTACGCGATCCAATCCTCTGGACCTTTGCCAGCCTCAGAGCGCTCGACGTCACTCAGACCGGTGACGAGAGCGGTCTGCAAGCGGCGACATCGATCCCGATGTACTCGGGAGAGATCGTTCACAGCGCCCCAAGTGTCTTCGGGTTTTACCAGTACGACTTCACGGTTCCGGGTACGACGCTCAACGCTCCTGAGTTTCAGCTTGAAACACCGGGAACATACGGCGGATTGAGCATAGCAATGGACGATCACTTCCTGCGGCCGTACTTCTACCCAGGAGCGGGTGGCGCTATCTCCGTCGATCTGAGCAGTCAAAGCCGGCTGGGGTCGCTCGCGGCGCAGGGTGCCGACGCCCTGCTGGACGGGCTCAACACGCTGTATTTCCACGGCAGGATGACGCAGGCCATGCGCCAGGTGCTTTTCAATAACATCAAGGATTGGCCGTCGCCAAACGACAAGCTGCGGATAGCCTTGTATGCCACCATGATGTCTTCTCAATTTCGAGTAATCCAGTGAGGCCCGTAATGATCATAACTCGCCGTTCGTTTCTATCTAATGCCGGCAAGGCGGTAATTGCCCAGGGTGCGCTCATGCGCATGATGAGTTCCGTCAACGCCTATTCGCAGAGCACAAGCTCCGACGCGGGCGACTATAAGGCGATGGTGTGCGTCTTCCTGCATGGCGGGAATGATAGCAACAACGTCCTGATACCCCTCGACTCCGCATCGATCAACCTTTACGCGAAGTACCGGGGAGAGCTTGCCCTCAACCCGAGCCTGATCCGGCCGCTCGCAGGTGGGCAGTACGGTGTACACCCAGCGATGCCGAACGTGCAGGGTCTCTATAATGCCGGCTCGCTGGCCTTCGTTGCGAACTTGGGTGTGCTGACGGAGCCGCTTACGAAAACCGCGCTCATCACTCGGGCGAAGGCGGCACCTGGCGACGTTGGATCGCACCCCGGACAGACGACGCTGATGCAAACTGCGCTGGGTGACGAGGGCAACTACACGGGATGGGGCGGTGGCATCGCGGAAGCGCTGGCCGATTCTTATAAGGGTGTAGTCCCGATGTGCAGCTCCCTCTATGGCGCTCAACCCTTCATCAACGGGAAGCATACTATAGGCTTCCTCCCGCCGGCGGGAAATGGACAGCTGTTTTGCTCCTTGGGGAACGCTTGCGGCAATCGCGTTCAGGCCACTCTAGGACTTCTCAGCTGCGCGGACGCCAACCCTCTTGTTGCAGCGGACCAGCAGATAACCTCTCGCATGCTGGACCTGAATGAGAAATTCGGGTCGATCGTCGCGCAGGCACCCGTGGTAAAGACCCCGCTCCCTTCGAACAAAGCCGCGAACGATGTAGCTCAGGCATTTCGTGGAGTGCTGGCCTCCATGCAGTCGCGGCAAAGCCTTCAGGCAAACCGCCAGGTCTTTTACGTCGGCCTGGGAGGCTTCGACACGCACGGCAATCAGCTGGATTACCACGCATCTCTTCTTCAAGCGCTCGATGGGGGCCTCGCTTGGTTCGCCGCCGCGCTTCAGGAGCTCGGGTTGTTCAACGATGTCACGACTTTTACGCTCAGCGATTTCAATCGGACCTTTCAGGCCAATGGAACACACGGGTGTGACCACGCGTGGGGAGGCCACCACCTGATCATGGGAGGAGCGGTCAAGGGTGGCCAGGTAGTAGGCAAATACCCGACCCTGGACATTGGCGGCCCGGACGATGCCGGAGATGGAAGCGGCAGATGGATTCCCACGACGAGCGTCACGCAGCTGGGCGCGACGCTCGCCACCTGGTTCGGGGTGTCCAACACCGCCTTGGACACCGTATTTCCCTTCTTCCAGAACTTCGGGAGGCAATCGCTCCCCTTGTTCTGACACGTGCTCACCATATCGCGCGCGTCTTGCCGATCTAGAACGGGGCGAAAGGAAGCGAGTAGCTGCACGTTGGGGAGGGGGCGCAGCCGCCTGCAGTAGCGGCTGAGCACGCAGGGGAGCGCGGTGTGGGTGCCCCTCAGCAGGCTCAGCCTAGAAGAGTATCTAGCATCAGCTCCATAGTGGCCTGTGTGCCAAAGCCGCACGCGACGCATTGACCGAACGAGACCTCTTGCGGCACGCCGACCAGATCAGGGTCGGGAGAGGGTAGGGCTGCTCCGCTCGCGAGCACCTGCCCGCCATACTCCCGCAGCGATCGCTTGGCACCCGAACTTTACCGATCTCTCGATCTCGCCCGGCGCTTAATCGCCTGCATCGTCACTGGCCTGTGGCGCAGTACACATGCGACAGCGCCAAGAATAGTGAAGTTGTTGCCGGGCACTTCGTGGATACCGGTGTCTCTCAGGTAGGAACTTAGCTGGAAGGCGAACGGAGCGCCCGTCGACGAATTGAAATCTTCTTGCCAGGAGCCGAACAGCGCCGAGACAATATGTAGCTGGTCGTGGCGGTGCATGAGGCAATCGATCGGCTGCTCGGGGTAGTCACAGGGATCCGAATAAGGGAGAGCCCGGTGTATATCCACGACGACGAAGTTTTCCTCATAAACCTCCCCTTCGTGCGCCGCATCCTCGTTCCGAGTACGAGCAGGAAGCGCGATCCATCGCCCCGGTGTAGGGGATGTAGCCGTATCGAGCAGCGGCACGGGAAGCGTGAGCGCGGAGCCATTGACGTCGTAGCGCATTTTGCCGGGGAGCACCTCTTCAGGGGTCACCACAGGCACATACACACATTGCAAGAGCAGAGCAGCCACCTCGCCATAGAATGAGTTCGCGATAACTAGGGCATCGTTGGCCTGCTCGGATGTGACTTCGCTTACCCCGGAGAGAATAACAACTTGGTACCTTTCGCGCAGGCTGCGGCACTGTTTTGCCAGCTGTGGAAGCTCTGTTCCAGATCCAAAAGCTTCTACAGCGGCAAAGATAGCCGAGTCATGACGCATTCTCTCCGACGATCGGAACCCGAAATGAGCCAGCATCAGTTTCGCCGCATTATAGATGGTGGAGCATGCGGCCAGGAACTGGTTCGAGGCCGAGACTGAACGGCGGGCGGCGGCAAGGTCCAGTGCGGCGGCCGCCTTCATCGTTTGGACTTCAGGCCCCGTGAATGTAGAACGTGTCAGATCCGCAGGCACTTCGATGCGCGGGCGAAGCCATGCGAGAGAAGGGACTTCAAGCTCTCGTTTCGGAACTGCTTGCGCTGCGGTGCGGGACAGCACAGAGCGTGGCGCAGGCCGCGGAGAGAAGCCGACACTCAGCCCTTCTACCCCATATTTCTGGTATCGACGAGCCCACTTAACAGCCGTTGTCTCGTTCACGTCAAAATAGGCAGCAGCTTCTTCCAACGTCGAACCTGGATTCAGTACCCTTCTTGCAAGCGCAAGACGCTCGGCCGGTGTCAATCGATCTTTTGAGATAGAGCGCGGCTTCTTCGCCCTCATAGATTGTATCCCCCGAGCGCCTGCGTGCTAATCCACCCAGGGAACGGATTCCTACTCGACTTTCGAAATGAGTCGATCAGTTCGGCGACATCCGCTCGCCTTTGCATCAACTTCTCCACGAGAGCTTCAATCTCGTGAACGAGACCTCCGTACCATTCCAAAGGAACCGTCCGCGCAATTTCCCACACAGCTTGCTCTTCCAGGTTCTTCATTCGGCTCAGCCACGGCTCGAAGCTCTTCCACCCGCTTACTTCTGCATAGGGTAAATTGCGCGCATAGGTACTTTTTAGCGGGGCATCCTTGAACTCCCAGCTACCCGCGCCGAAGCAATAGCCCTGATCGATAAAAGCTGCCGTGTACCGGCGCTGTCGCAGGCGCTTATGAAAGACTGCCTGCCGACCATCATCGTTGTGTGTCCATTTGTCAAAGACAAGTGCTCCGACAAAGTCTTGGAGATTCATAACTTTAGCGAGGAGATTTTCAGGCAGGTAGTCCTGCGTCATTCCTGGAAAAAATCCTCCAACAAATTTAGAGCCAAACTGTATCCCGGGTAGGCAAGGGACCAGCTCGCCGCCAATACTAATCACGGTGAGCCCCGGCGTCTCCTCGATCAGATCTTCTGTCACTTCAACGAGAGCGCACTCCGGCACGGGCAGACCCAGGAGTGCCGCCAGCTTGGTTCCAAAGTACTCAGCCACGAGGACACGCGGGTGCTGCGGGTTGTTCAGGAACTTAACCACGTAGGGCGCTTCATCCGAGCAATGCATGAGATGGCTGTGTGCGCCGCCCCTCATCTTTCGGTCCCACTGAAGCGCTTTAACGATCAGACTGTTCTCCACACGTGATTGCAAAGCGTTAATCCCATCCACTCACGAGAACACGCAGTCGAAGTTTCACCGTGACATCGAAAGTAACAATGCCGGAATATCTTCTTCTTCACACACGCCTCGCTCTCGCATGAGGAGTGTGCCCTGACTAGATCCCGCCAAATCCTCCCAAGTCTCGAGGCGTAGCGTAACGTCTTCGCCTTTCAACTGCTCAAGGGTCAGTTCGATATAGACACGATCTTCCTTAGATACTCTCTTTGACCAGTCTTCCGCCATGCGGTAGTGAATTTGCTCCGCCTGCGACGGTCGACGGTACGCCACCGCTACGTCAGCCCCGTCGACCAGCTTCTTTCGCCTGTGATTCAGCACCAGGAACTCCACTCGCATTCGAAAGATACCCCTCAGAGCAGGGGCTTAGGCACTTCACTCCATGTGCGCTCGGATGCCCTCGCTCTTTGTGTGCACAGTGTCGCACATCAGCCCGCTCGGGAAAAGCGGCTGTGCCGGGGATGCGCTGAAGCCGCGGCGTACGAGAGCCCTGAACCATTCGCTTCGAAGTTCCAGCAGTCGTACGGCGCCCTCCTCATCACACCCGGTGACGCTCAACCAGAACGCGGGTACGCGCCTAAACGCAGCATAGATGTCGACGCTCCGCAGGGATGCGATCGCATGCATGATCGAGTCCACAGCGCGTTTGTCGCCGGTAATCTGGCAAGCCTTAGCATAGGCAGTCGCTGCGCGCATGGAAGCCACGCCAGGATTTTCCGGGGAGAGGATCTGACGATGGGCAAAGAAGTAGACGTGCGCCGGCAAGCCGTCTTCAACCATGACTACCCTTTCGCGGCGTCCCGCATTTGCAATCCACACGTCGTACATAAGGATGCACCCGAGCTGCCGTGCCACTTCCATGTTGCTGTGCGCCAGCTTGCGAGGAAGAAACTCGAAAGGGCTCCCGGGCCCCTCTTGAACCATGGAGCTATAGTAAACGCCCTCCACGAGAAGGCCTTTGTCCGCATCCTTCTTACCATCCTCGCTCGCGCTGTAGCCGGCGAGAGTTTGGCTGTCCACTTGCAATGCTTTCCAGTGAGCCATCGAGAAACCCAGCTGGGTGCCGATTGCGTGAGCAAAAACTTCACGCCGGGCGAAAAGGGAGGCCCTGTTCAGCGGAAACACCTTCAGGATGTAGAGCTCCCCATCCTCGGCTGTAACGTAAAAGGCGTCGGAGCCGGGCGCAATGCGCCGATGGATCGTCTCGACCGCGAGTAGATCGGGGAAAGCAGAGCAAAGTGCTACAGCTTGAGCGAGCATGAAGTGTCCCTGATAAGAGGATGGAGTCCGCATGGTCTTTATCGGCACAATGCTACAATCTCTCCAGTCCAAAATTGGAAAAATCTACATTTTTCCATTCATCACTCTGTATTTTTTCCCATTTTGGGACAACATGCGCCGCCTTCCCTGAATTAACCCTCAGCTTAGAGCTAAATGAGAAAGTCGGACCTTCTCCCTCATCTTTGTTTGACCTCCATTCGCACCTGGCAGGAGGTCACTCATCTACCCCTAACAAAGCGGTACTTCGCGGAAATAGGCTGTGGGCCTCGACCAGCGATCCTTGAATGGGGTCCGTGCGGGTGTCGACCAAGCTCTTCTAGGCTGCGTCGCCCGTCCTATACCGCCCGCCAGCTAGGACCAGCTCAGGCCGATTCTAAGATCAAAAAACTCAAAACTTTTGCTTGCTCCGGTCTAGATAGTGTGTTCAAATTCTTGTAGCCCCACCAAACTCAAAGAACCTAGACTCAATCAAACTACTGACTGGCAAGGGACGTTGCGGGATCGCCTCAGACAGTTCCTCTTACGTGGGGATGCTGGTTGGGGCTTTTCTGTGAAGAGCCCTCATCTATAGATGCTGCCAAGTCATGCCGGCCGGCACACGATTGCGGCTCAAATCGAATGCCTGCAAAGGATCGCATGACGAACGAGCGATCAAGCGCCCTCTCACGCCGCTGTGTCCGGTAAGTTTGATCGTTGCTGTAGGGTGTAAACCCAGCGCGATCCAGGAGGACCGATAGAGCCCTCC
>CAXUHL010000050.1:0-14699 GCA_964250745.1 uncultured Acidobacteriaceae bacterium
GCGCAGGAAGGGCCGCGCCCGTCCGGGACATGCGCTCGAGCAGCGCCAGCCCCGCCAGGCCGAACAACGCGTTCGCGCCCCACACCCCGGCCGCCACCGGCACCTTGCCCTGCCGCGCCAGGGCCACTCCGGTCGAGGAAAGGAAGTAGTACAAAAACACCAGCCCGATCACCAGCACGAACCCCGCGCTCTTGCCGCCGCGCCGCGAGCCCAGCCCCAGGGGCACCGCGACCAGCATCAGCACCAGGCATGCGAACGGGTAGGAGTACCGCTTCGCGAGTTCGATGGCGTAGTAGCGGCCGTTCGCGCCCGCTGCGCGCCGGCGCAGCTCCGCGTTCGACAGCGCCAGCACCGGCGAGGGCGGCCGCGCTACCCGCTCCGCCTCGCCCGCCTCCGAGATCAGCGGCAGGTCGGTCTGCGAGAACGTCGACACGTCGAACTGGCTCGGGTTGGCCGCGTCAGGCTGCTGCTCGGTCCCGTCCCGCAGGCGCATCAGCACCTCCCCGGCGGACCCGCGGTCGCCCGTGTTGTTGACCACCGTCGCCGCGGCGGCTGTGGTCACCCGCGGGATCGCCGGGTTTTGGAGGTCCGCGATGAACACCTTGCGCCACTGCGACGCCCCCGAGCTCGCCCGCACGTCGTCCACGTACAGCACGATGTTCTTGAAGTCCTCGTAAAACACACGCGGCTGCACCTCAAACGAGGCCTGCGCGTTGCGGAGGCTTTCCTGCAGGTCGAGCGTCGCGCGCCAGGCCGCCGGGGCCAGGTACAGCGAGTTCGCCAGGCACAACACCAGCCCGGCCAGCGCGACGACGCTCGCGATCCGCACAAAGCTCCACACGCCAAGGCCCGAGGCCCGCATCGCCGTGATTTCGCTGTCCGCGGCCAGGCGGCTCAGCCCCAGCAGAACCCCCACCAGCACCGCCATGGGCACGGTGAAGACCAGCATGTTCGGCAGCGAAAACACCACGATCTCGAACACCGCGCGCAGCGAGCTCGTGTTGCGGATGACCAGCTCCAGCAGGCGGCCCAGGTCCCGCGTGAACAGCACGAAAGTAAACAAGAGCCCGCCCAGAAGCGCGTAGGCGAGGATTTCGCGCAGGATGTAGCGGGTCAGGATGCGCATGGGTCGAGTCTATTCGCCCCCGCGCGCGTCCTCGCCCGTCGGCAGGAACCGGTACCCCACCCCCCGCACCGTCCGCAGGTACACCGGGTTCGCCGGTTCCTCCTCGATGTACCGCCTGAGCCGCACCACGAAGTTGTCGATGGCGCGCGTGTCGGTGTCCTCGCGCACGCGCCACACCCGCTCCAAAAGCTCGGCGCGCGGGATGATCCGGAACGGATGCTCGGCCAGGTAGCGCAGGAACTCGGCCTCCATCAGCGTGAGCCGGATGCGCGCGCCCTTCGCTTCGAGCTCGAGCTCGGCGAAGTCGAGCGTGCCCCCGGCAAAGGCGTAGCGCTCCGGAACAGGCCCGAGCTCGGCCGCCGGCGCCGCCGCGGTACGCTGCCACCGCATCCTGCGCAGCAGCACACCGAGGCGCGCCAGCAGCATCGAGAGTTCGAACGGCTTGGGCAGGTAGTCGTCCGCGCCGGCCTCGAGGCCGCCCAGCACGTCCTCGGGCCGCCCGCGCGCGGTCAACATCAGTACGGGGACATAGTTGCCCGCTTCCCGTAGCTCCGCCGCCACCTGGAAACCGTCCTTGCCCGGCAGCATCACGTCGAGCAGCACCGCGTCCCAGGCGTCGGGCTCGCGCAGCAGCGCCAGGGCCGTTTCGCCGTCGTAGGCCAGCTCCGCCTCGTATCCTTCGGCCTGCAGGTTAAACAGCAAGCCCTCGGCCAGGTGGGGCTCGTCTTCAACGATCAGGATTCGGGCCGCTGTGCTCATCTCTGCGCGGTGAGATGCCGCGCCGGCAGCGGCTCCGCCAAAGCGGGCAATCGCAGGGTGAAGGTCGAGCCGAATCCCTCGCCCTTGCTCGCCGCCGACACGCTCCCGCCGTGCTCCTTTGCGATGGACCGGACCAGAAAAAGTCCCAGGCCGGTGCCTTGCCGCCTGAGCACGTCCGCCACCGGCACCCGGTGGAACCGCCTGAAGATGCGCTTGAGCTGGTCGGTCGGGATGCCGATGCCCGCGTCCTTGACCTCGAAACAGGCCAGGCCGGCCTCATCCGTGAACACCCGCACCGTCGTCAGGGCCCCGGCCGGCGAGTACTTGACCGCGTTGCTCAAGAGATTGCCGAGCGCGGTCTGCAGCTCGTCCCGGCTGCCGTTCACCAGCAGAGGCTCGCCGGGCACCTGCATCGAGAGCGCTTCCGGCCCTACGTGGTTGCGCTCGCGCGCCCGCCCCACCGCTTCCTCGGCCAGCGCCCGCAGGTCCAGCGCCTCGAAAACCAGCGTGCGCTCCCGCTGCACGATCTCGCCGGCCTTCAATACCTGCTCGACCGTGCCCAGCAGCCGGTCCGTGTCCTGGAGCATGATGCGGTAAAACTGCTGCCGCTTTTCGTCCGTCAGGGGCCGCCGCTGGAGCGTTTCGAGGTACAACCGTAGCGACGCGATCGGCGTCTTCAGCTCGTGCGTGACCGCGTTCAGGAACGAGTCCTGCCGCTCGTTGCGCCGCATTTCGCGGACCAGGAAGATGGTATTGAGCACCACGCCCGCGACCAACAGGACCGTCAGCGGGATTCCGAGCACCAGCGGCAGAAGGTGCCGCCAATTCAGCACGATCCACCCTACATTGAGGGTAACAGCCAAGGCGGTCAGCGCCACCCCCAGGAGGATGGCCAGCGCAATGGCCCGTTTTCGCCGGTTCAAACGCATAAAAAGGAAAGACCCGCGAGGAGTATAGCCTCGCGGGTCCCAGATTCGTTTTAGAATTCCGGCCGGTCTTTTACGCGGCGCCTGACGGCCGGGGGTTCGCCGGGTCCCAGTTCGCGAGCTTGATGTCCCGCGCCAGGCCCAGCCGCTTCAAAAGCCAGATACCGTAGTAGTTGGGGTCGAACTCGTACCACTTGAGCCCGTGCCGCGCGGAAACCGGGTGCGCGTGGTGGTTGTTGTGCCAGCCTTCGCCGCCGGTGAGCAGGGCCACCCACCAGTTGTTCCGCGACTCGTCGCGGGTTTCGAACCGGCGCGAACCCCACATGTGCGTCGCCGAGTTCACCAGCCAGGTCGCGTGCAGGCCCAGCGTCACCCGCAGGAAGATGCCCCACAGGACCACCGGCCACCCGCCCCAGGCCAGCAGGAGGAGACCGACGGTCGTCAGCGGTACCCAGTGGTACTTCGAAAGCCAGACGTGGAACTTGTCGCGGCTCAAATCCGGCGCGTACCGGCTCAACATCTCGGTCTGCGCGTGCAGCGCTTCGCCGCTCATGATCCAGCCCATGTGCGCCCAAAACGTCCCGTCGTGCGGGGTATGCGGGTCACCTTCGTGGTCGGAGAGCTGATGGTGGACACGGTGCGTGGCCACCCAGAAGATGGGCCCGCCCTCGAGCGCGAGCGTGCCGCACACCGCCATCGCGTACTCGATCAGCTTGGGCACCTTGTAGCCGCGGTGGGTCAGGAGCCGGTGATAGCACATGCCGATGCCGACGTTGATCGCCAGCACGTACAGGACGATGGCCGCGACCGCACCCTTCCAGGTGAAGAAGAACAGTGCCGCGATGGCGAGCAGGTGGAAGATCGCCATGACGACTGTCGTGATCCAGGAGATGGACCCGCTTTGTGCCGCCCGGCCCAGTTTGCGCGTCGCGGGGGCCGCAGCGGCGCGCGGTTTGGTGTGGACGGTGGGGATTTCGGCTTCCTGCTGCGGGGGGAGAGTTTCGACCGGCATTGTGTTTTCGGGCTCCTGTGCTGCTGAACTCGAGCCTAGCAGCGAGCCTTCGACGGCGGTGTAAGAGTTGTGTAATCCGTATCGGGGCTTACGTGACGCCTGAAACGCACTGTAAGTTGCCCGCGGGCAACGAAGATTCATGTTGCGCGCATCTTTCCTTGTCAAGTAAACTTTCGGCACGCCGACCGCGAAACCGTTACCTTTCGGGTTCCCTGCGGGCGTCCAGAATGAGGAGTGTGTGCGCATGATCACGACAACCCATGCCCGGCCCTTGTTTCCCCTCACCCCCAACGCCCACCACCTGTCCAAACCCGTGCTTTGCCCGCGTTGCTCCAAGCTGCTCGGCATGGCCTACGGCAGCCAGCAAACACGCGCCCTGCTCGGCAGGCACACCTGCCTGAACGCCCGGCGCGAACTGCTTCAACCCTCGACCGCCTTGCCTTTCAACTAGCGCAAACGAGCGGGTATGCAGGGTGGAAACGCGCCTATCAGGGGCGCGTTTCTTTTGGTCGCGCACCGGCCTCGCCTGCCGCGCGCAGGCGCTCCCAGAGATGATCTCGGATGCATCCCTGCTCTGCGGCCGACAGCTTCCCGCTCGCCCCGGTCAGGTAGAACACGTCGATCGCGACCTCGCCTTCCGTGTCCACCAGCGCCACCTCGATGTTGGCCCGGCAGGCCGCGAGCCCGGCGGCCAGCGTCCGCAACAGCCCCGGCGTGTCCCGCGCCACTACCTGCAGCAGCGTGGAGTGCGTCGAGCTCGCCCCGTCGAACTCGAACCGCGGCTCGATCGCCGTGCGGGGCGCGGCAGGGGCTCCGCGCGGGGCCCTTTGGCGCGCGCTCAGGAGGCTGTCCACAGCGATCTGCCCCGTCAAAGCGCCCCGCAGGCTCGCGACGAAACGCTCGTGCTCGCCCGGGTTCAGCTCCAGCGTGCGAAACGGGTCGGTGAACTGAAACGTGTCCAGGATGACTCCGGCGGCATTGGAAAACGCGTCCGCCTTCACGATGTTCATGCCCCAGGCCGACAGAGCCCCCGCCATGTCCGCGAACAACATGGGCCGGTCCCGCGTCAGAAGGGTCACCTCGTTGGACTGCCGCTGCGGGCGGAACACGAGCTGCACCGGCTCGTCCGCGAGCGCGCGCGACAGCTTGAAGTGCTCGCCGATCTGGTCCGGCAGGCGGGTTTGCAGGTAACGCTGCGGCATGCCTTCCAGGAAGGCCCGCAGTTCGGCCTGATCGTTTTCAGCTTCCACGCCGCGGCTCGCCACCCGCGACAGAATGCGCGCCAGCACCACCGGGTCCGCGTCCACGTGGAACCGGCTCTCGTCCACCGAGCGGTCCAGATAGTTGGCCGCCGCGATGTAGAGCTGCCAGATGTTTTCGGCCTTCCACGGGGTCAGGGCGTCCGGGTTCACCGCCTTGATGTCCGCGAAGGTGAGCAGCGTCAGCATCTTGAGCTGCTGCTGGCTCGGCGCGTGCCCGGCGAAGCTCCGGATCGTTTCCCCGTCGAAGATGTCCCGGCGCAGCGCATACGACATTTCGAGGTGATTGCGGATCAGCTTGCGGACGGTTTCCCGCTCTTCGAGGTCGAACTCCAGCCGCGCGAACACCCCTTCGGCCAGCTCGATCGACTCCCGCGCGTGCTCGCCCGTCCGCCGTGCCTTGCCGGTGTCGTGCAGCAGCAGCGCGAGCAAGAGCAGGTCCATCCGCTCGACCTCCGGCAGCAGCGTCGAAAACCGCTTTTCCCACTCGTGGCGGGGCGTCCGCAGCATGTGCACGTTTTCAATCACCAGAAACGTGTGCTCGTCGACCGTGTAGCGGTGGTAGGCGTCGCGCACCACCAGCGCATCGATGCCGTGGAACTCCGGGAGGATCAATTCCAGCAGGCCGAGCGCGTGCATCAGCCGCAAGGCGTGCGCCGCGTGCACCCCCAGCAGCACGTCGCGCAGGCAGTTCCACAGGAATGGCCCTTCCGGCATCTGCACCGCCAGTGCCGGGATCGCTTCGGTGATGCGCGCTTCGGTTTCTTCCGTGAAGCGCGAGCCGTTTTGCGCCGCGTACGCGAAGACCCGCAGCAGCGCTTCCGCGTCGACCAGTTCGGCTTCCTCGGCGTGGATCCGGTTTTCCTCGACCGTGAAGCGCGTGCCGGGGATAGTCGTCCGCTTCCGCCGCAGCCCCGCCAGCAGCGGCTTGCGGCCGGCCGCCGGTGCCGCGTCCAGCAGCAGGTTTGCCCTGCGGTGGATCGCCCGCGCGTGCCGGTAGTAGGTGCGCATCCAGTAGGCGGGGTCGGCCGAGCCCAGAGTCTCGAGCCCCACGCTCGCCGCCGCGGCTTCGTCCTGCGCGCCCCAGTCCAGCGTATTCTCGTCGCGGTTGTTGCGGAAGTGCAGAAAGCACCGCGCCGCCGCGAGAAACTCGAACGCCGCGCGGGTGTCGCCGTAGTCGGCGGACGGGGGAGCGAGCGCGCGGTCCGCCGCAAGGCCCCGCAGCAGGCCGAACCAGTGGATCAGGTGCGCGTCGCGCAAACCGCCCGGGTACTCCTTCAGGTTCGGCTCCAGGTGAAAGATGGTGCCGCCGTAGCGGGCGTGCCGGGCCCGCGCCGCCTCGGCCAGACGCGCTTCGAGCCCGCCGCCTTCGCGTCCGAGCGCCGCCGGCAGGGTTTCCCGCTCGAAACGCGCGGCCAGGCCCGTGTCCCCGGCCAGGAAGCGCCGGTCTAAAAGGGAAACGGCGAATTCCAGGCCGTTCACGGGGTCGAGCCGCTCGCACTCGCGCACCGTACGGGTCGCCGGGCTCACCCGCCAGCCGATGTCCCACAGGGCCTGGGTCAGCGCGCGGATGCGCTCGTTTGCCTCGCGCTCCGTGTGCTCGTTCGCGCACAGGAGCAGCAGATCGATGTCGGAGTAGGGAAACAGCTCGCGCCGACCGTAGCCGCCGAGCGCGAACAAAGCCACCCCGGGCAGGGCCGGGCCGGAAGCAGGAGCGAAAACCGGGCCGGCGAGCGAGCCCCACATCTCCACCAGCAGCGCGTCCGCCTCGTCGGCCCGCGCGCGGATCGCGGCCGTCCCGTCGCCGTTCGCCGCGAAGGCTGCCCGCGCCGCCCCGGCGGCCGAGGAGGCGCGGGTGCGAAAGCCGCTCAGCTCGATCGTGCGTCCCGCGTTCATGCGCTCTCCTTGCTGCGGCCGGTGTTCTGGGTTCCAGGCAGACCCGCTCACGAAAATCGGACCGGAGCAAACCCCTGAGTCATCCGAGTCATCCTGAGGAGCCGAGCCGGAGTTCCCTGCGAGCGGTCCTGGCTCGCTGGGGCGCCTGAAGCGACGAAGAACCTGCTTTTGCCTTGTCCCGACGGGAAAAGCAGGTCCTTCGCTGCGCTCAGGATGACCCGAAGATTCGGAAGCGATCCGCTGCGTCGCCCCCGCCCGCTCACAAGACCGTTGGCCCCCGCTCGTCGTTCCTGATCCGGATCGCCTCGTCGATCTTGGACAGGAAAATCTTGCCGTCCCCGATCTTGCCCGTGCGCGCCGCGTTCGAGATCGCACTAACCGCCTTTTCGACCATCTCGTCGTCCACCACGGTTTCGAGCTTGATCTTCGGCAGGAGGTCGACCGTGTACTCGCGCCCGCGGTAAAACTCCGTGTGCCCCTTTTGCCGGCCGTGGCCGCGCGCTTCCAGGATCGTCATGCCTTCGATGCCCGCTTCGAGCAGCGCATCCTTCACCGCGTCCAGCCGCGAGGGCTGCAAAATCGCTTCGACCTTGTACATTCGTCCCCGCCCGTTTGTTGCTTCCGCGCGACCTTCGCGCCTGTTCCGCGTGGCTAGTATGCACCCCTCGCGCGCTTTTTACGCGGCGAAGTCGTACCCTTCCTCGCCGTGCTGGGTAATGTCGAGCCCTTCGCGCTCGTCGTCGGCCGAAACCCGCAAGCCCAGGGTTACGTCGACCAGCTTGAGCAGGGCGAGCGTCCCGAAGGCGGCCAGCGTCCAGGCGATCGCGACACCCACGCCCTGGTTCGCCACCTGGTGCCAGTTGCCGTCGATGGCCCCGAGCGGCGTGGCGTTGCCATGCGCGTCCTTGAAGACCGGGTTGATCGCCGAAGTCGCAAAGACCCCGGTCAGGATCGCGCCCAACGTGCCGCCCGCGCCGTGGACGCCGAAGGCATCGAGCGAGTCGTCGTAGCCGAACCGGTTCTTGACCCAAACCACCATCGCGTAGCAGAAGAACCCGGCCAGCAGGCCGATCGCGAGCGCGCTCATGGGCTCGACGTAGCCGGCCGCGGGCGTGATGGCCACCAGCCCCGCGACCGCGCCCGAGATGCCGCCCAGCGCCGAGGGCTTGCCGCTGCGCACCCATTCGGCAGCCATCCAGGCCAGCGCCGCCGTGGACGCGCCGAACTGTGTGTTGACGAACGCCGAGGTCGCCAGCGGCCCCGAGCTCAATGCCGAGCCCGCGTTGAACCCGAACCAGCCCACCCACAGCAGGCACGCGCCGATGAACGCCAGTACCACCGAGTGCGGCGCCATGGGCTCGCGCGGGTAGCCGACCCGCTTGCCCAGGTACAACGCGCAGATCAGCGCCGAAACGCCCGAAGTGATATGGACCACCGTGCCGCCCGCGAAGTCCAGGGTCGGGAACCGCCCGCCCAGCGCCGCGTTCAGCAAGCCGCCCTTGCCCCAGACCATGTGCGCCATCGGCGAATACACCACCACGGTCCACAACGACAGGAAGACGGCCATCGAGGAAAACTTCATCCGCTCGGCGAACGCGCCCGTCACCAGCGCGGGCGTGATGATCGCGAACATCAGCTGGTAGACCATGTAAGTCTGGAGCGGCAGGGTCGCGGCGTAATCCGGGTCGGGTGCCAGACCCACCCCGCGGAGAAACGCGTGGTGCAGGCCGCCGATGAAGCCGGAGCCGGAGTCGAACGCGAGCGAGTAGGTGAGGAGCGCCCAAAGCACGGTCACCATCGCCATCATCGCGAAGCTCTGCATCATGGTGCCCAGGACGTTTTTGCGCCGAACCAGCCCGGAGTAGAACAGAGCCAGGCCGGGGCCGGTCATCAAGAGCACCAGCGCCGCGGAAACCAGCATCCAGCCGTTGTCCGCGCCGCTTTGTGCTGCGGCGGCCGCGGCCTCGAGCTTGCGCAGACGCAGCTCGGCCGCGTCCGGTGCCTGCGAGAGTGCGAGGAGCAGAGAACAGGAAGGGAACATGGCGCTCCAGGGAAAGGGGTCGTGTTTTTCTTTGTCCGGGCCGGGTCTCCTCCCGGATTGTGTCCCGTGGTGCAGCCACTTTTACATACTTTTCGTGAAACGGGAAGAGTTTCTCGCGCGCGCCCTCGGGCGGCGCGCCTCCCGGTAGTATTAGGAGCATGGCCGCCTCTACCAGCGAAGACCGTTACCTGTTCGGATCCCTCGACTCCTCGCACAAGAACCGGGAAAAGCTTCGCGAGGTCACCTACGGTGACCAGCAGCCGGAGGGGATCCTTCTGGCCTCGCTCGACTCCGCGCTCAACTGGGCGCGCAAGAGCTCCATCTGGCCGATGACTTTCGGGCTGGCCTGCTGCGCGATCGAGATGATGTCGATGGGCGCGTCGCGCTACGATGTAGCCCGGTTCGGCATGGAGGTGTTTCGCCCCTCGCCGCGCCAAGCCGACCTGATGGTGATCGCCGGACGCGTGTCGAACAAGATGGCCCCGGTCATTCGCCGCCTGTACGACCAGATGCCTGAGCCCAAGTGGGTCATCTCCATGGGTGCCTGCGCGACCTCGGGTGGGGTTTTCAACAACTACGCCATCGTTCAGGGCGTGAACCAGGTGGTGCCGGTCGACATCTATGTGCCCGGATGCCCCCCGCGCCCGGAGCAGTTGATCTACGCGCTGACCCTGCTGCAGGAGAAGATCCAGCGGGAAAAAGGCTCGGCGCGCCGGGCGTTGAACCTCGCGTAAGCCGCGCGCGGATGCATCGCGAAGGGAAGGGAGCCGGGATCCGGCTCCTTTTTCTGCCCCGAGGTGTGTCGCGGAGCACGAAAGTGTGCGCAGCCTTGCGATTTTGCTTGCTTTCAGGTGCTGAAAACCCCACTCTGTTGGGAGCGTGTGTGGTGACCGATGGGGCAGACCCGGCGATTCGTCGCCCCCGCGCAACTTCTACCCGATTAACCAGTCGGGTACGGGTGAAAAACGATTGGCTTTAGGCAACTTAGCAACGCTCGGATGCACTAAGGTAGTAACGCATGTTCCTTTCCCGCTGCGCATACCAGGTCCAGAAACCGGAAGACGACGCAGAGGGGACAGGTGAATCGGGAGTTCTGTTTGACTTTACGTAAGGTTGCGGAGGATAGACGCATGGATCGTGCTTCATTGCATTCGCTGAGCCGCATTCTGCTTGTTGGAAGTGCCGTGGGGCTCGGTGCCACGGTGCTTCAGGCACAGGATGCGCCCGCGACCCCGCCGGCACAGCCGGCACAGCCCGGATCGCCGGCCACGCCGGGGACCCCGGCCGGCCAGAGCGCGCCGGACCCGACGGCCCCCGCCGCAACCCCGGCACCCGCGCAAAGCACGGACACCTCCGCGCCCGCTGCTCCGGCTGCCCCCGCCGCTCCGCAGGCCGCCCCGAAAGCTCCTCCGGTTTCGCGCATCGACATCTTCACCGGTTACTCCTATTACGCGCCCAAGGCGACCGTGACCACCAACAGCCTGGTCACCGGTCAGCCTTTCCCGGTCAACTACGGATCGGTCGACACCGGCGCGATCGGCTCGGTGGCGTACTTCTTTAACAAGTTCGCGGGCGGCGTGGTCGAATACGCGAACCACTCCCTCGGTAAGAACGACGGATTCCAGAACTTCGCGGCAGGTCTCATCGGCCGTTACCCGACCGACCTCGGCGTGACGCCTTTTGTCCACGGCATGGCCGGCGCGGCCCGCGTCGGCGGCCCGAACGCCGAGCCGGATACGTTCCATAACTATACCTGGGGCCCCCTGGTCAAGGTCGGCGGCGGCCTCGACTACGACACGCCGCTGTTCAACCACAAGCTCGGCATCCGCTTGTTCCAGGCCGACTTCGTGTACACCCACGCCAACTTCGGCCCGCAAGCGGGCACGGGCGGACGCGCCAACATCAACGCGCCCGAGCTGAGCTCCGGCTTGCTGTACAAGCTGGGCAACATTACCCCACCACCGCCGGTCACCCTGGCTTGCACGGTCAACCCGACCTCCGTCTTTCCGGGGGATCCGGTCACCGTCACCGGGACCGCCGCGAACCTGAACCCGAAGAAGCCGGCGACCTACACCTGGAACGGCCAGGGTCTCACGGTCAAGGGTGACAACTCGAATGCAACGGCCGACACGGCCAGCCTGCAGCCCGGCACCTACACCGTCAACGGCCACGTGACCGAGGGTGCCAAGGCCGGCCAGTCCGCGGACTGCGCCCCGACCTTTACCGTCAAGCAGTTCGAGCCGCCGACAATTTCCTGCTCCGCCAACCCGACCTCGGTCGAGCCGGGCGGCAGCTCGACGATCACCTCCATGGGTGTGAGCCCGCAAAACCGGCCGCTGACCTACAGCTACTCGGCGACGGCGGGCCAGATCTCCGGCACCTCCAACACCGCGACTTTGTCCACCGCCGGCGCTCCTTCGGGCGCGATCACGGTGACCTGCAACGTCGCTGACGACAAGGGCCAGACCGCGACGACGACGACCACCGTCACCGTCAACACCCCGCCGGCACCCGCGCCCAAGGTCCAGACGCTCTGCGTGCTGAACTTCGATCGCGACACCAAGCGCCCGGCGCGCGTGGACAACGAGGCCAAGGCCTGCCTCGACGACGTCGCGCTGAACCTCCAGCGCTCCGCCGACGCGACGGCGACCCTGGTCGGCAACGCAGGCGAACAGCAGGCAGCCCCCGCCAAGACCCGCAAGGGCAAGAAGGCAGCTCCGATGACGCCTGAAAAGCTTGCCGCGCAGCGTGCCGTCAACGCGAAGGACTACCTGGTGAAGGAGAAGGGAGTCGACGCCTCGCGCATCTCGGTCCGTACCGGATCGAAGGGTGCGAACGAGGTCGACGATTACCTGGTCCCCTCCGGCGCCAACTTCGACTCGGAGATTCAGGGAACCACTGCCGTGGACGAGTCTTCTGTCCAGGCGCAGTCCCGGACCGCTCCGGCCGCCAAGCACCACCGCCGCAAGAAGTAAAGCGGGAACGAGGGGCAAGCCACCGCTCCTCGTTACTCGAAAAGGACGGGCCGGCCAGATTTCTGGGCCGGCCCTTCTTTTTGCCCTGAACAAAAATGCGAAACTGCCGATAAGGACTCTACATCGTCCAACCATCGCGCTCCGGGGACCCCGGACGCTGAAACGATCGAAACGACTCAGATGATATCCCCGCGCTTCTGCTTTTCCGCCGCGCTTCTTTTCTCGCTCGCCTCCCCCGCCCTCGCGCAGAACCCTGCCGCGACCTCCGCCATTTGGAGCTCCCTCGGCCCCGACGGAGGCGATGCGCGCGCCTTCGCGGCCGACCCTAAGGACCCGCGCCACCTCTACCTGGGCACCACAAGTTCCTGGGTCTACGAGACCACCGACGCCGGCGGCCACTGGCGCCGCCTGGCCAAGCTTGGCGCAAGCGACGACTTCATCGTCGACAACATCTTCGTGGACGCGAGCGACCCAAAGACCTTGGTCATCGGCGTGTGGAAGGTCGACGAGCGCGGCGGCGGCATCTACACCAGCCACGATGCCGGCAAGAACTGGGCACCGTCGGCCGACATGGACGGCCAATCGGTTCGCGCCCTCGCGCAGGCGCCTTCGAACCCCAAGATTTACGTCGCAGGAACGGTTTCCGGCATTTACCGCTCGAACGACGGCGGCCAGCACTGGGGCAAGATCAGCCCGCCCGAGTCGAACGAGCTGCACGAGGTCGAATCCATCGCCATCGACCCGGTCGATACGAATACGATCTACGCGGGCACTTGGCACCTGCCCTGGAAGACCACTGACGGCGGGCAGCACTGGTCCAACATGAAGGATGGGATCATCGACGACTCGGACGTGTTTTCGATCATCATCGACCCGCACACCCCGGCCACGGTCTACGCCAGCGCCTGCTCGGGAATTTACAAGAGCGACAACGCCGGGGGCATGTTCCACAAGGTGCAGGGCATCCCCGCGACCGCGCGGCGCACGCGCGTGCTGATGCAGGACCCGCGCGACCCGAGCGCCGTGTACGCGGGCACCACCGAGGGCTTGTATAAGACCGTCAATGCGGGCGCGAACTGGTCTCGCCTGACCGGGCCAGACGTGATCGTCAACGACGTCTTCGTGGACCCGACCGACAACGGAAACGTACTGCTCGCGACCGACCGTAGCGGCGTACTGACCAGCGCGGACTCCGCCAAGACCTTCGCGAGCGCCAACACCGGCTTCTCGCAGCGGCTGGTCCAGACCTTGCTGGTAGATGCCAAACAGCCGGAAACCCTGTACGCGGGCGTACTCAACGACAAGATCTACGGCGGTGTGTTCGTCAGCACCGATGACGGCGCGAGCTGGAAACAGCAGGCGGAAGGTCTGGCCGGCCGCGATGTCTTCACCCTGGCCCAGGCGTCCGACGCGGGCATCTATGCCGGGACAAACAGCGGCCTGGCCAGGCTGTCGGACGGCAAGTGGCAGGCCACCGGCGACGTCGTCACGCGGTCCAGCCGCAAGGTGGTCACCGGCAAGGGTAAGCGCCGCGCGACGAAGACGGTGGAGTCGGCGAAGAAGACCGGTACCATCCAGGGCCGGATCAACAACCTCGACCTCGCTGGTGCTTCCTGGTACGCCGCCACCGCCAAGGGTGTCTACCGCTCGACGGACAAAGGCGCGGGCTGGGAGCTGACGACGCTGCCCGTGGCCGACTATCGGTTCGTCGCTGCGCTCGCGTCCCGCTCCGTCGCTGCCGGGCGCACCAGCCTCAACCTGTCCGAGGACAACGGCGCGCAGTGGAAGGCAATCGCGCTGCCCACCGGCTTCTCCGGTATCAACGCCCTCACCCTTTCCGACGACGGCGCGGTCTGGATCGGCGGGCGCGAAGGCGTCTTCTACACGAAAGACACAGGCACGAGCTGGCAGCAGATCAAGAACCTGCCCCTGGGCGAGATCGGCGGGCTCGACTTCGACCCCACCCTCAAGCGTGTCCTGGTGTCCTCGCGCACCTCAACCACCATCTTCGGCGTCGATGCTTCCGGCAGCCCATGGAAGTATTGGCAGGCGGGCTGGCGCGTCCATCAGGTGCTCCAGCAGGGTGGGCGGCTTGTCGCCGCCTCGTTGTATGACGGGGTCGTCTTCGAACCTAAGCCCGAGCAGGCCGCCGCCGCGCCCGGCACACGCTAGCTTGCCCTTGCTCCGGCCCTACCGGGAAGCCGACCTGCCCGCGCTCCATGCGCTCGACCAGGTTTGCTTCCCGCCCGGCATCGCCTATAGCCGGGCTGAGCTGCGGGCGTTCCTGAACCACCCCAGCAGCTTCACCGCCGTCGCGTGCGAGGGCATCCACCCCCTCGGTTTCGCAATCGTCCGGCCGCGGCGCATGCGTCTCACCTCGGAGCTTCACCTGCTTACCATCGATGTCGCGCCGGCGATGCGCCGGCAGGGAATCGGCGGGCTGCTCATGGAGTGGTCGATCCGTCAGGCCCGGCAGCTAGGCTCTTGCGCGATCACTCTGGAGGTTGCGGTCGACAACACCGCCGCGCAAGGCTTTTACGCGGCCTACGGCTTCCGCCCGGAAGCCACCATCCCCGGCTACTACAACGGCGTGCTCGACGCGTTCTCCATGCGTCTTCCGCTCGCCTCGGCTCAGCGACAGGGCTCTCTCCGAGTCTTCTAACCGCGGCGGCAACGATCCATGTTGCGAGTACAGCCTGTGAGCA
>CAXUHL010000051.1:0-4328 GCA_964250745.1 uncultured Acidobacteriaceae bacterium
GCCACATGCAGGCCGCCGCCGCGGAATTTTCGCAAGCCGTCGCGCTGGACCCGGCGCTTGCCGTCGCGCAGTATCACCTGGGCTCGCTGCTGCTGGCACCGGAGTTCGACCAGCCCGGGCAGGCTGTCGCGCCGCTGCGGGCGGCCGCGCGGCTGGCCCCGGAGGACGGTACCTACGCGCTGCAGCTGGGCCGGGCGCTTTCCTTGAGCGGCGCTGACGCCGAAGCGATCGCTACCCTGCGCCGGGCGCTTCAGCTCGCGCCTGAAGCCGGACCCTTGCGCACCGAGGCCGCCTATGCGCTGGCCCTGGCGCTCCAGAACGCCGGGCAAAACGAGGAAGCCTTGCCGCTGTTCGCGGAGACCGCCGCCGCGCGCCCCCGCGATCAGGCCGCGCTTACCAACTATGGCCTGGCCCTGGTGCAGACCGGCGATGCCAAGCGCGCGGTGGAGGTGTACGGGCGAGCCCTGGCTGCCGGGCCTGCCAATGCCACCCTGCGCGAGGATTTCGGCGTCGCGTATCTCCAATCCAGCGACCTCCAGCACGCGGCCGAGCAGTTTCGCGCGGGCCTCGCGCTCGCACCGAACGATGCCCACCTGCACTATGACCTGGGCCTCGCGCTCAAGCTCCGCGACGACCTTGCCGGGGCCGTACCGGAGTTTGCCGAGGCCGAGCGCCTGGACCCCGCTCTGCCCGATCCGCCCTACACCCTGGGGGTGATCGCGATGCAGCGCGGCGACCTGCCCGAAGCCGCCCGGCAGTTGGAGCGCAACGTGGGCTTGCGCCCCGGCAACGGCGACGCCTGGGCGGTGCTGGGCACGGTGTACCGCGAAGCCGGCGACCGGGATAAGGCCGAGGCGGCCCTTCGGAAGGCGATCGAGCTGCGGCCCGACGATCCCGGCCCCCACATCACGCTGGGCTCCGTGCTGGCCGCCGCCGGCGACACCGCCGGGGCAGCCGCGGAGCGCAAGGAAGGCGCGCGCCTGAGCCGGGCCGCGGCCGACGCGCAAAAAGCCCAGTTCGCGCTCCGCAGCGGACGCGCCCTGCTGGCCGAGGGCAAGGCCGCTGAAGCGCAGGTGCAACTCGAAACCGCCGTGGCCGCCGCGCCCTCCTCGCGGGAAGCGCACACCCTGCTGGCGCAGGCCCTGGAGCGGCAAGGCAAGGACGCCGCGGCAGAGCGGAAGAAGGCGGAGTCGCTCCGCCCGTGACCGCGCCCGGCTTGCTGACTTTGACAACCGCGCTCAGCAAGGGGCATGCTTGGAAGGTAAGGCGAAGAAAAAGCGAATCTACTCCCTCCTCCACGTGAAAGGGGATCCGGCATGGCCCCCACCTTGCCTGCGGTCACCGTGCTCCAACCCCGTGCAAGCATGGCCGGTCCCCAAGCCGTTTTTGCCCTGGAGGCCTCGAAAGCGCCGGCTGCGGATCGAACCTCTCTTTACGAAGCAGGCGTGACGGCTGCCGGGAAGCTGGCCGGGCTGCGCGACGGGGTTCGCGTGCGCACGTCCGGGGAGGTGCTCGCGCTGCTCCCTTCCGGTGCCGGGCTCCTCCTCTCACTTGAAGACGAAAGCGGGATTGCCATCGTCCTCGCTTCCCCAAAGCTCGCCCTGAGCAGGCGACCGCTCCTGAGTCCGGGCACGGAGCTGCTCGTCACGGGCCGCCTTTTGCATCGCAGCGGGTCCGTGCGCGTGCGCGCGGAGCGCATCGACTTACTTCACGCTCTTCCGGAAACGCGCTGAGAAGGTTTCTCAAAAAGTTACCGCAACGGCAGAGCACTGTGCCGTATCCAACACTGTGAACCCGTCCGACAGGCCTGGCCGCGGCGCGAGCCGGAAAGTCCTGCGGCTATCACGCTGGTTCACTGCTCCTCTTAATTCACGAAGATTTCTCGGAACTCGAGGAAAGAGAGCTTTAAGCGTGTAATAATCGTTATCGAAAAGTGAAAGCGAGGATACCTATGAAGCCACTGGAAGAACTCACCGCGAGCCCGTCCGAAGCCACGGACAAAAGCCTGTACGAGGGCAAGTGTCCCTTCGGCGGCGACCGCATCGGCGGCGCGCAGACCACGCCGCCAACGCTGGAGAATTGGTATCCCGCCCGGTTGCGCGTGGAGCAGCTCCACACGAACAGTGCCCTGGCCGACCCGCTCGGGCCGGGGTTCGACTACGCGGCCGAGTTCGCGAAGATCGATTTGCCGCAGCTCAAGAGCGAGATCAAGCAGTTCCTGACCACCTCGGTCGACTGGTGGCCCTCGGATTACCAAAACTATGGCCCGCAGATGATCCGTATGGCGTGGCACTCCGCCGGGACCTACCGTATCGCCGACGGGCGCGGCGGCGCGGGGCAGGGCATGCAGCGGTTCGCCCCGATCAACAGCTGGTGGGATAACGGCAACACCGACAAGTCGCGCCGCCTGCTGTGGCCGATCAAGCAGAAGTACGGCAACGCGCTGTCCTGGGCCGACCTGATGATCCTCACCGGCAACTGCGCGCTCGAGGTCATGGGCTTCCCGACTTACGGGTTCGCCGGCGGCCGCCGCGACGCGAACGAGGCGGACAACAGCACCTACTGGGGCCCGGAAGTGTGGGACCCCGAAAACATCGCATCCTTCGACTCCATGGTGACGCGCGACAAGCGCTGGCGCGGGCAGAACGGCGACGCGGACTACGACCTTGAGAACCCTCTGGCCGCCTCGCACCAGTCGCTGATCTACGTGAATCCGGAAGGCCCTTACCAGAACGGCGACCCCATGGGTTCGGCGCGCGACATCCGCATCACCTTTGGGCGCATGGCCATGAACGACGAGGAGACCGTGGCGCTGATCGCCGGCGGCCACGCCTTCGGCAAAAGCCACGGCGCGGTCGAGGCCAAGCGCATCGGTGCCCCGCCCGAGACCGCCCCGATCGAGGCGATGGGCCTGGGCTGGCATAACCCCGAAGGTACCGGCCACTCCGAGTTCACGATGACCAACGGCATCGAGGGCAGCTGGACGCCCAACCCGACCACCTGGGACAACGACTACCTGACCAACCTGTTCAAGTACGAGTGGAAGCAGACCAAGAGTCCGGCCGGCGCGCTCCAGTGGACGCCCACGGACCCCAACGCCCCTAGGACGCCGGACGCGCACATCCCGGGCAAGATGAACCCGCTGATGATGATGACGACCGACCTCGCGCTCAAGACGGACCCCAGCTACCGCAAGATATGCGAGAAGTTCCTGTCGGACTTCGACTACTTCACGCTCGCCTTCTCGAAGGCGTGGTACAAGCTGACGCACCGCGACATGGGCCCCAAGGAGCGCTACATCGGCCCCGAGGTGAAGATCGAGGACAGCCTCATCTGGCAGGACCCGATCCCGGCGCTCACGCACAAGCCGGTCGGCGAGGCCGAGGTCGCTTCGCTCAAGCAGGCGATCCTGAACTCGGGACTGCCGGTTTCGGACCTGGTGTATACCGCGTTTTCCGCGGCCGGATCGTACCGGCACAGCGACAAGCGCGGCGGCGCGAACGGTGGACGCCTGGCCCTTGCCCCGCAGAAGGACTGGGACGTGAACCGGCGCACCGTGCCCGTGGTCGAGAAGCTGAAGGCGCTGACGATGCAGTTCAACAGCGGCCAGAACGGCAGCGGCAAGCGAATCTCGCTGGCCGACATGATCGTGCTCGGCGGCTGCGCGGCTGTCGAAAAGGCCGCGGCCGATGCCGGCGTTCCGACGGCTGTCCCCTTCACCCCGGGCCGCGCGGACACCACGCAAGAGCTGACCGACGTCGAAAGCTTCCAGTGGCTGCGGCCAATAGCCGACGGCTTCCGCAACTACGTGGCCGAAAACTTCGACGAAATCGCTCTGGGCCGGGTCTCGCCGGAGGAGATGTTCCTCGACAAGGCCAACCTGCTGGCGCTCACCGCGCCCGAGTGGGTGGTGCTGACGGGCGGCCTGCGCGTGCTTGCCGGCAACTACGACGGTTCGAGCCGCGGCATCTTCACGGACCGCCCCGGCGTACTCTCGAACGACTTCTTCACTGCGATCACCGGCACGGAGCTCGAGTGGAAGAAGGACGACGAGAAGGGCATGAGCTTCTCCATGCAGGACCGCGCGACGGGCCGGACCAAGTACCAGGCTACCCGCTGCGACCTGATTCTGGGGGCGAACCCGCAGCTGCGCTCGGTATGCGAGGTGTACGCCGCCAGCGACGGGCACCCGCGCTTCGTAAAGGACTTCGTCAAGGTCTGGAACAAGGTGATGATGCTCGACCGATACGACGTGCGGAACTGAACGCGGCTCGGGGGCGCCCCCGGCCGGGGGGGCGCGGGCGTGGCCGCCGCCCGGCAGCGTCGCC
>CAXUHL010000051.1:4338-14494 GCA_964250745.1 uncultured Acidobacteriaceae bacterium
CGGTGCGCACGTTAATGGGGCTCGCGGCCGCGCTCGTCGGGGCGGCCGCTGTCGCTTGCGGTCCTTTGGCTTCAAAAGTTCTTCCCGGTTCGCCTCGGCAGTGGGATGTGTCAGGCAAACACTTTTGAAACTGTTTTTCGCCTCGGCAGCCCTGCCGAGAGCCCCGAAGCACATGACGCGTTCTCCACGCGGGCCACATACAACTTAGGTGGGTATACCTTAAGTAACGTAGGTGGTGTGTAATTTCTTATCCTGCCCTGCCACGTTTGTGCTCATAGCGGAGATTTTTTGCGCGAATGGCGAAAAGGATGCTTCGCGCCTTCTTTTTTTGAGATTTTTTTCTTGAGAATGCTTGCCTGATGCACAGCCTTATGCGGTAATTGGCTTGCGGGCAGGGAGGAAACCGAACACAAGCATAGCTTTCACAAGAGGCCACTAATCTCCCGATCTCGACCTTTTTGCACTTACCCTACGTAAATACTTCGCGCCTTTCTGATTCATAGCAGTAATCGCCATCCCTGTGTCCGCGAAGCCGCTGCTTTCGCTGCTCTGCTCTTGCTTTGTCCGAATAGCCCCGACGATCTTATGCGGCGCTGCCCACGCCTAACTTCACTCATAACCCCTCCGAGCCGATGACCCTCAAACAAGCAGTGTTGACGATCCTGTTTTCCCTTCCGGCGGCGGCCTCCGCATTCGCGGATGTCGCGGTAGCAACCCCTTCCAATGGCTCCGTTGTGGGGACGAACGTGCAGTATGTCGCCTCAGCGAGCTCCAACTGCGGCTGGGGTGTCGCGGCGGTGGGTATCTATGTCGACTATTCGCTGCAGTACGTGGCGAATGGATCGCAGCTCAACGCGTCGATCCCGCTGCCCCCGGGCGCGCACAACACCTATGTGCAAGCCTGGGACTACTGTGGAGGATCTACCGGCACGCCTGTACAAGTTACCGCTCAGCCGTCCGCTCTCGCGCCGGTCAGCTCTCTGCCGGCAAACGCCCAAACGATTACCGACATCCAGTCCGCGCCCAACTGGAACCAATGGGGCGAGCTCGCTCCCATTTACGACATATGCGGGCAGTGCAATGGCATCTACTGGCAAATGACGCAGAACGTCGGCGCCAATTCATTGAGCGGCCATGCCGCGCGCTTCGATATCTGGGGAAACATACCCTACTCCGATGTACTCTGGTCCAATAAGATCGTCGGGCAGGGGACCACGAAGAATTTACCCGACAACGACCGCAAAATCTTACCGAATATCCGGAATCTTCAGTACGACACGGATGTCTTCATAACGAATTTCCGGGTCACGCAGGATGTCGAGTTCGACGTCAACATGTATCTCGACGGCGCGGGCATGGAGTGGGGAACGGAGTGCAACCACCTTGCCAACGGGCAGTGGGATGTGTGGGATCCCCAGGGGCGGCACTGGGTAGCCACGGGCGCGCCGTGCAGCCTCAACGACGGAGCCTGGAACCACGTGACGATCGCCGCGCAGCGGCTCGCGAACAACGGGATTCTCTATCGATCCATCACGGTAAACGGCTCGGTTTACACCATCAACCGCTCGTTCGCACCCTTTGCGGTGCCCGGCGGCTGGTACGGCATGACCGTCAACTTCCAGATGGACGGCAACTACCAGATGGCTCCGAACACGGCATACCTGGACAACCTGACCGTCCATTACTGGTAAGAACTACCCAGCAGCTCGAGCACAAGCCCGCGCACGCGCGCCGTCGTCGCGGCGAGCGGGGCCGCCGGCAGCACGGTAAGGCCGCCGAGCAGCTCCGCCAGCCCAAGGTATGCGGCGCGGTTAATCAGCAGCCATTCAAGCGGGTACTCGGGCTTGCGCGCCCGGGCTGCGGCAGGGTCAGCATCAAGGATGAGGCTGAGATCCGGCCGCGGGATCAGACGGGCAAGCAGGCGCGCATATCCCCGCAAAGCCGGGCGGCGCAGGTCCAGGTTCGCCAGCTCGTCCCATAGATAACGATCGAAAACGACGACCGCGCCCGGTCTTCGCTCGGCCCTGCGCACGACCGAACGCAGCGCAAGCGCATCCAGAAGGTAAAAGCCCAGCCGTGCGAGGGTCAAAAGGGGGGAACGGACGTTCTTGTCCCTTCGTTCAATGGGTTTCTCCGGACTGCCTACGCCTCCATCCCCTTTGAACACCCTTCTCCCGGCACCTTCGCGGAGCTCCTTGAGCCGTGCGACATCGTCCCAGAAGGTGATCAATTCCACACGCAGGCCGGCCTGCGCGCACAGCTGTCGCAGATTCGTGATTTGCGTGCTCTTGCCCGCGCCGTCGATGCCCGAAAAGCTGATAAGCCAAGATTTGCTGCAGCTGCCGGCCATGGGTGTCAGTTCGGACGGGAAGAGCTGCCGCGCGACGCGGCGACGACCACGCCGATCGCCACCGCGGCCCCGATGATTAGCCCGACCCGCAGGGCGTACGAGCGGGAACGGCGCTGCCTGGAAGGCGCGATCGCCGCGCCGGCGGGGGCCGACGCCGGATCGCCGGTGGAGCGGATGACCGGAGCCGCGGCGGTGCCGACAGGCTGCCCTTGCGGATCGGAGGCTCGAGAGGGTTCGGGCTGCACCGGCTGCCCTGCGGCGGGCGGGTTCGCTCCGCTGCTCTGGGCGTCTGCGCTTTGCGTCAGGGGCATCGCCAGCAGCAGCGCGAGAACGCAGGCCGTGCCGCGAATGAACCGGCCTTCGAAAAGTTGCATGCTGTCATCCTATCTGGGCCGCAGGCTCGCTGCGGCAGGATCTGCCTGCCTTAGAAGCTGTCTCATCAATGGTTTCGCGCCCGCGGCGACCCTCGCGAGCCCCGCTTCGCGGCAGGCCCTACCGGGGCTTCCGCGCGGTTGCGGGTTCATGAGGCCGCTTCTAGGCCGCGGATCCCGCGCTGGCGATTGTCTCGAGCATTGGGGAGGCCGCGGCCGTATCGTCCCCCAGGTGGCTGGTGTAGCTGCGCACCGCGGCATCCGGGGTTGGATAGATCTCGAACAGCCGATGGATCTGAGCCCGGCGCAGCGCTGCTTCGCCCGCCTGGGTGACGCCCGCGATCTTGGCATCGCCGTTGCCCTTCATGGCCTCCTCGAGGCATTGGAGCAGGAGGCTTACCACGGCGTCGTCCACCTGCTCGATCGCGGAACAATCCAGAACCAGGCGCGGCCGCTCCCCCGCGACAAAGGGGCGCAGTTCGCGCAGAAACGTGCGCTCGCCGGCGGCGGTCACGCGTGCGGGGAGTGGATGAACGGACACGAACTGGCTTTTCGGCATGGAGGCGCTCCTGATTTCGTTATTTCGTTGCGCGCAGGACAGGGGGGATCCCCGCGGGCAGTTGGGTTCCATGGCTGGACGGCCTGGGCCCGTGCCCGAGCTGGAGGGCCAGCTCGGCCTCCGGGCTGCGAGCCAGATGGCGCAGCAGATGACCCAGATAGCGGGCCAGCGTGAGCGGACTGGTGTTGTACCAGCAGCAGCGGCGCATTTTGGGTGAGAGTCCGCAAAAGAACCGGAGTCCCTCTGTCCGCCCTTCGAGCACGGCCGCGACCATCCGGTGGTTGCCGTCGATGACGACCAGCGGCTCCGCGGCGGAGGTCCCGATGAGCAGCACCGCGCTTGCCGGCGCGGGCCGGCCGGCGAGCGCGGCGCGGATAGCCGCGATCTTGGCGGTGAGACGGCCGGCGAAGGCGCCGCGCCTGCCGAGCTGTTCAGCGACCCGGCGGATGGCAAAATCGCCGCCGGCCAGCTTGCGCCACTGCGCCCTAGGAAAGACGCGGACGCGGTCGTAGTCTTCGAGCCCGAACTCGGCCTCCCACCACTCCGTGTCGCCGGGCAGCTCCTGCCACAAAGCCAGGTGGCGCGTTGCCAACAGGGCCCGGCGCCGCGCATTCTCCTCCCGGCTGCCCAGGTCGGGCGTGTACACGGTTTCTTGCAGGGTCTCGTGGTACGCGCGGTAGTCCGCCTTGAAGAAGTCGCTCTTGAGGAACTCCGCGACGACCTCGTCCTCGCTCACCCGCCGTACCAGCCGGACCGCGGAAGCGGATGCGCCCCCCGAGGAGGGCCGGCTGCCGCGTCGCATGCCGCGCAGAAACGGCGTCGCGACCGGCAGGAGCATGACGGAAACCAGGACCAGCTGCACGAGGATGACCTCGGCCAGCGAGGCATGGAACCGGCAGATGCCCGCGACGATAAGGCCGCTGAACAGCAGCTGCACCCAGCTGATGTAGGCGATCTTGTACGACATCTCGTAGGCGATCATCACCGCGCTGAGCGAGTACACCACGGAGGTAAGGGCGTACAAGGCCAGCAGCGCGGGGAAGCCGGCCACGGCGAACCCGCTGCCGAACAGGCCCGACCACAACCTGGACGGCGCAAGCAGCAAGGCAGCCGACAGGGCCGCGCCGATGCCGAGCACGAGCAGCAGCGAGGTCGCGATCAGACGGAGGCTTTCCCGCTCTTTCGTTCCAGTGCCGGCGACCACGGGAACCATGCTGTTGACCACTGCCTGGCAAAGCGCGAAGACCACCCGGCCCACCATGGCCACCACCGCATACAGACCTGCCTGCACCGGCGAGAAGAAGTGCTTGACCAGGACGATGTCGCAGTTGTTGATGAGCACCTGGCCCGAAAAAAAGACCAGTGCCTGGGCAAGCTCCCGGTGCGCCTGCCCGAAGCGCACCCGCCCAACGGGACGCGCGGAAGCCGGCGCCGGCGTAGGGGCGATCGCCAGGTAAGCGGCGGCGACCGCCAGGGCATTGGCGGCGATCACGCCCTTGACGCCGTAGCCCAGACCCGCGGCCAGCGCGGACCCGCCGAGCCGGAAGACGCCTTCGAGCACCAGGTTGGCGGCCAGCCCGCGGAATCCGTAGGCGCCCTGCACCCGGCCCCGCCGCACGCCGAGCGGAATATAGAACAAGCTGCCGGCCGCCAGCAGAAGAAGCAGATCTGTCTGGCTGAGGTGGAGAGCCGCTTGCAGGCCGCCGCGAAAGGCGATCAGCATGACGGCCACGAGCACGCTTGCGGCCCACGCGCTGCGGTTGTAGGCCCGCAGGTCGGCGTCTTCCCCCGCGGCGGCCCCGTCGGCGGCCCCGTCCATACGGGCCACGGCTTTGGCTGCCATGGTTTGATAGGAAAGGGTAATCGCGGAGACCAGGGTCAGAAGTGTATAAACCGCCGTGGCCTGCCCGAACCCATCGGGCCCCAGGAACCGAGCCACCGCGACGTTGTAGGCCAGGTTGAGCCCCGCGGTCAGGCCGGAACCGGTAAGCAGCACCAGGCTGCCCGATACAATCCGGGAGTGGAGCGGCTGCGGTTTGGCGAAAGACGAGATCATGGCGACGACTCTACGAAGAAAAGTATGCGCCCTCGCGCCGCCGGGCCGGGTCGGAAACCGACATAGAAGGTCGTTTACAGAAGCGAAAAAGACGGGTAATCGGCTTGGAGCGTGCAAAAGGATGACCTCAGGCGCATTTGAGTGATTACTAAAGAAGGCAGGATACCTGCCCTATGCCGAGAAAGCGGTAACTTTTATGCAGTACAGTGTACTTCTTGCGCTCGTCGCTGTCTTCGGGATTCTGCGCGGATGTTCCGGCGCGCAAACCACGCCCGTGCACCTGGCCCATGCCGCCGCGGGTAAAGAGCCCGAGGTCCTGGCGTTGTACGAAGCCTGGTTCGGGCAGCCGAACCATCTCGCGGTCGGCTATGCGTCCGATGACCCGGAGGTGCTCCGGAAGCAGATCGACAAAGCCAAACACATGGGCATTTCCGCCTTCGTCGTCGATTGGTACGGCGACCGCGATGCCCTGGCCGAGCGCAGCTATGCGCGCATGCAGGCGCTGGCGGCGGCCCGGAAGTTCAAGGTCGCGATGATCTACAGCGAAACCAACCCTGAAGTCGGGGCTACCGACGTGGTCATCGCGGACTTCAACCGCTTCCACGACACCTATCTCGCGGCCGCGGCTCCGGGCCGGGAAGCCTACCTGAAGTACGGGGGCCGGCCCTTGATCTTCATCTTTCCGAAAAGCGGGCATACCGACTGGACCAAGGTACGGGCCGCCGTAGGCCAGTGGAGCCCCGCGCCGCTGCTGATCAGCGAAAACCTGCCCGGCAAGGATGCCGCGGCCTTCGATGGTTTTTACCCCTGGCCCAATCCCGGGCCGCGCGGCTGGGCATCGGACGGCAACAACTGGGGATACGACTACCTGGCCGACTTCTACGGGACAATGACCGCGAAGTACCCCGACAAAATCATCGTGGGCGGCGCTTGGGCGCAGTTCGACGACAGCAAGGCAGCTTGGGGGCTGAACCGGCATATCGCCGCGCGGTGCGGCCAGACGTTCTGGGACACGTTTGGCTTCTGGCGCAAGTACGTCGAAGCCGGCCAGGCGATCCCGTTCATGATGATCGAAACCTGGAACGACTACGAGGAAGGGACGGCGCTCGAGCCCGGCCTGCCGGTGTGCAACGGCGAGAAAGCCCCGAAAAATTACCGCAAGGCGGAGAAGAACCTCACGCGCGGGGCTAATTGACCGGCTCGGACTGAAACACCCGTACGCGCCAGCGGATCTCCGCCGGGGTCAGGACCACCAGGTAGCGGCTGCGCACCCGCTCGCGGACTATCGATTTGCCCCCCGCAAAGACCTGCTGCTCATATTCCACAGTGTCGGCCAGCTCCAACGCCTGGCCTTCCGGCGAGTAGAAAACGAAATGGATGTCGTGCGAGACGGCCCGATACCCGGCGGTCATGCCGGCCTTGCTCTGCTCCGCGACCGTTTCGGCCAGCTTGTCGCGCGCCGCGCCGACGAAGTCCGGATCGAGCGCCGCTGCCTGGTTCGATCCCAGAGCCGTGCGCAGGCTGTCCCAGGCATGGAGGTAGTCCCGCAAGGCTTCCGTTTCGGTGGACTTCTCGATGGGGCGGGAGCCGCCCAGCTGCGGCGGCTCCACCTTGACGGCAGGCTCCTGCGCCGACGCGGACAAAACCAGTCCAAGCAGGGCGAAGCCGAGGGAGCGCTTCACCGGCCGCCTCCCCAGCGAATCTCGTTGCCCGCGACTACGCCGCTCGCGGCCGAAAACCGCGCGCCGGGGATCGCCGGCATCTCGGCCCGCGCCGTGCCTTGTTTGACGGGCGCGTCCACGGTGGACTGCCCACCCCCGTAGGTTTCGGTAAAGGTCACCACCGTCCCGTCCGGGATGGGGTTGCCGCCGCAGTCGCGGACCGGCGCGGTTTCAAGCTGCACGCCGTGCGCGCCGGGCCGCGCGGTCATGACCAGCCCGCAGGGGTCGCCCGGCACCTGATCGATAATGCGCGTGGCGCGAACCCCGCCGGCCTCGGCAGTGAACCGTGCCCGGCCCTGGCGCGGCGCGGCGTCCATGGTGGTCCATGCTACGCCGTTGCGGGTCGGCACGGTGCGGGCCTGCGTGGAGCCTTCCGGAGCGGCGAGCGCGAACGCGACGGGGACGGGCCTGGAGATCAGGTTGCCGTACGTGTCGAAGACAAACGCCGTGCCGCTGACGCCGCTCCGCACGCCGACGGGCAGGCGGGAAGGCCGGGCCAGGAAGCTGAGCGACGCCGCGCCGGGGGCGGGCAGTACGTCCAGTCCGGCGGTGGCCGCGGTTGCGCCCGCGGTAAGCACGACCAGGTAGTGCCCGGCGTTGAAAATCTCCGACGGGGTGAACTGGACCGTCTGCCCGAGGGTGACTTCGCGGCGCAGCGCCCCGCCCGGCCCGGACACGAGCAGCGCAGCCTTGCCGCTGCCTTCGGTCGCGATCGAGAAGGTGCTCCCCGCGGTGACGCTGGACGGCCCGTGGATGGCCTGCGCCCCGGCCGAGAGCGCCGGTGCCAGCAAGGCGACCGGCAGTGCCCGCCTCATTGCCCGGCCTGCGCGGTGTAGGTCGCGACCACGGTCCGCTGGTTCACGATCTGCTTGGCGAGGTCGGCGGGCACGGGGATGCGGAAGGGAATCGGCGTTTGCGGCTGAAGTGCGCGGTCCACGTACTGGCCGGCAACCCACAGGACTTGCCCGTTCTTGTCGTAAAAGGTCGAAAGCACGTGCGCCACGTTCACGTCCTGCCCGCTCTGGTTGGAGAGCTGTCCTGTCAGCGCGGGATTGGGCGCGGGGGTGAACTGCTGGTTCTGGACCTCGACGACCGGATCGGCGGAGGCGGAAACGAGTGTCGAGAACGGCTGCATCTTGAGGCTGCCCACCGAGGCGAGGGTCGCGTCCGGAAACCGGATCAGAAACGGCGTGACCTGCTTCGGCAAAAGCGTGTGGCTGATCATGTCGAAGCTGCCGGATGTGCCCAGCGCCGCGCCGTTCTTGCCGACCAGGGTGGCGTTCACCGCGACCTGCGCCGGGACGACGTCCTCGTTCAACAGCTCGCCCATCAGCACCACGCCTTCGGCCCGCTGGACCGGATGGAGGTCGACGATGCGGACATGGGGCGCTTCCACCTCGCTCGACCCCCAGTCGTCGCCCGCGCCGCCGTGGATCACATCCCAGCGCAGGTAGTTGACGGGGATCACCTGCGGGGGCACGCGCGGCTCGGCGACCAGCGGCCACTCGACGGCCCAGCGGCCGCCCGAGCGCACCACATGCAGGCGGCGGGTTTCGTCGAAGATGCCCACCACGCTGGACCAGTGCAGGCGCACCTGCACGTCGGCGTCCTCCGCCGTCTGGTGCAGCGGCTCCACCTCGAAGCCCTGCAGGGTCGCATAGGTGCGCAGGCTCAGCGCGCCCCCGGTCAGGTCGCGCACGAACGCCGACTCGGGAAAGGTCGACTTGTTGGCCAGGCTGCCGTAGGCCCGGTCCCAGGCGCGCAGGCTCAGGTCGGCCCCGAGCGACTCGACCGCCGCTGTCGGCGTGGCGAAGGAGCGTACGCCGCTGCCTCCTCCCGCGTAGAACACCGCCGAGGGCATGGGCCAGACGGTACCCGCCGCGACGAGCGCCGCCGTGACCCCGGCCAGGCTCCAGGCAAGGACGGACCCTTTGCTCACAGCGCGGCCCTCCCGGCAGCCAGGGCGGGTTCGCCGGCGCTCGACCGCTCCTCGACGGACTGGCCCAGGCGGCGGCCCGGCACCGCCAGGATCAGGATCGCGAGCAGGCTGCTGCCGAACGGCAGCGTGCCCCACAGCAGGCCCTGCCAGGCCGGCGGGTGCAGGGCGGCGTTCATGGGCGCGGCCGGGGGAATGCCCTCCCTACCCCAGATGGTGATGGTGCCTTCCTCGAGCGCGTCGACCTGCCGCCAGCCGGCAAAGTGCAACAGGGGATCGTAGTAGGGGTCGCGCACGATGACCCACTTGAGCCCGTAGCGGTCCGCGTGCTCGAGCACGGCGCGCAGGGACTGGAGGCCGCCCAGGCCGAAGTATTTCGCGCTGGTGAGCGCGCCGCCGCCGAACTCGGTGAGCTCGGGCAGCTGCCGGGCGGAGTTCGACTCGCCGTCCACGCTGTTCGCGCCGGTTTCGATCGCGAGGCGCGAAAGCTTGTTGCCGAAGCCGAGCGTGATGTAGCGGAAACCGTCGTGGCCGTCGCGGTTGAGCCACTCGGCGACGGGGGCGACCTCGAAATTGGCCGCGTCGGCCGGCTTCCAGGTCGACCAGGACACGCCGAGCCCGCAGGTAACCGCCCCGGCCAGCGCGAGCGGCACGGCGGCGCGCATGCTGAAGCGCGCGACGAGCTCGGAGGCCAGAAGGCCCACGATGGGCAGGGAAAGCAGGGTGGCCCAGTAGCTGAACCGTTCCATGGTCAGCACCTCGAACGCGCGGCCCAGCACGAAACGGCCGATGGGCGTGGTGCCGCCGAGACCGAGCAGAAACGCGATCCAAAAGCCGAACAGGAGCGGACGGAGACGCGGCACCGTCGCGCCTTTCCAGAAGACGAACGGCAGCGCCAGGATCAGCGCGCCCCAGGGAACGATGAAATAGTTGAGGCCCCACTCGGGGCTGAGCAGGTAGTTGGCGCGGCTGGGGTGCGGGATGGGCGTTTGCGTGACCGGGTACTGGATCAGAGCGAGCCAGAACGGCAGGAGCACGGCCGCGATCGCTGCGCCGGCGGCCAGCGTGATGACGGCCGTGCGCACGAGCACCGGGGCGGGGCTGCGGCCTTCTCCGCGTTCGCCCAGGGCGAGCGCGACGCCAGGCAGCGCGAAAAACACGGG
>CAXUHL010000052.1:0-14488 GCA_964250745.1 uncultured Acidobacteriaceae bacterium
TCCGCCGGGGTCGCGCCGGTCTGCCACCAGCCCAGGGTCGTGTCGTTGTCGTGCGTGCCGGTGTACACCACCGTATTGCGCTCGAAGCGGTGGGGCAGGTACGCGTGCGCGCCCCGGTTGCCGAAGCCGAACTGCAGGATGCGCATGCCGGGCAGCCCGAACGCTTCGCGCAGCGCGTCGACCTCCGGGGTGATCACGCCCAGGTCTTCCGCGATAAAAGGCAGCTCGCCGAGTTCTTCGCGCAGCTTGGAGAAGAGCGCATGCCCCGGCGCCTTGACCCACTCGCCGTTCACGGCCGTTTCGTCCTTGCCGGGAATGGCCCAGAACGCCTCGAAGCCGCGGAAGTGGTCGAGCCGGATCAGGTCGAACAGCTCGTGCGCGCGGCGCATGCGGTCCACCCACCAGTCGAACCCGCGCTCCTGGAGAACGGCCCAGTCATAGAGCGGGTTGCCCCAGCGCTGGCCGGTTTCGCTGAAGTAGTCCGGCGGCACCCCGGCGACCCGCGCCGGGCTCCCATCCTCGTTCAGCTCGAACAGCTCGGGGTGGGTCCAAACGTCGGCCGAGTCGAACGAGACGAAGATCGCCACGTCGCCCATCAGCTGGATCCCGCGCTGGCGGCAGTAGGTGTGCAGGTGCAGCCACTGCTCGTCGAAGGCGAACTGGATGGCTTTCTCGACCTGGATAGCCTGGCTGTTTTCGCGGCGGAACTGCTCCATCGCCGCGGGCTCGCGATGGGCGAGCGGCTGCGGCCACTCGGTCCACAGCGCGTTCCCGTTCCCTTCACGCAGCACCACGAACGCGGCGTAATCGTCGAGCCAGCCGGCCTTATCGCGGCAAAAGCTCTCGAAGCGCGCCCATTGTTCGTCCGTGTGCCTGGCCAGGAAGCCGGCGGCGGCCTCGCGCAGCACCGGCAGCTTGGCGGCGATCACGGCGTCGAAGTCGACCGGGCCCGCGCTTTGGGGGAGGGAGGCGAGCCGGTCGGGCGCGATCCAGCCCCAGTCGGCCAGCACTTCGAGGCTGACCAGCATGGGGTTGACCGCCATGGCCGACAACGCCGCGTACGGCGAGTTGCCGTAGCCGACGGGGTTGAGCGGCAGCACCTGCCAGATGCGCTGGCCGGCGGCGTGGAGGAAGTTCGCGAATTCGTAGGCGGCCGGGCCGAGATCGCCGATGCCTCCTTCTGAGGGGAGCGAGCTGATGTGCAAGAGGAGGCCGGAGGAGCGGTCGAAAGGCATGCTGGTAGTAGATGCAGGCCGCTACGGGGCGATGAGCGGAACGGCCTGGCGGCCGTTTTTGCGATAGCGGTGGAAGTGCGCATCGAGGGTCAAGACGCGCGCACCGGAGTGGAGCTCGGCCATGCGCACCAGGCAGGCATCGGCGAGCGACATGGGCAGGTCGCGATATTTGTGCATCAAGGCGGCGAGGGCGCGGTGCTCCTCGGCGATGGAAAAGTCGACGACAAGTAGACCGGACTCGAGCAAGCTGAACAATTGCTTAGGCCCGTTCCATTCCGATGCGAGAAGAAAGTAAGTCTCGGTTAAGACGGCTTCGCACGTAGCAAAAGGAGGGGCGAGAAGCCGGAACTGCTTGGCTACCCAGCCGAAAGATGCTTCGCCGCGCCGCAGCAGCGCGACGAGCGGGCCGGTATCAATGATGGTCTCGACTTTATTCGCCAAAGCCGCGCATGTGCTCAGGATTCGTAGCTAAGTCTGTGATGTTGGGGTCGCCGTGAACGGAACCGGCAAGATGCTTGACGAGATCCCAGGCTGTGACGGGCTTGTTCGCCTCGCTCGCACTGAGGCGCGCTTCGAGCGATTCACGCAGGATCTCGGACTTGGACCGGTGCTCGGCGCGAGCGGCCGCTTCCAAACGGGCCGCGAGGGTGTCCGGTATCTTGCAAGTGATGGTCATCAAGACAAGGTAATACTCTAAATGCGCAAAGGCAATACCTGCTTAAGGCCGAGCAGGGTATAACGAGGCATGCAGCCGGTCACGCGCGCCAACTTCGAAGCCGGCCTCTTGGCGCTGGACTGCCTGCCGGGCGACCCGCGCGCGGGTTTCCATGGCCCGGGCTCCATGATCTGGAAGGTGAACCGGGAGTCGGCCGTGTTCCTCGGGGCGGGCCGGGCGGCGCTGCTGCAGATCGCGCACCCGTGGGTCGCGGCCGCGCTGGCGCACCACTCCAACCTGCTCAACGACGCGCTCGGGCGCTTCCATGGGACCTTCCGGGTGGTCTACACAATGGTCTTCGGGGATCGGGCGCAGGCCCTCGCGGCCGCTCGCGGCTTGTATCTGAGGCATGCGCCGGTCCAAGGCGAGTTGCCCGGCGGCGGGCGCTACCAGGCCAACGAGGTCGAGGCGTTGGTCTGGGTCTGGGCTACCCTGATCGACTCCGCGGTGCTGGCCTATGACCTGGCGCTTCCGCCCCTCACCGCGGAAGAGCGCGATGGCTACTACGCGGAAGGCCGAGGCATCGCGGGGCTTTTCGGGATCCCGGCGGACGCGTTGCCCTCGGACTGGGCCGGCTTCCAGGCCTACATGGCGGCCACGCTGCCGACTCTCCGGGTGGATGCGGGCGGCCGGGCGCTGGGCGCGAGCGTGCTGTCCGGGGCGGGCACATGGGTCCACCCACCCGCCTGGTACCGGGCGCTCACGGCGGGGTGGCTGCCGGAGCACCTGCGCGCCGCATTCGGGCTTACCTGGGGGGTGCCCGAGCGGCGAAGTGTACGGCGTGTGCGCGCCGTGCTGCCTCGTGTGTACCCCCGCTTGCCCGGCGCGCTGCGGTTCGTAGGCCCGTGGCACGAAGCGCGGGCGCGGCTTCGGGGCCGGGAGCCGGGCTGGTGGGTTCGGCGCGGCAATGCGTTCTGGATGGGGTGCGAACGTATGCCGCGGCCGGATTAGGGCGTCGTCTACCAGCCGATCCCGAAGGCCATGTGCTGGGGCTTCGAGGACTGGATGGTCGAGCTGAAGCTGTTCGCGTCGTCGTACGGGAAGCCGTATGCCAGGCCCCCGACGCTGTGCTTGTGCCAGAACTGCGCGTAGAAGTTCGCCGGCGCGGCTTGGTAGTAGCTCGCCGGGGCTGTCCACTGCGCGTAGTTCTCGACCACGTGCCGGTTGAAGGCGGCGCACAGCTGCACTTCAAGCGCGAGCGTCCCACCGGCCTGCGGGCCGCCGTTGCCGTTGTTCCCGTCGTTGTTGAAGACCCCGTCGCAGGCCAGGATCTCGGGCGTGGTCGGCTTGCCGATCGTGTAAGTGCCGCCGACATACGCGCCGTTGTTCAGGTTGGTCTCGGTGAAGACGAAGCTGCTGCCCTGCGTCCTGCCGGTAAACTGCCGGCTGCCGTTGTTCAATTGCACGGTCAGGGGATTGGTTCCGTAGTAGGTCCAGGCCTCGTTCACATAGCCGTCGAAGTAAGCCGCGTTCGCGCCGCCCGTATTGAACGTACTGTCCGCGGGCGCGGGGATGCGCAGGTTCGAAACGGGGCTCAGGTGGAAAGCAGCCGGGGTCTCGGCGGCGTACTCAGTGTCGATCGCGGCGACCGACTCGGCGATGCCGGTCTGCCCGTGGTTCGCGGTGGTGGTGCCCAGCGTAATCTCCGCCGAGCTGTCCCAAACGTCCAACAGCAGCGGCAGCCCGAACTGGTCCACCTGCGTGGTGTTGATGTAAATGCCGTTGCCGGAGGTGAATTCGTACCAGTCGTAGTGTGTCTGGATATTCGGGTCGGTGGCGTTCTGCGGGTTGGGGCCCGCGTAACCGAGGTGGCCGCCCGGGGCCGCCGGGGTGATCGGCATGTACATCGGGCTGCCCATGGAGATATAAATCCGTCCGGAGCCGATCGGCGGCAGCTTCAGCAGCTTGCTCTGCGCCAGGGTAAACGCGTAATTCGGATAGCTCTTTCCGTCGGGCCCGGTCAGGTGGTTGGCGGCCGTGTTATCCCCGACAGACGCCGCGTGAACGGTTCCGTCGTAGTTGACCCAGGACAGCGCGTTGCCGTTGGCCGGGTCGTTGCCGATCACCTCGACATAAATCTGATTGTCCTGCCAGGCGCCGTTCGTATTGTTATTCAGGTCGGTCCCGATGAAACCGGGGTAAGTCGTAGCCGAAGGATTGGCTGTGCTCACGGTAAGCGCGGCCTGGGCCGAAGTTATGGCCGGGCCGCCCCCGCTCGATACGTCCACGGTGTACGTGCTACCGCTGTCGGGCACGGTCGTGCCCGGGGTCGTGTAGGCGGCCGCCGTGGCCCCGGCGATCGCCGCGCCGTTCCTCTTCCACTGATAGGTGAACGGCCCCGCGCCGCTCGCGGTCACCGAGAACCGCGCCGTCCTGCCCACGGTCGCGGTCTGCGGCGCGGGCTGCACCGCGATGCCGGCCGTCCCTCCGCCGGAGCCCGCGGAGGAAACGGTCAGCAGCGCGGGCGTTGAGTACACCGTCACGCCGCCGCCGGTGACCGCGACGGAGAAGTTGCTGCCGTTGTCGGCCGCGGCGGTCGCGGGCGTGGTGTAGCTCGCGGCGGTCGCTCCGGCGATTGCCGTGCTGTTTCTGCTCCACTGGTAGGTGAAGGGGCCCGTTCCCGCGGCGACCACGGAGAAGGTCGCCGCGGCTCCGGGCGCGCCGGTTTGCGCCGCCGGCTGGGTGGTGATTGTCGGCCCGCCGCCCGCCGCCGCGCTGCTCAGGATTTCAAGCCCGCTCAACTTCGGCTGGTCCGCCGCTCCGGGAGTGAAGCCGATCACGATCTGACCATTGACCGCCGTCGCGGTAAACGACTCCACCAAAGCGATGTTCGGGCCGCCCGCCGCCTGCACGATGTCGAAGTTCGGCAGAACGGCGGTTTTGTTGATGCTGACGTTGAACACGCGCTGGCCCGGCTTGGTGAAGTAAATCTCCGCGAAATGAAGCCTTACCCCGTAAGTGGCGCCCGAGGTAAGTCCGGGAACGGTGTAGGTGAAGGAGCCTGCCCTCTCGGACCGGTACACGGCCTGCGGGGCGGCGTTGGCCACGCCGGCCGCGGCGATCGTCGCACCGGGATTGTTATAGGTGCCGCCGCCGGAGAAGTCGGCGTCGGGAGCGAAGCCGCCCACGGAGGCGGTGCTGCCCGCGGCGAGCGCCAGCACGGTCGTGCCCCCCGTCGCTGCCCCCGCGCCGGTCACCGTCAGCAAGACCGCGTTGCTGGTCAGGCTGCTGCCGTCGGCTGCGGCAACCACGACGGAGAACATCGCGCCGTTATCCGCCGCGACCGTGGAAGGCGTTGCGTAGGCCGCCGCGGTCGCGCCCGGGATGGCGGCCCCGTTCCTGCGCCACTGGTAGGTGAGCGTGCCGCTGCCGGCGGCCTGCACACTGAAGGTCGCCGCCTGCCCCAGCGCAACGGTTTGCGGCATGGGCTGGGCGCCGATGGCGAGCGGCGCGCTCGCCAAGACCTCGATTCCGCTCACCTTGGGCTGGTCGGCCGCGCCGGCGGTGAAGCCGATCACGATCTGCCCGTTGGCCGCGGTGGCCGGGAAAGACTCGACCAGCGCGAGATTGGGGCCGCCCGCGGTCTTCACGATGTCGAAGTTCGGCAGCACCGCGGTCCCGTTGATGCTGACGTTGAAGACGCGCTGACCGGGATTCTGCCAGTAGATCTCGGCGAAGTGCAGGCGCACGCCGTACGTCGCGCCCGAAGCGAGCCCGGGGATGGTGTAAGTGATGACGCCGGAGCGCTCGGACTGGTACACCGCTTGGGGCGCGGCGTTCGCGACGCCGGCGCCGGCAACGTTCGCGCCGGGTTTGGAGTAGGGGCCGCCGCGGGACACGCCCGCGCCGGCCGAAACGCGGCCCCCGGCGGGGGTGCGGCCCGCCGCGCGCGCGACCACGGCCGTGCCGCCCCCCGTTCCGCCGCCGCCGGTCCCGCCGCCGCCTGTGGTGACAGTCAGCGCGGCAGGCGCGCTGGTGACACTGGTCCCGTTCGAGGAGGTGACCGTGACGGTAAACGATGCGCCGTTGTCCCCGGCCGCGGTAGCCGGGGTCGTGTACGAAGCGCCCGTGGCTCCCGAGATCGCCGTGCCGTTCCGGCTCCACTGGTAGCTGAGCGTGCCCGCGCCGCTCGCCGCTACCTGGAAGGTCGCGGTCCGGCCCGCGGCCACGGTTTGCGCCGCCGGCTGCGCGGTGATGGACGGAGCGGTCGGCGGGGCGGCCGTCGCGGTGCCCGAGACGCACAGCGCGGCTCCGGGGTAGTTGTCGGCGACCGCGGGCGTGGAGTTGGCCGCGGAGCTCACGACATAGGCTTCGCTGCTGTTGCCGGCCACGCCGGTCGAGGTCCAGGTGGACCAGGCCTGCGGGAAGGCGCACGCGGCCAGGTTGGCCCCGGCGATGCCGAGCGCCTCGGCCTGGGTCGGTAAACGCCCACCCTGCTGCGTGCAGTAGTTGGCCGCCAGCGGCTGGGTAAACTGCGTGTCCGCGCCGGGCAGGGTGTAGGCGGTGCGCTGCCATACCAGGCCGGTCTGGTTGTCCTTCACGGTCGCGTTACCGGCGAGCACGGAGTAGCGCTCGTTGGGGTCGTTGGCGGCCGTGCAGGCGGGCACGTTGTAGACCTGCATCTCGTCGATGGAATAGCCGTAGGGGGTAGCCCGCGCCGTGCCGTGCATGCGCAGGTACTGCGCCGTGACCGCCGGGAAGCTGATCGTCTGACCGCCGGTCTGGCCGGAGAGGTTGGCCGGCGTGACAGGGGTCCAGGTCTGGCCGTCGTTCGAGACCTGCATGCCGAACGCCGAAGCGAAAGCCGGATCCCAGTAGAGGACGACCGTGTTGAAGGTTTGCTTGGAGGCGAACATCACCTGGAGATCCGAAGGGTCGGCCTGCGCGCCTTCTACCGAGTCCCAGCGCGTGGTCAGGTCGCCGTCGAAGGCCGCCGAGGCGGGCGAGTTGCCGTTGCCGTTCTGCGTGCCGGCGCTCGCCTGCTGCTTGAGCGCGAGGTTGGGCCCGGGCGGCACGATGGAGAGCGTCGCCGGATTGCTGTTGACCGTGCCGCCTCCGTTCGTGATGCTGACCGCATAGCTGCCCACGTCCGCGGGCTGGACAGAAGCGATTGTGTAGGAGGGCCCGTTGGCACCCGAGATCGCCACACCGGCCTTGGACCACTGATACGTGAGCGGCGCGGTGCCGGTCACGGTCACGGAGAAGGTCGCGGGCTGGTTCGCGAGCGCCGGGATGCTCTGCGGCTGGGCGGTGATCGCGGGCGCGATCGCGGGATTGACGGTCAGGGTCGCGGGCGAGGAGGTCGCGGGCTTGACCGGGTTGGCGACCGTGACGGTGTAGGTCTGCGCGTAGGCGGCGCCGCCCGCGCCTGCGGTCAGGACGGGCGTGGTGTAGGTCGGCCCGGTCGCCCCGGCGATCGGCGCCCCGTTCAGGCTCCACTGGTAGGTGAGGGTGGGCGAGCCGGTCGCGGCCACGCTGAAAGGCGCGGTCTGCCCGACATAGACGGTCTGGCTTTGCGGCTGGGTCGTGATGGCGACAGCTGCGGAAGCGTCCACGGTCAGGGTTGCCGGGTCGGACGTGACCGAATTCAGACTGTTGCTCACCGAGACGGTGTACTTTGCGTTGTTGTCGGCAGTGCTTGTCGCGGGCGTCGTGTAGGTACCGCTCGTAGCGCCGGGGACGGCCGTGCCGTTCTTCGACCATTGGAAGGCAAGCGGGGCCGCGCCGGTGGCGAGCACGGAGAAGCTCGCGGGCTGCCCGGCGGTGACGGCCGTGCTCGCCGGCTGCCCGATGATCTGCGGCGCTCCGGGCGTGGGCGAGGTGGTCATCACGGCGGGCTGAACGGTGTAGGTCACCGACCCGGAACGGAGACCCGGAGCGGTGGCGGTAACCGTGACCGGACCGGGAGTGAACTGGCTGCGGACGACCACCTTGGTCAGGCCGCCCTCTACCTGGAGCTCGGGGTCGCCGGGGGAGTGGTAGCCGTTGGAGGGCGGGCCGCCGTTTCCGCTTGCGTAGGGGTTGTTCGGGCTCGAAACCCAGGCGTCGGTTCCGGTCTGGACGTAGGCCTCGGTGCCGCCCTTGTAGGTAGCCGGGCCGTTCACGGCGAAGGTGACGTTGTCGGTGTTGTCGGTCGGTACCAGGTTGCCGTTCGCATCCACTACCCGCGCCACGACGAAGGCGGCGTCGGAGCCGTTGGCGGTGATGGCGAAGCTCGTGTTGTCCGGCTTGGTGAGCTCAGGCACCAGCGAGAGCACGATGTGGTCGGGCGCGCCCGCGGTCACCTTGGTGTCCACGACCGGTGCGCCGGCGTACTGGGCCACGTTGCCCAGGTCGTCCAGGCACTGCGCGGTCAGCGTGCCGGGGGCGAAGTTCACGCTCCAGGAGGCCTGGAACGGCATGGTGGTGGTCTGCTGCTTGACCGCGGCGCTGGCCTGCAGCTGGGCGGCAGTTCCATAGCCGCTGGGGTAGGAGTTCGCGTTCGCGTCCACCGAAGTCCAGGGATTCGGCGTTTGATCGCTCCCTTGCTGCGCTCCGTTCAACAGCAGACGGACTCGCGGGCAGTTGCTGAAGGCATTGACCTGCACCGTGCCGGACCGGTTCCAGTGGTGCGCCAGGTGCACCGCCGGCTTGACCGAGTACGGCATCCATGCCGCCTCGTAAATGTAGTACAGCATTTTGGGGAAGCGGTTCGCGTCGACCATGGACGCGCCGAAGGTGCGCACGTCCGTGTCGTTCTTGCCTTCCACGAAGTAGTGGTTCTCGCCCGGCGTGTCGGCGAAGTACCACTGCGCCATGCCGAAGGCGTTGGCCGCGCGCCCGGAGCGCCAGTCCTCGAGAAACGGCGTGGCGAAGGCAAGTTCGTAGTCGTAGGCCTGGCGCGCGGTGCCCCAGTTCCAGTACTCGGCCCCCCAGGCCGGGTTGTTCGGGAAGTCGTTCTTGACCAGGTTTTCGCAGCCCGCCAGGGTGCAGCTCAGGATGTACCCGTTGGCCGAGTCCGGCGTGCGGTCCGCCTGCACGCGCGGGATGGGCGAAGGGTCCCAGGTGTTCACGAAGTTTTGCAGGGTCTGCGCGAAGGCGGTCTGGGTCTGCCCGTTGTCCGCTTCCCATGCCAGGATCGAGGGGTGGTTGCGGTCCCGGATGATCATGTCGCGGTGCAGCTCGGTCTTGAGCGTGCCCTTGTCGCACGTAGGGTCGCAGGGCAGCAGGAAGGCTCCTTCACCTTCGCCGCTCGGGTCCACGATCATGACCCCGTAGGCGTCGGCCGCATCGATGAACTCCTCGCTCGGGGAGGAGTGGCCGGGGCGCCACAGGTTGCCGCCCCCCGCCGCCAACTGTTCGAGATCGCGCCACTGCTGCTCTTCGGGTACCGCGCTGGCCATCGCCGGATAGTCGTAGCGGCCCGAGGCGCCCCACATGTAGTGCTGCTTGCCGTTGAAGTAAGGGAAGTTCGCGTCCCAGGTGATCGTCCGGATGCCGAGCGGGCTCTGGGTTGCGTCCACCACCTGGCCGTCGATGCTGACCGTGTGGAAAACCTTATACATATAGGGTTTTCCATAAACACTGCCGTTCGGGTACCAGAGCGTGGGATTGGTGACGGTCAGCCGCTGGTCGAACAGCTGGGGAACGAGCTGCGGAGCGGCGCTGGGCGCAACCGTCTGCGTGCCCTGCCCGGTCGCGACCACGTTGCCCGCCGCGTCGACGATCTGCGTGGTGACGGTGACGGTCCGCGCGGCCGTGCCCTCGTTCACCACGTTCGTCTGCACGTCGACCTGCGCGCTCGCGTCGCTCGCCGAGAGCGTGGAGACGTGCGTGCCCCAGGTCTTCAGGTTCGAGTACACGTTCTCGGGAATGTGCACGTAGTCGGTGACGAACAGCTTGACCGGCCGGAACAGTCCGAGGAAGCCCTGCCCGAAGCGGAAGCCCTCGGCGAAGTGAGGATCGTCGAACCATGAGGCACTTCTGGCGACCCGGATCGCGACCACGTTGTTGCTGCCGTCCGTCGCCAGATGGGGGGTCAGATCGACGATGACCGGAATGAAGCCGACCACGTGCGTGGCCTGCGCGTCCTTGGCGACCCCGCTGATGCCCGGCAGCAGCGTGCCGTTGATGAACACCTGGACGCCGGTTTGCGCGCCCTCGATCTCGAGCAGCACCTTGCGGTTGGCGTACTGCGGGCTGGTGCCGATCGAGGTGCGGTACCAGGCGGTGGAGCCCGGTGCCAGGCTGCCGTCTCCGCCTCCGGCCTTGAAGTTGATGAAGCTGTACAGATCGTCCGGGGAGTAGGGGACGCCGACCTGCGCCCAGCTCGTGTCGGGGAACGAGGGCTGCTCGGCCCCTGCCGGGTCGCCCATGAAAAAGCGCCAGGGCTGGCTGCCGAGGTTGACCGTGACCCGCTCGGAGGCGGGCAGGGTCGCGGCGCGCGCGAGGAACGCGGGAAACGCAAGGGCCAGGAGGATGGCAAGCACTGTCGAGGCAAGGCTCGGTTTGAATGCGCTCGTTCTCTTCGTTTTCATGGGGGGAGACAGCCTTTCGAGGCAGCCGCGGCTCGCGAGCGGCGACTGGGGGGAACAAATAGGTTTTCGCGCCCGCGACGCGCGCGAGCCGCGTCCTTCAGGCCAGGGAAGCGCAGACACGCAAGGAGCAGATACAGCACGAGCTAAGTCGGGCCGTCGCGCGCGCGGCTCACGGCTTAGGAGCCGGGGGGACCTTGAGCGGCTCTTGCGCCACACTCTCATGTCTGTGTGGCTGCGGGTCCATTAGGCCCCACCGAAAGGGCCGTGTCAATGATTTTCGGAGCGAATCGGTAAAAAACAAACGCTTGTTTTTTCCAAAGAGGCAGGGAATCGATTCCAGCTGAAAGGCCAGAAACATGGGAGCGTACCGGCCTCGGCGGCACGGTTCAGGTAAGTTCGGCGACCCGGAAGGACGCATGCCGCGAAGATAAGGTAAGAAGTCGCCGCTTCGAGATAGCTCCCCGCGGGAAGACTTGCACTCGCCCTAACTTGTCGTGCGCTTGAGCTGGCCGCAGGCGGCATAGATGTCGCGTCCGCGGGGGCGGCGCAGGAAGGCGGGAACCCCGGCCGCGATGAGCCGGTGCTGGAAGGCATCGACCGCCGCCGGGGCGGGCTGCTCGTAGGGGATCGACGGGCCGGGATTCCAGGCGATCAGGTTCACGTACGCGGGAAAGCCCGCGCCCTTGACGAGGGCGACCAGCTCCGCCGCATGCTCCGGGCGGTCGTTGAGGCCGCCGAGCAGCACGTACTCGAAGGTGATCTTCTCCCTGGGCCCGAGCGGGATCTGCCGCACCGCATCGAGGACGGCCTCGGTGTTCCACTTGCGCGTGACCGGCATGACCTGCTCGCGGACCGCGTCGTTGGAGGCATTGAGCGAGAGCGCCAGGCGCGGGCGCAGGGGTTCGGCGGCGAAGCGCAGGATGCCGGGCACGATGCCGGAGGTGGACACGGTCATGCGCGAGGCATGGAGGCCGACCGGGCCTGCCAGCAGGCGGAACGCCTCGATCCAGGCGTCGTAGTTGAGGAACGGCTCGCCCATGCCCATGAAGACCAGGTTGATGCGGTCCCGGCCCAGGTGCACCCGCTGCCGCTCGAGCACCGCGACGACCTGGCCCGCGATCTCGCCCGCGCTCAGGTTGCGGATCTGGCCCAGCTTGGCCGTGAGGCAGAACCGGCAGTTGACCGCGCAGCCGATCTGCGAGGAGACGCAGATGGTGGCGCGGCGCTGCGGCCCGTTCGTGCCGCGGCTGTCCTCTTCCCCAGGAACGTCTTCGGGGCCCGGCATCCAGACTGTTTCGACCGTCTGGCCGTCGAGCCCGGCGATCAGGTAGCGTTCCGTTCCGTCCACCGAGCGGAAGGTCTCCTCGATCCGGGGCCGCCCGACCGTGAAGCCCGCCGATCGGAGGTCCTCGCGGAAGCCTTTGGGCAGGGTCTCGATCCCGTCGAGCGACTCGGCCCAGTCGCGGTAGAGCGCCTGCTCCAACTGCTGCGCGCGAAAGCGCTTCTGCCCGAAGCGCGCGGCCAACGCCTCCAGCCCTGCCCGGTCCATGCCGAACAGAGCGGCCGCGGGTGCCGCCTCTACAATGAGAAAAGGCTCGGGTTGGAGCGTGATTGCCATGAGTGCCCTGCACTCAGGATAGCCCACGGGCCGCGACAGGACACGATGACCGAAACCCGCTACGAAGCACCCGACCGCAACATACGCCGCACCACCCTTCCCAACGGCATGGTCGTCCTGACCGAGGAAATGCCCCACCTGCGCTCGGTGGCCATGGGGGCCTGGGTGCGCGCGGGCTCACGCCACGAGGACGCGGAGGTGAACGGGATCGCGCACTTCGCCGAGCACATGGTCTTCAAGGGGACCGAAAGCAGGTCGGCGCAGGCCATCGCCCGCGAAGTGGACGCGATCGGCGGTAACCTCGACGCCTTCACGGGCAAGGAGACGGTCTGCTTCAACATGCGAGTGCTGGACGAACACACGCCCAAGGCGCTCGACATCCTGTCCGACCTGGTCCTGCGCCCCACCTTCGCCGAAGAGGAGATCCGGCGCGAGCGCGGTGTGGTGCTCGAAGAGATCAAGATGGACGAGGACAACCCGGACTACCTGGTTCACGAGATCTTCACGCAGAACTTCTGGCAGGGCAACGCGCTGGGGCGGCCGATCCTGGGAACTGAAAAGACCGTGGGGGCGTTCGAGCGGTCGACCCTGCTGGACTACAACCGTGCGCGCATCCATGGCGGGAACCTGGTGTTTTCGGCCGCCGGGCACATCGACCACGACCGCTTCGTCGCGCTGGTGACGGAGAAGTTCGCCGCCCTGCCCGCGGGCGAGCCGCTCGGCTTCGAGGCCCCGCCGAAGACCGCGGCGAAGATCATCCTCAAGAACAAGAAGTCGCTCGAGCAGGTGCAGGTATGCCTGGGTGTCCCGGCGCGGCCGCTGGCGGACGAGTCCCGCTATGTCTCGCTGCTGCTGAACACGATTCTCGGCGGCGGCATGAGCTCGCGGCTGTTTCAGACGGTGCGCGAGGAGCACGGCCTGGCCTACTCCATCTATTCCGACCTGAGCCCCTACCGCGACACCGGCTCGCTCTGCGTATTCGCCGGGACTTCGGCGGATAAGGCCGAGCAGCTGATCCGCCTGGTGATGGGGGAGTTTCGCCGCCTGAAGGAGCAGCCCGTGGAGGAGGACGAGCTGCGCCGGGCCAAGGACCAGCTCAAGGGCAACCTGCTCTTGTCGCTTGAAAGCTCGGGCTCGCGCATGTCGAATCTGGCGCGGCAGCAGATGTACTTCGACCACTTCTTCGGGCCGAACGAGATCCTGGCGCGGGTAGAGGAGGTGCGGGTCGAGGATCTACAGGAGATGGCGCGGAGCCTGTTCGAGCCGGAGCGCGTGGCGCTGACGATGCTGGGCCGGCTGGACGGAGTGAAGGTGGGGCGGGAGCAGCTGGTTTGCTAGGCTCTCGCCTGTAGCTTGCGCATGGCGCTCTGGACGGCGCGCTCAAGCTCCGGCAAATCGTCCTCCACGGTCTCCCAGATTCTGACGCTCTCGACACGGTCGTACTCGTGGCGCAAGAAGTTGCCCAGGCCCCGCGCGCCTAACCAGTCGACGCCGGGACACAGCTCCTGTATCTCCTGCCGCCCGATCCGGATCAGTGCTTCGGTTAAAATCTGCAGCTTTCGCTCCACGGCCGCCTGCGTCTTGCCGTCTGCCAGATAGGCCTCCTGGTCCATACCGGCCGTGTACTCGCGGACAGCTTCGATCGCATCCAGGACGTCCTGCAGGTACTGCGGACGGCGGTCAAAAGACATCAATCGCCTCCGACAGAGCCTGCTCGCTCACGCCTCGCTTCAACCACGATGGGGATGACAAATCGACCTCGGTGCCGAGGTAGTCGCACAGGTTGAGCCGGATTCGGCTCAACTTCATCAGCGACAAGCGTCGTCCGGGCTCGAACTCAGCCAGCAAATCCACATCCGAATCCGGCCGCTGCTCCCCGCGCGCAGTCGAGCCGAACAGGCTCAGGTGGGCTACCCCCGCAGCCTTGAGCTCGGCTTCATGCGCACGCAAGATCGAGATGACTTCAGCCGCCTGCATGGCTCCATGGTGGCACGGCGCTCTCCGTGAACACAACGGGAACTTACAGCGCCCCGCGCGTCCGCAGCAGCTGCACCTCAGCCCGCACGCCTCCCAGCCCCGCCGCCGTGTACACCGCGTACAGCCGCTCCGCGCTGAAGTTCGCGAACACCACGTTGCGGAAGCCGTTGTTGTACGCCGCCGTTTGCGCGGGGTCGTAGCCGAACGACGGTGCCACCTGCGCCAAGATCACCTGCATGGACGTCACCGCCGGGATGGACTGGGTAAAGTCCGCGTCCGACAGGTTGTGCAGCTGGTACTCGGTGAGCAGGTTGGTCTGCCCGGCCGCATTCAGGTCCACCTCCCCGGTCGCGCGCAGGGCGGGCAAGCGCAGGTTGCCCTTCGCGTCGCGCGTCAGGTAACCCTTGGCGACCGGGTCCTGCCCGGC
>CAXUHL010000053.1:0-1141 GCA_964250745.1 uncultured Acidobacteriaceae bacterium
AGAGCACGACATCTGCCGCCCCTTCGACTTCGGGCCGGTCGACTACGTGTACAACTTCGCTTCCCCCGCGAGTCCGCTCAACTACCACCGGCTCGGCATCGAAACGCTCGAGGTTGGGTCTTCCGGAACACGGAACGCGTTGGAGATTGCGAAAAAGTACGGCGCGGGCTTTCTCCACGCCTCCACCTCGGAGTGCTACGGCGACCCGCAGGTGCACCCGCAAACCGAGGAGTACTGGGGCCACGTCAACCCCATCGGGCCCCGGTCCGTCTACGACGAGGCCAAGCGCTTTTCCGAGGCGCTCGTGACGGCGTATCGCCGCTACTACCGGACCGACACGCACATGGTCCGGATCTTCAACACGTATGGGCCCCGGTTGGGCCGCGACGACGGCCGCGTCATCTCGAACCTGATGGTGCAAGCCCTAAGCGGCGAGCCGATGACGGTCTACGGCGACGGCTCGCAGACGCGGTCCTTCTGCTACGTCTCCGACGAGATCGACGGCATCGTCCGCCTGGCCGCGTCCGCGATCGACACGCCCGTCAACATCGGCAACCCGACGGAGTGGACCATCCTCGAATGCGCCGAAACCGTCCGCCGTGTGACCGGGTCTCGGTCGGAGATCGTCTTCAAACCGCTTCCCCAGGACGACCCCCTCCAGCGCCGCCCGGACATCACGAAAGCGCGCGAGCTGCTGTGCTGGGAGCCGAAGGTGGGGCTGGAGGAGGGGTTGGGGTTGTCAATGGAGTACTTCCGGTCGACGCTGGAGGTCAGCGCGTAGGCGTGATGCAGGAGCCGCCGCGCACGCGCTGCATGATCCCGGTCCGTATGCCGCGCACCTGATCGAAACCCGTGCTGACGTGGTTTGCGTCCGGCAGCAGGAAGACCGGGCCCGCGACGGGATTGCCGCCCGCGCTGAACGCAGTCATGTTCACGTAAAGCGCATTCGGCCCCGCCTGCTCGGCCGTCCCGAGCCTTCCGTAGAGCTCCGTTGTCGTCGCGGATGGCTGCAGCCCTGGCCTCCAACGAAGCAGGCCCGGCGTTGTCGTCCGGTCGTCCCAGACGGTAAACGTACCGTCCTCGCTTTGCGCAAGATGCAGGCATCGGCCGAGAGCGCTGGGTGCGCTCCAGGTTCCGGCGA
>CAXUHL010000053.1:1151-1721 GCA_964250745.1 uncultured Acidobacteriaceae bacterium
CGCAGATGCGGCCGCCGCAGAACGACGCTTCGGTCGAAGTCGCCGCGCCGAAACCGGCCCGCCCAGGCGTCTGCCTGTTCGTCATAGCGCAAATCGACCTGCGTCGCAGGGAGTCGGTTGCCGTGTACCTCGCCCATGACGAGGTGCGTCCTCGTCCACAGAACGCCGGGTTGGCTCGCCGTGGCCCGGTTTATCTCGCCGGCATGCAGAACAGGCCCGGAGCGCGCGAAAACCCCGACCGTCGCGTCCGTAATCGTCTGCGGCACCCCCGCCAGCGACTTCGGCTGGCCGGTGACGGTGGCCGTCAATTCGACTGCGATCCCGTAGGTGACCCCGCCCGCGCGCGCTTCCCAAACACCCGCGAGCCGGTCCGGGTACGGCGTCACGCTTCCGAGCAGGCTGGTCTCCTCCGCGCGCAATCCCAATGCTGCGAAAAACGGCAAGGCTCTCAGGAAAGCGGTCAGCATGGCCATCTCCCGCTTTGTAGACACCGGAGCGGTTTTTCTGACTTCAAGCCGCCACGGTTCGCCTGCTCGTTCGATTAGCAGCGGAACCGGACTCCGGTGTAGC
>CAXUHL010000053.1:1731-8333 GCA_964250745.1 uncultured Acidobacteriaceae bacterium
TTCGTTTCCCTTAGCATGTCGCGCTTCGCGCCCACGCGACGATCCAAACTCGCCGGCGAACGCCGATCTTATGCCTGAGGAACAGGCGCAACCTCCACCTCCAGCGCCCCCACCGCCCCGCGCACCCGCACTCCCACGAGCGACTCCATCAGCCAATCCGCCCCGCTAAGCTGCTCCATCGAGTGCGAGAACAACGTCGCCAGCACCGTGCATCCCGCAGCCCTGCCCGCCGCCACCCCGGCCGGCGCGTCCTCGATCACCAGACATCGCTCCGGTGGCAAGCCGAGCAAGGCGGCCCCGCGCAGGTACGGCTCGGGGTGCGGCTTGCCGTGCGCGACCATGTCGGCGGCGATGAACCGGGCCGGCGGTTTCAATCCCACATGAGACATGCGTATGCGCGCCAGCCTCTCGGTGGCCGAGGTACACACCGTCCAGCTGCCCGGCGGCAGCGCTGCCAGCAACGGAACCACCCCCGGCAGCACCGCCATGCCTTCGGTGTCCTCGATCTCGATCTGCTCGATCAGCGCGAGCTCCGCCTGGTCATCCAGGTCGGGCCGCAAGAGGCGGATCGTCTCGATCGCGCGTTTGCCGTGCGCGGCGAGGATCGCCTGCGCGCCGTCTACCCCGCGCATCTCGCCCCACTTGGCCCACGACCGCTCCACCGAGCCCAGCGAGGACAGGAGCACCCCGTCCATGTCGAAGAGAATGCCCGCGCAGGCAAGCCTCATGCGGGCAGGCTCGCGAACCACTCCCGCATGCGCCGCACGCCCTCGTCCACCGCCTCGTGCGAAACCGCGTAGGACAAGCGAATGTGGTCCCCGGTCCCGAACGCCTCGCCCGGCACGGCAACCACGCGCGCTTCGGACAGCAGTCGCTTCGAGAGCTCCATCGCCGACCCCGGCTGCCCCGGCTTGCCGATGTACGCCGACATGTTCGGATACACGTAAAACGCCCCGAGCGGCTTGGTGCAGGTGATGCCGGGGATCGTCGCAAGCCCGTCCAGGATACGGTCGCGCAGCTTCACATAATCGGCGCGCATCTCCGCCACGCACTGCTGCGAGCTCGTCAGTGCCGTCACGCAGGCCTTCTGCACGAAGGTCGCCGCGTTCGAGGTGGACTGCGACTGCAGCTTGCCCATCGCAGCGATGATCGGCTTCGGCCCCAGCGCGAACCCCGCTCGCCAGCCGGTCATTGCATAGGTTTTCGACAACGAGCCCAGCACTACAATATGGTCGCGAGCCTCGACCACCTGCGCCGCCGAAGCCGCCTCGCCCTCGAACTGCAGGTAGATGTAGCACTCGTCGGCCAGCACATACACCCCGCGCTCGGCGGCGGCGCGCACGATCGCAAAGAGGTCCTCCTTGGCGATGACCGACCCGGCCGGGTTCGACGGCGTGTTCAGGATGATGGCCTTGGTGCGCGGTGTGATCTTCGCCGCCACCGCCTCCGCCGTGACGCGGAAGTCCTCGGCCTCCTCCGTGTCCAGAAACACCGGCGTCGCGCCCGCGTACTGGACAATATCCTTGTAAGACACCCAGTAGGGCGCGGGCACGATCACCTCGTCGCCGTGGTCCACCAGCACCTGGATCGCGTTGAAGATCGCAAGCTTGCCGCCGGTAGTGAAAATGGCTTCCTCGGGCGTGTAGCCGGTTCCGAAATCTTCCTTGTGCCGCGCGACGATGGCCTTGCGTACGTCCGGGATCCCCGGCACCGCGGTGTACTTGGTGAAGTTGCCTTCGATCGCGGCGATCACCGCGTCCTTGATATGCCGGGGGGTCGCGAAATGCGGCTCGCCCGCGCCGAAGTCCACCAGATCCACGCCCTCAGCCTTCAGGCGGCCGGCTTCAGCGGTAACGGCCATGGTCGCGGAGACCTCGATACGGTTGATGCGGTCGGAAAACACCTTGGAAGGCGTTGCAATTGCGCTCATGTGCTCTAGTTTTTCACACCTCCCGGCCCCGGCAGCTCCACCACCGGGCCGGTGCGGGAGCTGAGCGGCTTCGCCGTGCCCTGGGCCGCCCCGAGCACCAGCCCGCGCACCGTGTCGTAGTCCGGCCGGCCCGCGAAGAAGGCATAGGTGTAGTGGGACTGAATGAGCCGGCCGTCGGGGGTGTGCCGGTCCGGGCCGTAGCCGTCGAGCGAATAGGCCAGGTCCTCACGCGCGGCTGAGTCCGGGTGCTCCCGCGCGAACGCGGACTGGTCGACGTCGCCGCTTTCCAGCGTGAGCCGCAGAATCTGCCTCCCACCGGAGTCATACACACGCGCCAGAAGTGAAGTGCGGTAAGGCCCCCAGGGCTCGAAGGCTTGGAGGACATCCACGGAGCCGTTGGGCAGCGGGATACGCTCCAGCAGAAAATCGCGGGCCGCATTGCCCGGCGTGCCGGCGCGCTTGTGCGCATCGAGCGCGCGCGCGATTTCGGCATCGCGCTGCCTGCCTGCCCTTTCAACGTAAGCGCGCGCGAGCAGACAGGCCGCTTGCCAGTCGTCCGGGTGCGACGCTTCGATTCCTTGCAGGGCGGATAACGCAAACGCCCGGTCTCCCGTGTCGAGGGCCGACTCCGCAGCGAACTTAGTCACCAGAATCGCGGCGGGACTGCCGCCCGGCAGGCGGGGCAGCAGCTCCCGAAACGCGCTGTAAGCCTCGCCATAGCGCTTTGCCGCGAATGCGCGGCCCCCCTAGTCGTACACAGCGCGCTGGTCTCGCGTCAACGAAGCGGCCGGGGAAGACCCTGTCTGACCCCGGGCGGGTCCACTCACCGCGAGCACACACTCCGCCGCGAGAAGAAGCGGCCAGCTTCGGCGCATATCGCTCATCTCCCGTATGCCCGCCCCTTCCCCCGCCAGGCAAGGCTTTCGGCATTGTGCCGCGCCAGCACGGGGAGCCCGCCGGCCGCGATCGCCTCCGCGCAGCTCAGCGCACGGGCAAGCGCCTCGCCCTCGATGTGGCGCTCGGCGGGTTTCCGCAGGTGTTTGTACCATGTGTCGCCGAACGCATGGTCCAGGCACACGCGCTTGAAGCAGTGGTCGAACCGCAGGGGCCAGCGGTGCTCCCGCGCCAGGGCCGGCAGCTCGACTTCCGTCAGGTGTTTGAACCGGGCAAGAGCCTCCTCGCGCATTCCGCTACCCTCAAGGTCTAAGTATGCCAAGCACCCGCTCGCTCGCCCATCTTTCCGTCGTTCTCGTGTCGCCGCGCAATACCCTCAACATCGGCGCGGTAGCCCGCGCCATGAGCAACTTCGGCGCAAACGACCTGCGCGTGGCCAACATCTTCTACAAGGACTTCCGCTCGGCCTCCTCGGCCGTCGGGCCCTCGGCCGCCCTTCTGCGCGCCGCCCTGGAGTTTCCAACCGTCGCCGAAGCGATCCACGACGCACAGCTCGTGATCGGCACCAGCGGCGCGGCCGACGGTAAACCTTGGCTGCAGCCCATCGAGCGTTTGGAGCGCTCGGCCGTCCGCATGCGCGCCACGCTCGACCGCGGTCTCAAGGTCGCGTTGCTGTTCGGCTCGGAGAAGTTCGGCCTCTCGAACGACGACATGAGCCACTGCCACGCGCTCTTGCGCATTCCCACCCGCGAGGAACACCCCTCCATGAACCTGGGCCAGGCCGCCGCCCTGTGCCTGTACGAGCTGGCCCGCCTCAACTTAGACCAGTCCGACCCGGCCGCGCTGCCGCCGGAAGTGGAGCCGGAGCGCGACGAGCGGTGGCTGCCGCAGGAGTTCCCCCGCGACGCCGGCGACCGCGCCCCGGCCCCCTCCGCCGCGGTCGAGCGTATGACCGCCCTGCTTGCCGAAGCGCTTGAAGCGAGCGAGTTCCCCGGCATGGGCTCGCCCAGCCGGGGCCGCCAACTGCGCAACTACATCCGCCGACTCCGCTTTTCAGGCCGCGATGCCGAGCTCACCACCGGCTTCCTGCGCCAGATGCTCTGGAAACTCCGCGGCGGTTCTTCAACTTTGCCGTGATACACACTAGTTACGAACCATGTCTCTGCTGCTCCTGCAAATCTCGATCGTGGTGCTGGTCACGCTTTCCTGCGCGTGGATTGCCGGCAAGCTGGGCCAGGCCCGGGTGGTCGGCGAGATCATCGGCGGCATCCTTCTCGGCCCCTCGCTGCTGGGCCGCTTGTTTCCCGCCGCGAGCGCCCACTTGTTCCCCAAGTCCTCGCTCGGCGCCATGGAAGAGCTCTCCACCGTCGGCCTGATCCTGTTCCTGTTCACGGTCGGCATGGAGCTGGACGACGCGCAGCTTCGCCGGCAGGGCCCACGGGCGCTCGGCGCGAGCGCGACCAGCATCGTCATCCCGTTTATCGCGGCCGCGATCCTGGCGCACTCGCTCCGGATCCGCTTCGCGCCGCACGGCATCGGTTCGTTCGCCTTCGTGCTGTTCCTGGGCATCAGCATGAGCATCACGGCCTTCCCGGTGCTCGCGCGAATCCTTGAGGAGCGCCGGCTGACCAGCACCCCGCTCGGCACCACCGCCATCCTGTGCGCGGCGGTCGACGACGTGGTCGCCTGGCTGCTCCTGGCCGTCGCGCTCACCCTGGTCGATGCCAAGGGGGTCCACGGCAGCCTCGTGCTGCACTTCAGCCTGCTTGGCGCCTACCTCATCCTGATGCTGGGCGTCCTGCGCCCGCTGGCGGCTCGGGTGGCCCTGCGCCGCAATCACCCAGAGCTTTCCATGAGCCTGCTCGGGCTGATCCTGGCCGGGGTGTTCGCGTCCGCCGCCGCGACTGAGTGGGCGGGGGTTCACCCCTTGTTCGGCGCGTTCATCGCCGGGCTGTGCTTCCCGCGGGTCGAGCACTGGCAGCAGGCCATCCGTCTCCGGCTCGACACGGTCACCTCGGTCCTGCTGCTGCCCTTGTTTTTCGCGCTCACCGGCCTGCGCACCCGCATGGACCTGCTCGACAGCGGCACAACCTGGGCCTGGGCGGGCTTGGTGCTCCTGTTCGCGATCCTGGGCAAGGTGGGCGGGGCGGTGCTCGCGGCCCGCTGGTCGGGCCAGGGCTGGCGCGCGGCCCTGGGCCTGGGCGCGCTGCTCAACACACGCGGCCTGGTCGAGCTGATCGTGCTCAACATCGCCTACAACGTCGGCGTGTTCTCGCCCACGCTGTTTACCATGCTGGTCATCATGGCGCTGGTCACCACCATGTGCACCACCCCCGCGCTGGACCTGCTCAAGATTCGCGGCGGCGAAACGGAGGAGCCGGCGTGAGCGCGTTCCTCGGCCCAGTCCTGCTGGCCGGGCTGCTGCTCGCCCCGCATCAAACGGCCACCGTCCGGACGCCGGACGTCGCGCTCGGCACGGAGACCCTCGGCACCCGCACCGCCGCGCTGCCCGTGCTCGCGGTCAACGGCGGTCCCGGCCTCGCCCACACCTACATGGTCCGGAACGACCTGTGGGACCGCGTCGCGCGGCACCGGCTCGTGGTGTTCTACGACCAGCGCGGCACCGGCGCGTCGAAAGCCCTGCGCCCCGGCGCACCGCAAACGATGGAAGCCCAAGTCGCCGATCTCGATGCCGTGCGCGCCGCCGAGCACCTCGACCGCTTCGCGCTGCTCGGCGACTCCTACGGCGGCTTCCTTGCCCTGACCTACGCCCTCGCGCACCCCGAGCACGTTGCCAAACTCATTCTTTCCGACTCCCCCGGCTCGTCCTTCGCGTCCATGGAGCACCTGCTCCCGCAGGTCTTCCCCGACATCGAGGAGGAGGACGCGCGGCAGGAAAAAGCGCTCGGCGAGCACTCCGACCGGGCCGCGCAGGCCGGGCTCCTCAATCACTTCCGCATGATCTTCTACTCGCCCGCAAAGCGCGACGCGTACCTGAAAGGCATGGGCGACCTCGGCTACGTGCCCCAGGTCGCCGAAGCGGTTTCGAACTCGGCCGAAAAGCTCGACCTGACGCCAAAACTCGCCGGCCTCCATATGGCTACGCTCGTGATGACGGGCCGGTGGGACATGAACGTCGCCCCCCTCACCGCCTGGCACCTGGCCCACGCCATCCCCGGCGCGAAGCTCATCTTTTTCGAGCAAAGCGGTCACTTGCCTTCGTACGAGGAGCCAGACCGCTACATTGAGGTTCTGGAAGATTTCCTGAAAAACTAGCGGTTCCGCTGCCGCAGACGCTCGATCACCCACTCCGGCACCAGCCCCTCGACCGAGCCCCCGAGCCGGAACGCCTCCTTCACCAGCCGCGAGCTCACGTAGGAGTACTTGACGTCGGGCATCAGGAAGATCGTCTCGACCTCCGGGTTGAGCCGCCGGTTCATGTGCGCCATCTGCAGCTCGTACTCGTAGTCGGAGATGGCGCGAATGCCGCGCAGGATCGCGCGCGCCCCCTGCTCGCGGGCGAAGTCCACCAGCAGCCCCTCAAAGGTCGCGACCTCCACATTGCCGAACCGGCCTACACCTTCGCGGAGCATCTCCACCCGCTCGGCCACCGAGAACAAGGGGTTCTTGGCCGAGTTTTGGAGCACGCCGACGATGAGCCGGTCGAATATCTTCGCGCCCCGCGCGACCAGGTCCAGGTGCCCGTACGTCACCGGGTCGAACGAGCCGGGATAGATGGCGGTGACCGTGTGCATGCGAGGGTGAGTGTAGCAGGGCG
>CAXUHL010000053.1:8433-14450 GCA_964250745.1 uncultured Acidobacteriaceae bacterium
CGGACGTGCGCAATCTCGGGGAGTGGCTCGGGATCCGTTGATAGATTGACGGATTGACAGCGCCGGGAGCGCGCTGGTATCCATGTCTCGCCTCACCATCCCCCTCGTCCAAGGCCCCCACGCATGCTCACTCGCAAACCCAAGCCGCTTGCCCTGGCGGCCGCCGCCCTGCTCACCACAGCCGGCCTTCACGCGCAAACCATCCGCGTCGCCCTCACCACGCCGGACCAGACCCAGCTGCTCGCCCCGCAACCCGCGCTCTCCTTCGCGCCCGGTACCGGCGCCGCGCTGCCCATCGCCATCGACGACACGGTCCGCTACCAGAAGATTGACGGCGTGGGCGCGTCGTTCACGGACACATCCGCCTACCTGGTCTGGACCAAGCTCACGCCCGACCAGCGGACGTCCGTGATGAACGACCTATTCAGCGCCGACGGCATCCATCTCAGCTTCCTGCGCCAGCCCATGGGCGCGAGCGACCTGGCACTGAGCGCCTACACCTATGACGACGTGGCCCCGGGCTCGACCGACCCCGAGCTGCGGCAGTTCTCCGTCGCGCACGACCAGGCCTACATCCTGCCGGCGGTCAAGGCGGCCCTGGCTGCGAACCCGCAAATTAAGGTTGAGGCCCTGCCCTGGTCCCCGCCGGCCTGGATGAAGACCAACGGCAGCCTGAACGGGGGCACGCTCGACACGGCCAACTTTCCGGCGCTGGCGAAGTACTTCACCCGGTTCATTCGGGAGTACGAGGCGAACGGCGTCCCGATCCAGTACGTTTCGGTGCAGAATGAGCCGCAGATTCAGCTCGACGGCTATCCGACCATGTTCATGAACTCCACCGACCAGCGGCGGTTCATCGCGGGCTACCTGGGCCCGGCGCTCCAGGAACTGCACGAGGACCGCCGGGTTCCGGTCGTCCCCGGCATCCTGGGCTACGAGCACAACTGGGACAACCCCAAGTATGCCGAGGACGTCGCGGGCGACCCGGCGGTCCGGCCCTACCTCGCCGGCGTGTCCTTCCACTGTTACGCGGGCAATGCCGCCGACGCGCAGAACGCCCTCCACGACCTGGACGGGGCCGTTCCGATCTATTTCACCGAGTGCTCGGGCGGTACCTTCGCGCCGGTGTTCGCGGACAACCTGGCCTTCGACCTCGAGAACGAGGTCATCAACGTGATCCGCAACTGGGGCCAGACGGTCGTCTTTTGGAACATGGCGCTCGACCAGAACAACGGCCCGACGGTCGAAAACGGCTGCCGGACCTGCCGCGGCGTGATCACGGTCGACACGAGCACGAGCCCGGCCACGGTGACGCGCAACGTCGAGTACTACGTCATGGGCCACGTTTCGAAGTTCGTGCAGCCCGGCGCGTACCGAATTCAGTCCAACAGCTACGGCCACGGCAGCGTGCAGGACGTCGCGTTCAAGAACCCCGACGGCTCGGTGGCGGTGCTGGTCTTCAACGGGGCCGCGCAGCCCAGCGCTTTCAGCCTGAACTGGAACGGGCAGACCGCGAGCTACACCCTGCCCGCCGGGGCCGCCGCGACGTTCGTGTGGGCAGCGCACCCGGGCAGCGGCTTCGACGTGACCGCCGGGCCCCCGGCGCAAACCGTCGCGCCGGGCGGGGCAGCCGCCTTTGCCGTGGACGTGAACCGCTACGGCGGCGATCGCGGGCCGGTCCGCCTCGCGACGCAAAGCCTGCCCTCGGGAACGTTCGGCGGGCTGGTGCCGGTCGCGCCCAATCACTACCTGCTGCCGCTCGCCACGCTGGCGAACGCGCCTGCGGGCACGTACCCGATCACGATCCGGGGAACACAAGGCGCGGCGCAGGCTGCTTCCACGGTGCAGTTCACCATCGGCGGGCAGGAGAAGCCGTTCGGCGGCGTGCCGGGCGCGATCCCCGGGCTGATCGAGGCCGAGGATTTCGACGAGGGCGGCAACTATGTCGGATACTTCAACCTGGACGCGACCAATCAGGGCATGACCACCTATCGCGGCAGCGCTACCGTCGGCGTAGAGACCACCGGCGACGCAGGCGGCGGCTACGACGTAGGCTACACGAAGGAGGGCGAGTACCTGCGCTACACGGTCGACGTCGCGCGGGGCGGGCTCTATAACCTGCAGGCGCGCGTGGCGTCACTGGGCCCGGGCGGGTACTGGCACGTTTCCTTCGACGGGCGCGACGTGACCGGCAACCTGTACACGCCGCTCACGGGCGACTTCCAGAAGTACACCAACCTGGTCTCGCCGAGCTTCCTGCTGCCCGCTGGGCCGCACGTCATGCAGGTCACCTTCGACGGCAACGGGCCCACCGGCGGCATGGGCAACTTCAATTGGTTCTCCTTCCAGGCTCCGACGCCGAGCACGCCCTTCAAGGCGGCGTCTGTTCCCGGTCTGATCCAGGCGGAGGACTTCGACGCCGGCGGCAAGGGCGTGGGCTACTGGAACGGCGCGCAAGCGAACGGCGGCAGCGCGAACTACCGGCCCGGCGAGACGGTGTATATCGAAGAAAGCACGGACACAGGCGGCGGCTATGACGTGGGCCAGACCGAGCCGGGCAACTGGCTCAACTACACGGTCGACATCGCGGCGGCGCGGGCCTACACCCTGCACGCACGGATCGCGACGGCTGTCGGCGGCGGCGTCTTCCACCTCGCTGTCGATGGGCGCCGCGTGACGCCGGGCATCTCCGTACCGCAGACCAATGGCTTCCAGACCTGGCAGACACTGGATGTGCCGGGGGTAGAGTTGCCGGCCGGCAAGCACACCCTGCAGCTCGTGATGGACCGGGGCGGCTTCTACAACGCGGTTGGGAACTTCAATTGGTTCTCGCTCGATTAGCGGGCACAATTAGGGGGAAGGCTTGCGGGCCTCCCCCCTTGTTTGTAAGTAAGCTTAAAGTCTTATCGATACGGGTCATCCTGAGCGAAGCGGCAGTGCTTTGCGACAAAGGATCTGCTTTCGTCCGCAGTGCGGCAAAAGCAGGTCTTTCGTCGCTTCGCTCCTCAGAACGACCCCTCATTTTTCGGATCGTTCAGAGTCTCCCTGAGGAGAAAAAGGGGAAGCCTCGCGAGCCTTCCCGCTTCCCCTGAGTCGAACTATGCCCGCCGCGCGACCTTGATCGCTTCCTGGGCCAGCAGCGGTGCGTCCACCGGGGCAGGCGGCACCGGGGCTGCCGCGGCCGCGCCGGCGATCCCGAGCTTCTCCCGCACCGCAGAGTTGATCCGCTGGAAGGTGTCGCGGTTGTCCTTAAGGAACTGCCGGACGTTCTCGCGGCCTTGCCCGATCCGCTCGCCCTGGTAGCTGTACCAGGCACCGGACTTGTCGACGACGTTGTGCGTGACCGCCAGATCAAGCACGTCGCCTTCCTTCGAGATGCCCTCGCCGTACAGGATGTCGAACTCGGCTTCGCGGAACGGCGCGGCGACCTTGTTCTTGACGATCTTGACCTTGGTCCGTGAACCGACGACCTGGTCGCCTTCCTTCACGGCCGCGATGCGCCGGATGTCGATGCGGACCGAGGAGTAGAACTTGAGCGCCTTGCCGCCGGTCGTCGTTTCCGGGTTGCCGAACATGACGCCGATCTTTTCGCGGATCTGGTTGATGAAGATGAGGCAGGTGCGCGACTTCGACACCGTTCCGGTCAGCTTCCTGAGCGCCTGCGACATGAGGCGGGCCTGCAGGCCCATGTGGGAGTCGCCCATCTCGCCGTCGAGCTCGGCTTTCGGGACGAGCGCCGCGACGGAGTCGACCACCAACACGTCGACCGCGTTCGAACGGACCAGCGCCTCGGTGATTTCGAGCGCTTGTTCGCCGTAGTCCGGCTGCGAAACGAGGAGATTGTCGATGTCCACGCCAAGCTTCTTCGCGTACTGCGGGTCCAGCGCGTGCTCCGCGTCGACGAACGCGGCCAGGCCGCCCAACTTCTGCGCTTCCGCGATGACCTGGAGCGTGATCGTCGTCTTGCCGGAAGACTCCGGTCCGAAGATTTCGATCACACGTCCGCGCGGAAAGCCGCCCACGCCGAGGGCCGCGTCGAAGGAGATCGAACCGGTCGAGATGGCAGAGATTTCGAGCTTGTCCCGGCTGCCCAGACGCATCACCGAGCCCTTGCCGAACTGCTTGTCCAACTGAGAAAGTGCCGCTTCGATTGCCCTCGACCGATCTTCCGCCACGCTGTGCTCCCCCGATTTCGCGCCCGAAGCTGTCCCTGAATGCGACACGGCGGGCTAAGCACAGCCTACCACCGCGCACGCCACGCGGGCGAAGAAAAAACAAAACTAAAGTTACGTCGCCACGCGAGTTTTCGCTTGCTTTTTCGCGCGTTCTCTCGGGCGAAACTTGCTTCTGCTGTTGGGCCAAGCAAAGCAGGTCCTTCGTCGCGACGCCTCTCAGAATGACCCCTCATCCCGCACTTGATCAGAGATTTCCGGAGCCGACCTCAGCGCTTCAGCAGATCCACCGGCGCATCAATGTCCGTGACGCGAAAGTGCCGCGCCAACTCTGGGTATTTGGCCGCGACCTCCCGGTACATCGCCCACGCAACCCGCCGGTAGGATGTGTGTCCGCCCGGCCCGGTCCGCAGCTCCGCGATATACAGCGCCTGCGCGAAATCCATCTTGAACAGCGACCGCACGCGCGTCCCGAGCGGCAGGAGGTAAGGCGCGGCATCCTCGGGTGCCGCGAGCGAGGCCGCGTGCGCCCGGTCCATCGCCGCCCGATAGGCACCCTCGACCGCGCCCAGCCCGTCCGGGACGTCGTAGCCGTGCGCCGCCGTGAACGGCTGAATCAGCTGCACGCAGCGCCGGTGCCGGTGCATGTCGCGGAAGCCGCCGACGTCCATCAGGATGTCGAAGCGGAACCGCTGGCCAGAGGCGAACTCGCGCGGGATCTCGTCGTGTTTGCCGCGCTCGCGCAAGCCCAGCTTCACAATCTCGTCCCGGCGCGGTGCCGGCAGCGCCGCCACGGCATCGCGCACCTGCCGGTAGGGGTAGTTGCAGGCGGGATAGAGCAGGCTCGCCGCCAGCTCCACTTCGAGCGGGTCGTCGTCGTCCACCAGGTCCACCGGGGGCGCGTCCGAAACCGGGGCGTTCCCCATGACGGACGCAGCGGCTGAAGCCAAAAGGGCGCGGGACTCAATCGCGTACCGGTTCGGCTCCGCGTACTTGACCAGGGTCGGTGCCACCCGCGGGCCCTTGCCGCCGCCCGGCACCCAGGCTTCTCCGGCAGCCGCTTCGCGCAGCGCCTCGCCCAGAGAACGGATCTCCGGCAGGGGATGCGACAACAGCCGCGAGACCTGGCCCTCCAGCGTTCGCGCGTTCACGATCTGCCCGAGCGAGGTGTTCGCGGCGAGCGGGAGCAGGTAGCGCGCCGCGTCGAACGCCCGTGCCCGCAGGGTGCGCTCGTAGGCGTCCCGCTTCATCGCTTCCGGCTTTGGGACCTGCCCGGTCAACGAGCGAAACACCCCGTCGCCGACCTGGCGGTACGCCCCGAACAACCCCTCGATCACGACCGTGTATTCCGAGGTCGCGGAGGGAGGCGTGTACCAGCCGCTGCGCTCGAAGTCCTGGTACCGGGTCGAGCGCTCTTGCCCGTCCCATCGCGGCTCGTCCACCAGCACGATGGCGGCAAGCAGCGACAGCCGCTCGACCGCGAAAGCCAGGTGCGCCAGGTCGGCGATGGACCTGTGGCCGTACTGGAAGTAGAAGGTGTTGAGGAACTGCTCGGCCCTTTGCGCGCTGATCTCCGCGAGCGACTCCCGCAGCGTCAGCGCGGAGCGGGAGTACTTGGCCATGGCGTAGGCCAGCACCTCCGGGTCCGCTCCGTGCACCGCGTATACCTCTGTCCCCCGCTGTTGTTCCATCCAGCCAAGCATACCGGTTACCACCGTGCGGTGAGCAAAACCGGTCCGGTAGGAGAAGATAAGAACAGCGCACCCCCGGAACGCGCACCCGCGATGCCCCGAAACCCCGACCCGAGCGAGATCCTGCGTACCACCGACCACCGCCCCACGCCCC
>CAXUHL010000054.1:0-14158 GCA_964250745.1 uncultured Acidobacteriaceae bacterium
TAGATGTCGGTGACCCAGGGCATGTCCGGCTTGTCGAGCTTTTCCACCTGCGGGCGGTCGGGGTTGTGCACGACCTTGCCTGCGGCATCGCGGTACGAAACCCCGAGAATCTCATTGAGCGGCTTGCCCTCGGCAAACTCGACGACGGAGAAGTCGAACTCGCGGCGGCAGATGAAGTCAATGGCCGCGCACTCTTCAAACGCCTTTTCGGTGTCGGTGGTCACGGGCGGGCCCACAAAGGCGATCTTGATGTGCGGGTGCGCCGCCTTGACCTTTTCCGCGGCGCGTTGGTCGCCGGTCCAGCCGATGGTGCTGGTAAACAGCACCAGGAACTCGTAATCCTTGAGAATCTCGATGACGCCGTCCCAGGAAACGTGGTGCGGGTTGGCGTCGAGCAGGCGCGAGCCCTCCAGCAGCCCGGCCGGATATGCCAGCCACACCGGGTACCAGTAGCTCTCGATTTCGCGGGTCGCGGGCCAACGGGAGCTGGCACCGCCGTCGAAGTTTTCAAAGGAGGGCGGGTTCAGGAACAGGGTTTTAAGTGGCATGGTTATAAGCTAAAGTTTACCATTCGGGCGGCCGCGAGCCCCCGGTCGGCGCAGACCGGTCAGCGCACGCTCTGGTTGATCCACTCGCCCAGCCCTCCGTTGGTCCGCAGAAGCGACAGCTGCGCCTTGAGCAGCAGGAACCGCGCATCCAGCGCCTCGGTGAACCGGGCCCGCTCGTTGATGCGAGCTTCCATTTCGTCAACCGGCGTAAGCGGCAGCACACCGGGCGCGGTGGGCGGGTTGCGAATCTGGAGCAGCACTGCCTGTAGCTGCTGGGCTGCCAGCTTGGCCTGGAGGTCGGCGATGCGCGACTGCGCGCGCAGCGTGGCGATCGACTTTTCGAGCTGCACGGCGGCTTCGTCGGACTGCTGCCTGGCCTGCTCGGCCTGCCGGTCGGCGTGGAGGGCGTCCGCCGCCGACTCCCGCGCCTTGGCCGACTTGGTCGCATCGAACAGCGGGAGGGTCAGCTGGAGGCCCACGTCGAAGTTGTTCTGCTGGAAGCGCAGGTAGTAGAGCTGGTAGTTGTTGAACTTGGCATAGCGCGAGTACTGGATGCCGAAGCCGACCTGCGGGCGAAACACGACGCGGTCGTCGCCGTGCGCGATGTAGTGCTTGCTGAGCGCGTTGGAGAACGCCGCGTCCACCCCCGCCGGGCGGCGAGGCTTCGCTGTGTTTTCGCCGGCCGGCGGCCCGGGCACGCTTTCCGGCTCCGGCCGCATCGCGTCCTCGGGCATCCCGGTCAGGTTGCCGAGCCGCGCCCGCAGCAGCGCCGCCTGCGCCAGCAGGTCCAACCGCTTCAGGTCCGACTGCGCCGCCGAAAGCTGGGCCCGCGTGGCCGTGATCTCGGACTCCACCCCGGCCTGCAGACGGCTCTGCTCCACCTGCTCCAGCCGTTCCGCGTAACTCTTGCTCTCGTCGAGCGCGGCGATCTGCTGCGTGATGGTGTTGAGCTGGAGGTAGTCGAGCGCCGTATCGAGCTCGACTTGGTCGACCGCGTCGCGGAGGCTCAGGGCAGCCGCGTCGAGAGCCGCGCGCGTGGCGCGAATGTAGTCCGGCTGCGAAAAAGACAGCGCGAGGGACTGCCCGCTGGCGCTGTAGAGAGTGGGCTGGCCCACGGGGAAGCCGTACGAGTAGCCGACGTTGGAACCGGCCTGGAGAGCGGGCAGATAGGCCGCACGGGCCTCCCCCACCGCGGCGGCGGCCTTGTCGACATCGGCCTGCGCGATCTTGACGGGCGCACTGTTGCGCTTGGCCAGGTCGACCGCGGAGAACAGTGAGATTTGCGCGTGCGCCGCCTGCGCCAGGCCGAGGAGCAGGAAAAGGCGCGGGAAGTGGCTCGGGTTCAAGATCGGCGAGGTCCTTTGCAGGGGAAAACGGCGGCTGGTCTTACGGTCTTCAGAGGGAAGATCGCTTCCGCCAATTCTACCCTGAGCACCGGGCCGGCTCGGGAACGAGCCGCTACTTGCCCGCGCCCCCGCCCGGCGTGTAGTTCGAAGCCAACCCGCGCGCGGCCGCCAGCTCCGCCTGTGCGCCTGCCGTGTCGCCGGAGGCGCTGAGCAGCTTCGCGAGCCGGGCGTGGACGCGGAACGCCGGCTCGTCCTCGGACTGGCCGGTGGATGCCAGGTACGTCCGCAGGAGGGTGATGGCCTGGTCGGGCCGCTGCCCGGCGCGGGTCAACAGCCCGGACGCGGCGACCAGAGCATCGTCGTGCGCGGTGTCTTTCGCCACGGCCTGGTCGAGTGTGCGCAGCATGTCGGGCGTCCGGCCCTGGTTTTGGTAGAACGACGCGAGCGCGACCAGGGCGGCTATGCCCCCGTCCGGGGCGGCTGCCGCAAGGGTCAGCTCGCGTTCCGCGTCCGCCGGCTTCTTTTCCGCCTCCGCGATGTGAGCGCGTATCGAGTGCGCCAGCCCCGGAGCCCAGGGCGCGACTTCGCCGGCCAGCTCGGCCGCCTTCGTGTGGCCCCCGCCGATGATGCGCGGGGCCTGCACGTAATACTCGGCCAGGTCTTCGGCGGCCTGGCGGTCGCGCGGCGCAAGCTGGTGGGCCTGCTCGAACTCCGTGTGGACCTTCCTGGCCAGCCCGTATGCCTGGAGGGCGGCCGCATGCTCGGCCCTGCGGCCCAGAACCCGGCCCAGCCACAGATGGTAAAGCGCCTCTTTCGGCGCGGCGGCGACGGCGCGTTCGCAGGGGCCCTCGGCCTGGTCCATTCGCTCTTCGGAGAAGTAAACGCGGCACTGCAGGTTGAGCGCGGCCGCATCGCTCGGGTTGGCGGCGAGCTGCCTGTTCAGAGCGGCCAGGGCCTGGTCCGCATGGCCGGTCGCCAGCAGGCGTTCAGCCGGCTGCGCGGCACCGGCGAAGAGCGGCCACGCCAGCAGTGCCGCAACGACGATCACTCTACCGGTTCGCATACGGAGACGATAACCGAAGCGGCGGGTCCTATGTCCGCGCGGCGCTCAACGCAGCTTCACGGCGGCACCATTGGTCAGCGGCTGGCCGCCCACCGCGCCCAGCGCGACCACGTCGCCCTCGCTCACCCCGGTCAGCACCTGCACCTGCGTCAGGTTGCGGTTGCCCACCGTTACCGCGGTCCGCTTCAGCTTGCCCCCGGTCACCTTGTACACGTAGCTCGCGCCCTGCTCCGCATGGAGCGCTTCGCGCGGCATGAAGAGCGTATTGGCGACGTTGTCCGTAGTCACCGTGACGATCACGTTGGTGTCCGGCAGCAGGCCGTCGTGCATGTCGTCGATCGAGCACAGTGTTTCGCCCACGTTGCGCGTCGTATAGCCGACCACCGTGGCCGGCAGGCGAGTGATGCGCCCATGCCAGAGCAGGTTCGGCTTGGCCGTCCAGGTGATCTGCACCGGCTGTCCGACCGAAATCTTGCCGATATCCGGCTCGTCGAAGTAGGCCAGAACCTGCATCCGGTTCAGGTCTGCCATCTGGAGCAGGCGGTCGCCGGCCTGCACGTACTGGGTCGGCATCACGGGTACCGAATACACGACGCCCGCGAACGGCGCGCGCACGGTGCTGCGATCGACCCCGTCCTCGGCGGCGGCGACCGCGGCCTGCGCTTGCGCCACGTCGGCTTCGGCCTGCTCCTTGCCGGGTGCCAAGCGCGCACCCTGGCGCTGCTCCAGCACCTGCAGGCTGGCCTGGTCGTTGTTGACGCGCGTTTGCGCCTGCGCGACCTCGCTGGGGGAAGCCGCGCCCTGCGCCGCGAGTTTTTGGAGCGTCGCGAGCGCGGTATTGGCGGAGGCTGCTTCCGCCCGCGCTTGATCGATCTGCCCGGAAAAGGTGACCCGCTCCTCGGGCAACCCGCCGGCCAGCAAGGCTTTGCGGTTGGCCCGCGCGCTTGCCAGGGCCAGCCGCGCCTGGGCCAGCCTGGTTTGCGCGTCGCCGTTGTCCATCGACAGCAGGAGCTTGCCCGACGGCACCGCCTCGCCCTCGCGGACCGCGACCGTCCGCACCAGGCCGGGGAACGGCGCGTGCGCTTCCCAGTTCGCGATCGGCTGCACCTTGCCGTTCGTCGAAACGGTGGTGCGAATGGGCCCGCGCGCGATGGTGAACGAGCGCACCTGGAGCACGGTCCGCGTCGCGAAGTGCGCCGAATACCCGATCGCGATCACCAGAAGCACCGCAGCGGTCCAGATCCAGATTCGTGATGTGCCGCGGGGGCGTTCATTTGCCATGCAGAAGGGGTCTCGGAAAGCCTGAGTATAACCGGAGCAGCCCTGTAAGACCGCCTGCTTCGGCGGGCTAGGCAGAGCGGCGTTCCCGAAATGGAACCGCGGCGCGGGCCGGTTCCGTTTCGGCAATGCCGGTGGTTGAAGGTGCGTGCTGAGCACCGGGAGCCGCGCCCGTTCGGCTAGACTTGACGCATGGCAACAGTGACCGCCCGCTACACCGACGAACACGCGAAAGCCGGTCTCGACACGCAGTTTCCGGGGATCGAAACCTGGGAAAACCAGTTCGTCGGCTATGAAATCCTGATCGACGACCCGGAGTTCACCTCCGTGTGCCCTAAGACCGGGCTGCCCGATTTCGGCGTGATCCAGTTGCGCTATATGCCGCGCGCGCGCTGCCTGGAGCTGAAAAGCTGGAAGGAATACCTGTTTTGCTACCGCAATCTCGGCATCTTCCAGGAAAACATCGTCAACCAGATTCTCGAAGATGTCGTGAAGGCCTGCAACCCGGTGTGGGCGCACGTACACGGCGACTTTCGCCCGCGCGGGGGCATTTCGACGGTGGTGGACGCGCGCTGGCCTCGCCCGGACAGTAAGTAGTGCGCTGGGCACGCCCGACGGCGGTCGCGCTGAGCTGGCTCGTGGCGGCGGCCTGGGCCTTCAAGACAGTGGAGTTCGTGCGCAACCGCAAGCGCATCCCCAACCTCCTCGACCCGCGCTACGACGAAGCCCTGCCCGAGGCGAGCCCGCGTCTGGCCGTGATCGTCCCGGCCTGCAACGAAGAGGCCGCGATCGAGGCGACAATCCGGTCGCTGCGCGCGCAAGAAGGTGTCCCGCTCGAGGTCGTCGCCGTCGACGACCGCTCGACTGACCGCACCGGGACCATCCTGGACGAGCTCGCCGCCGAGCCGGGGCCGGTCCCCCTTCAGGTTCTGCACGTGCGCGAGCGCCCCGACGGCTGGATGGGCAAGCAGAACGCGCTCGCCCAGGGGCTTGCCCGGACCGATGCGCCTTACCTGCTGTTCACTGATGGAGACATCTTCTTCCGCCCCGACACGCTGCGGCGAGCCATGCGGTACATGGTCGAGGAGCGGGCCGACCACCTGGTGCTGCTGCCCACCCCCATCATCCGAGGCTTCGGCGAGCACATGATGCTTTCGGCCATGCAGGTGTACTCGGCGTTCGCGGTGCGCTTGTGGAAGGTCGCGGACCCGCGCAGCCGGCGGGACCGTTTGGGAGTCGGCGCGTTCAATCTGGTGCGTCGCGAGGCGTACGACGCGATCGGCGGGTTCGCCGCCCTCCGGATGGAGGTGCTGGAGGACGTCCGGCTCGGGGTCGAGATCAAGCGCCGGGGCCTTCGGCAGCGGGTTGCGTTCGGCGCGGGACTGGTCACGCTGCACTGGGCCAGCGGGGTGGGCGGCATCGTCCGTAACGTGACGAAGAACCTGTTCGCGGCATTCCGTTTCAACGCGGCGCTGGCGCTCGGGGGCGCGGCTTCGCTCGCCGGGCTCGGGATCTACCCGGCGCTGAGTGTATTGGGGCCGCCGGCGATGCGTTTGCCGGGATTAGTTGCGATTCTGTTCCAATTGCTCCTTTACCGGGCCTTCCGGCGCGAGGGCGGCTCCTCGCCCGCCTACGCTCTCATGCTGCCGGCCGCGACGGTGTGCCTGGTGTACGCGATGCTCCGGTCCGTGGCGGTGACGCTGTACCGGGGAGCCGTGGTTTGGCGGGGCACCACCTACCCCCTGAAGGAGCTGCGCGCGCAGGCGGGCCCCATCTATTGAGTCAGTGCCGGGCGGACTTGAAGACGCTCGCCGAGTGCTGCTTTTTCGAGCTCATGTTCGGGTCGCGAAACGCGGTTTTGCCCTCGCCCGCGTTGAAGCCCGCGAGCAGCTCCGGGTTGGGCCGGAACTTTTCCGCTCCGTCGCGGAACTGCCGCGCGTGGCTCAGGAGCATCACGGACTGGCCGTGCATGGAATGGACCGTCCCGCGCAGGCGAATATCGGCATCGCGCAAGCTTTCCAGCTGCCCGACCTCCTTGCGGTCGGCACCGAGGCTCATCACGGTGAACCGGCAGCTTTCCTCGGATTGGCCGGGCGCGCACACGTCCAGAAAGCGCGTGCCGTCCTCGCTTTCCTTGATGTCGTAGACGTGCGCGGCCAGGCAGATTTCCTTGCCCGCGTGCGCGGCCGCTTCCTCCGCCGAGTAGCAGGGGCGGCCGCTTTCAGACGCGAAGCAGGCGGTGATGACGAGCAAGGGACCGAGCGAAAAGAGGAGCCAAAGCGAAAGCGAACCCATGGCGTGCACCCGAAGGAGGAAGTGCTGCCAGCGTAGCCCCTCTTTTCGGTGACCGCCAGAGTACGAAAGTCACGAGATTTCGACCAGATCCTGCTTCGCCGGGACAGACGCGCGCGCAGCCCCGTAGCGCGACCGCACGTACTCGTCCAGGATGCGCTGGAAGTCGCTCACGATGCTGTCGCCGCGCAGCGTCGTAACGAGCTTGCCGTCCACGTACACCGGGGCTTTCGGCTCCTCGAAGGTCCCGGGCAGGGAGATGCCGATGTTGGCGTGCTTGCTCTCGCCGGGGCCGTTGACGATGCAGCCCATGACGGCCAGCTTCATCTCCTCGACGCCGGGGTACGCTGCGCGCCAGGCGGGCATGGAGGCGCGCAGGTAGTCCTGGATTTGCTCGGCAAGCGACTGGAAGAAGGTGCTGGTGGTGCGTCCGCAGCCGGGGCAGGCGGTGACCTGCGGAGTAAACGAGCGGATCGAAAGCGACTGCAGGATCTGCTGCGCGCACTGCACTTCTTCCGTGCGGTCGCCGCCCGGCTTGGGCGTGAGCGAAACGCGGATGGTGTCGCCGATGCCTGCCAGTAAGAGCGGCGCGAGCCCCGCGGCCGAGGCCACGATGCCCTTGACGCCCATGCCGGCCTCGGTCAGGCCCAGGTGCAGGGGGTAGTCGCAGCGCGCGGCGAGCAGCGTGTACACGTCGATGAGATCGCGCACCCCGGAAACCTTGGCGCTGAGGATGATCTGGTCGTGACGCAGGCCGTATCTTTCAGCCGCCTCGGCCGAGCTCAGCGCCGAAACCAGCATGGCCTCGATCATCACGTCGCGCGCCGGCAGCGGCTCCGGCAGGCGCGAGTTTGCATCCATCATTTTCGTCAGCAATGCTTGGTCGAGCGAACCCCAGTTGACGCCGATGCGCACCGGCTTTTGGTTCGCGACCGCCACCTCGATCATGGCGCGAAAGTTGTCGTCGTTCTTGCGCCCGATCGAGACATTGCCGGGGTTGATGCGGTATTTGGCAAGCGCCCGCGCGCAGGCCGGATATTTGGTCAGGAGGAGGTGGCCGTTGTAGTGGAAGTCCCCGACGATGGGCGTTTGCAGCCCCCGCTTTTCCAGCTGCTCGACGATGTACGGCACCGCCTGCGCGGCTTCCTCGTTATTGACCGTGACGCGCACCAGCTCCGAGCCGGCGGCCGCGAGCGCGGCGATTTGCTCCACGCTGCCGGGGATGTCGGCGGTGTCGGTATTGGTCATCGACTGCACGACGACCGGCGCGGCGGAGCCGACACGAACCTGGCCGATGTGGGTGGTGACGGTCTGGCGGCGATGAATGTCAGGCATACGCTTATTCTAAATCGGGCGCGTCCGCCTTTTACTCAGGCGTCGGGGCCCGCCCGTTGCCGCCTGCCTCGTCCTTATGCCGGGCCTGGGCAAAGTAGGCTTCCTCGGCCGCGAGCAGCTTGCGCGTGTCCCCGGTCAGTGAGCCGGCGGCCTCGAGCGCGGTGCGCCGGGCGAAGTCGTAGGCGGGGTTGGGCGGCGGGCCCTGGAGGAGCGCGGGCCATTTGACGCAGTCGCTCAATACGGGGCGCAGCGCCTTACGTATGTCTGCTTTGTCATTGTCGTAGGTGTCGATGTTCTCGGCCAGCTCGTCGGTCAGCCGCGTGAACTCCTCGTAGCGGGCGCGCAGCTCGGCTGGCCGATTGTTTTCGCCTGCGTCCGTGGTGAGCTCTCGGATAGCCGCCGCGCGCTCGTTCACGAACTTGAGATAGAGCTTGATGCGATCAACCGGCCTGGTGCCGAGCTCGCGCACCTGGTCGGCCTGCCCGCTCGAAAGCGGGTCGCGCGTCCGCTGCCCGAGCGCGGCGGTACACGCCAGCGCTGCCGCCAAGCACACAATCTTCATGCGACGCACTATAACGCCGCGGCTGGGGAAAGGTCCACGGGCAGGCGGCGGCCGGTGCGGCTGCTTTCCCGCGCATGCTCCATGAGGCAGGCGACCGACCAGGCCGCGCCGACCCCGACGGCGAGCGGCGCGCGGCCCCGGATGGCTTCGCGCACGTTGGCGTAGAACGCGCGGTAGTCTCCAGGCAGGGTGGGCACGGTCTCCGGCGCGCCGTCCGGCCCGGTAAACAGGCCCCAGCTCGCCTTCGGGTCGTGGCCGAAACCCTCATCGGCGAAGCGCCCGCCGTTCTTCAGGGCGGCCTCCTGCGGGTCCAGGCCCCACTTTTCGTAGCTGCCGCCGGTGCCGTGCAGGGTAAACCGGGCCCCGGCGCTGGCGGCCACCACGGTGGAGCGCAGCCACACCCGCAGGGCGCGCAGGTCCTCGTGCGCGGAGTCTTCGTAGGTGAGCCGGATGTCGAAGGCGTCGTCGACCGCGACACCGGGCCGGATGCTGCGCACGTCGGCCCACAGCGTGGTGGGCGGGCCGAACAGCGCCAGCGCCTGGTCGATAAGGTGCGGGCCGAGGTCGTAAAGCACGCCGCCGCCCGCCTCTTCCGTCTCGCGCCACGCGCCGGGCTTGGGTTCGAGGCGGAAGCGGTCGAAGTGCGACTCGAACAGCACGGGCTTGCCGATGCGCTCCATCAATCCCTGGACCGTGCGAAAGTCTCCGTCCCAGCGGCGGTTGTGGTAGGCGGAGAGCACCACCTTGCGCTCCCGCGCGGTGACAGCCAGGGCTGCCGCGTCGTCGCTGGACAGCGCGAGCGGCTTGTCCACCACCACGTTGCGCCCGGCGCGCATGCAGGCTTCCGCCAGCTCGCGGTGCGAGTGGTTCGGCGTCGCGACCACGCAAAGCTCGATCGAGCGGTCTTCGAGCATCGCCTCGACAGAAGGCACCACCCGTACACCGGGATACTTCGCCGCGGCTGTCCGGCCCGACCGCTCCACCACGCACGCCAGCTCCAGTCCGGGGGTTTCCGCGATGACCGCCGCGTGAAACACCTGCCCCGCAACCCCGAAACCGACTACTCCTGCTCGAATCGCCTCGCTCATGCCGTCCATTCTCGCATCTTGCAGAAAGAAAAAGGGCGGCCTGGGAGCCGCCCTCGATCGGTGGTGCGGAGGGCTTACTCGACCGGGCCGGCTTCGAGGTGCGACTCGAGGAAGTAGAGCTGCTCCTCGGCCTCCACGGTCAGCTGCTTGAAGAAGTCCGCCGACGGGTCGTCGCCGATCTCTTCAATCCGGTCCGAGGCGTCGCGCAGGGAAGCGCAGTAGCAACCGAGGGCATCGGCCAGACCCTTGACGTAGTCCATGCCGGCCACCAGCTCGGTGTCGAACTCCGGGATACGAGAGCTATTCGCCGACTGGCGCACGGTCCCGTTCGCGACGCCGCCAAGCTGGGTGAGCCGCTCGGCGATGGCATCGATTTGCGGGAAGATCTGCTCGGCTACACTGTCGAACACGAGGTGGAGCTGATAGAAATTGATGCCCTTCACGTTCCAGTGGGCGAACTTGGCCTGCGAGTACATGTCGAGCGCGGAGGCCAGCTTTTCCTGCATCACCTCGACGGCCTGCTTCTTTTGGTCCTCGCTGAGCGCGACGCGCGTCGCATACATCTTGATATTGACGCGGGTCGCCGGGCCGGTGGGCTTGTCACTGTGCTTGATCCGGGAAGAGGGCATTTCCTTAACGCTGCCTTGAGCCATGGTTCAGATCTCCTTTGCTATCGTGCCGCGCCGCGGGCGGCTTCGCCTGAAATCTCGTCTTCTTTTGTCTGACTGGTAGTGAGATGCACCCCGGCCGCCGGACGCTCGCCTCCCGTCTTTCAACAGGGGTAAAATCGACCGCATGCATCCCCGCTTCGCCGCACCGCTGCTGTTTGTGCTCGCCCCGGCGCTTCTCGCTGCCCAGGAAACGGGAAGAGGCCGCAAGTACAAGGCCCCGCCGCCGGTTTCGCACATCGCGGTCACGGTGCTGCGCGCGTCGAACGGCAAGCCGGTCGAGAACGCCGCGGTCATCTTCCACTCCGTTCACGACGGCAAGGACCAGGGCAACATGGAGCTGAAGACCAACGAGGACGGCAAGGCCGTGCTGGACCTGATCCCGCTCGGCGACGAGGTCCGGGTGCAGGTGTTCAAAGGCGGTTTCCAGACCTGGGGCGAAACCTTTACCAACGACCAGCCGGCGCGGGAGCTGGAGATCAGGGTGAAGCCGCCGGGCGGGCAGTACTCCACGTATAAGAACGGGCCGCTCGAAAACAACGCACAGCAGTCGGTGACGCCGCAGCCGAACCAGGGGTCGGCCAAGGCAAACGGGCCGGCACACTAGTCACTGATTCGGTTCAGGGATTCGGCGCAACGGCTGTGATCAGGATGCGGTCCTCGCAGACCGTCAGCGGGCGAGCCAGCACCATGGGCCTGCCTGAGTCCGGCGCGCCGATCGCGACGCGGCCGATACGTTCGCAATCCGGTCCCGCGGTCCACCCGAGCGTGAACGCCGCGCTGCCGCGCGCAGGCAGCAGCACACGCGGGGAAGGGCCCATGTAGGCCGCCTCCTCCGGTCCGGCCGGCTCAAGCGTCGCTGCCATGCTCGCGTCCGAAACCCGTTCCAAACGAACCGATCCCGCGACCGATCCGTCAGGGCGAAGCAGCGTGACCGTAGGGAACCCGCTGAGGCGGCAGGCTTGGCCGGTGTTCTCGAAACTGAGCCGCACCACGTGCCGTGCGCCGTTGGCGGCCGCGCCGGATTCGAACAGTCCCAGCTGCCCGGCCTCGCACGGGGGCACACCGTTGACGTCGAGCAGCGGCTCGCGCATTTGGAGCCTGGGCCCGGTGGCGGCAACGGCGAACGGCGCGTTCGGGTTTACGGCATTCCGCACGTCGCCGTCGAGGCCCGGCGCACCGGCGTGGGCCAGACGCGGCCCGCGCGCGGCACCGCACCCCGCGAGGAGCAGGTAGACCGCAAGGGCCGGGATGAGGCGCGCTCTCGACACAAAGCTTAGGATGAAACTGTTACGGAAAAAGTTGTGCCGCGCAAGCAACCCGCGCGGCACGTGTTGCATTGCGGGGCAAACGGGTACCATCCCCCCATGACTTTCGCAGCCAAACCTCTTGCCGGCCGCTCGGCCCTCGTGACCGGAGCCGCCAAGCGCATCGGCGCGGGCATTGCGCTCGCGCTCGCCGAGGCCGGTGCCGACCTTGCCATCACCTACAACCGCTCGGCGGCCGAGGCGCGGGCAACCGTCGCCGCCCTGCGCGCGCTCGGGGTCCGGGCCGAGGCGTTCCGCTCGGATCTCCACGATCCCGTGTCGATCCGCGAAGCCGTCGTGAGCGCGGCGGACTGGGCAGGCCGGCTCGACATCCTGGTCAACAACGCGGGTGCGTTTGAAACGGCGACGCTGGACGCGCTGAGCCCGGAGGCCTGGGACGCGATGTTCCTGACCAACACACGCGCTCCGTGGCTGGTGGCGCAGGCCGCGCTGCCGTACCTGCGGGCGTCTCCGCACGTGGGTCGGGTGGTCAATCTGGGTTCGCTGGGCGGGCTGCGCGGCTGGGCGACCCACCCGCACTACTGCGCGTCGAAAGCCGCGCTGCACATGCTGACGGCCACGATGGCCAAGGCCTGGGCACCGGAGATCGCGGTCAACTGCGTCGCGCCGGGCATGATCGTGACGGGCGAAGACCCGGACGCGGCGTACGCGCACTTCGTCGAGAAGACGCCGATGCGGCGCAACGGAAGAACCGGCGATGTAGCGGAGGTGGTGTGCTGGCTGGCTGCGACGACGCCATTCCTGACCGGGCAAGTGATCGCGGTGGACGGGGGGTTGGGACTCTAGAAGATTCCGGTCGAGGGTCATCCTGAGCCAAGCGGAGGACATGCTTTTCTCCGAAAGGCCCTGAAAGCAGGTTCTTCGTCGCCGCGCTCCTCAGGATGACCCGGTTTGAAGCACGAAGCACAACCCGGATGGAGCCCGGAACCGGCGGAGCTGCTCCGTCAGGGCAAGCCCTCAATCCGCGCCCGCGCCGAAAATCCTGCGCAGAAACCCGACCTTCTTCTGCCCGTACGCTTCTTTCTGATCTTCGTCGAAATGCGCGTACAGCTCCTTCGCGTCGGGCTGGTCGGGCAGGTCGGTGCCGTCGAATACCGCGCGCGGGTTGGTGACGCACAAACGCTCCGCGGTCTCCTGCCCATAGCTTTTCTTGACCCAGTTGTAGCCGATGCTCATCACCGGCGGGCGGTGGTCGAGGTTGTGCGCGTCGGTCGCCAGGAAGTGGACCCAGTTGCGCTTCATGTAGTCCTCCGCCGTGGCCTGGGCGGTGCGTCCGAAGCGCCCGGTAAAGCTCGACGCGGTCACCTGCACCAGCGCGCCCTCGCGGATCCACGCGGCCAGGCGGTCCGGGTGGCGCTGGATGACCGGGTTGCGCTCCGGGTGGGTGATGATGGGCCGCTGCTTCGACACAACGAGCTCGTACAGGTTGTCCGTCGTCGCATCGGAGATCGCGGTGTCGGGAAACTCGACCAGCAAGTACTTCTTGCCGTTGATCGAGTAGCGGCCGGGGTAGTCGAGCGCGTCCTGGATATTGTCGTAGGACATATGGAAGTCGCAGCCCAGGCCGAGCGTGACCTTGTTTTCCGTGCGGGCGCGCAGCTCTTCGAGAAGCCGGGCGTTCTTTTCGCGGTTGAAGAAAAAGCGGTCGTTTGCGTGCGGGGTACACACGATGTGCGTGATGCCGTCCTTTGCCGCCATCTCCACCATCTTGACCGAGGTGTCCATGTCGGGCGACCCATCGTCGAGGCCCGGCAGCAAGTGGTGGTGCAAGTCGACCATGACCCTCTCTCCTAACCTGGTTTCCGAGTTGCCCGGCTTTCCGAGACCCGCGCGGTGCGGCTTTTCTTGACGGAAAAGCCGCGTCGAGAGGGTTCCTTCGGTCTACATCGACTCGGAAACTTCCTCAACCCGTTGCGTCGCGAGCGCGTCCACCAGCGAGGCGAAGATGCCGAAGCCGTCGGCGGAGCCGAGCAGCGCCTCGCTGGACCGGTCCGGGTGCGGCATCATCCCGAGCACGTTGCGCCCCTCGTTTAGGATGCCGGCAATGTTGCCGAGCGACCCATTGGGATTGCTCCCGGGGCTGATGTGTCCCGACGCGTCCGAGTACCGGAAGGCGATGCGCTCTTCACGCTCAAGAAGTGTAAGGGTTTGCTCGTCGCAGAAGAAATTGCCCTCCATGTGGCCGACGGGAATGCGCAGAACCTGTCCCGTTTCGAGCCGGCCGGTGAAGGGGCTGCGGGTGGTTTCGGTTCGCAGGTACACCTGGCGGCACACGTAGCGCAGCCCCGCGTTGCGCAAGAGCGCGCCCGGCAGCAGGCCCGCCTCGCACAAGATCTGGAAGCCGTTGCAGATGCCCAGCACCGGCCCGCCCGCCGCGGCGAACCGCTTGACCGAGCCCATCACGGGCGAGAACTTCGCGATCGCGCCGGTGCGGAGATAGTCCCCGTAGGCGAAGCCGCCGGGGATCACGATGGCGTCCGCGTCCTGGAGCGAAGGGGAGTCGTGCCACAGCATCGCGACCTGTTGACCGAGCACCGCCTCGAGGACGTGGGCCGTGTCGTGGTCGCAGTTGGAACCGGGGAACTGGAGAACGCCGAACTTCATGGCACCAAGGGTAGCAGGGGAGGGGCGAGGGCGAGGGTCAAGGGAG
>CAXUHL010000055.1:0-14084 GCA_964250745.1 uncultured Acidobacteriaceae bacterium
CCCGCTCACGCCGGAGGACATCGCGGAAACCATCGTGTGGGCCGCGACCCGCCCGCCCCATGTCAACATCGCCCGCATCACGCTCACCTCGATCGACCAGGCAAACTCGTATCTGTTCAATCGGCGGGCGGAGTGAAGACGGCTTCGGTCCCGGGCGGGAAGTCGCGTGTGTTCAGGGTGACCAGGGTGCGCCCGGTTTCGAGCGCCGTCGCGTAGATGATCGCGTCCGGGAGCTTCAGCCGGGTGGCGCGGCGAAGATGCACGACCCGCTCCGCGATCTCCGGCGTGATTTCGTGAACCTGGAAGCCGTCGAGAAAAGACCTGAGCACGCGTGCATCGTCGCCTCGCGACCCCGTCATCACCTCGATCCAGGTGACTCGACTGATATCCAATCTTGGGCTGCCCGCGAAAAGATCATCCAAAACACTGTGCCGCTTTTCGTTGAGAAAACGGATCAGTATGTTCGAGTCGAACAAAGCCCTTACCGGTCCCATTCACGATCCCATTCGCCCCGTATCTTGTCCAGATAGCCCTGTACGTCCTGCGTCTCCGGATTGTCGGCCCACAAGCCCTTGAAGGCCGAGATCGGCGGGCGATTGGCTTCCACGTGCTTATCCAGCGCCTCGCGAATGACTTCCGCCCGGGCCTTTCCGGTCCGCTTAGCCAGCGCGTTGAGCGAGACCACCTGCTGCTGACTTACGTCCACCAGGATTCTCATATGCACATCATAGTCTGATATACCCACTTTGTCATCGGCTGTGCATCCATTCAGGACAGGAGACCTATCCCACATGCGGCTTTGGACCATCCCCGCCTTCGGCATCGACAAACTCGCCTTTCGCGAAGCGCCCATCCCCGAGCCCGGCCCCGGCGAGGTGGTTCTCAAGGTCCATGCCTGCTCGCTTAACTACCGCGATCTGCTTACCGTCACCGGCAAATACAACCCCAGGATGCCCTTGCCGCGCGTTCCTCTTTCCGACGGTGCGGGTACGATTCACTCAATCGGGGAAGGTGTCTCGACCTTGAAGCCGGGCGACCATGCTGCCGCCATCTTCATGCAGAACTGGCTGGAAGGCCCGCCCACCCAGGCCAGGTACAAGGGCGCGCTCGGCGGCGACATCGACGGCATGGCCGCGCAGTATGTCCGCCTGCCGCAGACCGGGGTGGTCCGCGTGCCGGAGTACCTGTCCCACGCCGAAGCGGCCACCCTGCCCTGCGCCGCCGTGACCGCCTGGTCGGCCTTGCACAAGTGCGGGGGCATCACCGCAGGCAGCACCGTCCTCATTCAGGGTACGGGCGGCGTGTCCATCGCGGCGCTCCAACTCGCCAAGGCCATGGGCGCGCGCGTGCTCGGCACCTCGTCGAGCGATGCGAAGCTGGAACGTGCCCGGTCGCTCGGCCTCGATGCCGGCGTGAACTACAAGACGACGCCCAAGTGGGCCGCCTGGGTGGCGGACCAGACAGGCGGCGAAGGCGTCGACCTGGTCATCGAGGTCGGCGGCGCGGGCACCTTTATGCAGTCGCTCAAGGCGGTCCGCATCGGCGGGGCGGTTGCCGACATCGGCATCCTGTCCGAGCCGGACGAGCCGGTCGACCCTTCCCTGATCCTCCGCAAGCAGATCCGTGTGCAGGGCATCTATGTCGGCTCGCGCATGGACTTCGAGGATCTGAACCGCGCGCTCGAGCAGACCCGCCTCCGTCCCGTGATCGACGAGGAAGCCGCTTTCGCGGAGCTCCCGAAGGCTTTCGAGACGATGCAGTCCGCGTCCCATTTCGGGAAGCTGGTCGTACAGATGGAGGCCTGATTCCCATTTTGGGAATCGGTTACCTTTGAGTGCGCCCGGTATCTGGCGCGGGGGTGGCGCAAGCCGTAGTCTCAGGTTCGCGCAGGTAGACGCACTACCGCGCCAAAGGAGAGAACCCGTATGCGCGTTCTCCGCACGGCACTCAACTTCGTTTCCTCTGCGTGGGGGTGCGGGCACGACCGTATGTCGCGCCCGTTCACCATCGACCGGCAATGCTACATGATATGCCTGGACTGCGGACGGAAGGCGTTCTATGCGCCCGACCGGATGCGGCCGATCTCCGCCCGCGAAGCCGAGCGCCTGGTACGGGGTAAGGAGGCAGCTTAGGCTACAGTGCCGCCACTGGCTCGGGTTCCTGTTCTTCCGCCATGCCGGTGAGCTTGCGTCCCAAGTCGGAGGCGATCTCCTTGCCGTGGAAACGACCGTTCTCGATGAAGATCTCATTCGTCCGGTTTCCCGCGACGATCACGCCGGCCAGATAGATCCCGGGCACGTTGCTTTCCCGGGTTTCCGGGTCGCATGCGGGCTGGCGGTCGTTGCCTTCGAGCCGTATCCCCATGGACTGAAGAAAGTCGAAGTCCGGGTGGTAGCCGGTCAACGCGAACACGAACTGGTTCGGAATCGTCCTCTCGCCCTCGGGCGTCCTGAGCCGCACCGAGTCCTGTCCGATCTCGATGACCTCCGTGTTGAAGAAGGCCTCGACCTCCCCGTTCTTCACCCGGTTGTTGAAGTCCGGCAAGATCCAGTACTTCACGTGCCGGTGCATCTCCGGCCCGCGATGCACCACGGTCACCCGCGCGCCGTGCCGCCACAGGTCCAGGGCCGCGATCGCCGCCGAGTTTTTGCCGCCGATCACCAGCACATCCATTCCGTAGTAGGGGTGGGGGTCATCGTAGTAGTGCATCACCTTATTCAGCTCTTCGCCGGGGATACGCAGGTAGTTTGGCAGGTCGTAGTAGCCGGTCGCGACAATCAGCTTGCGCCCGCAAAACGTTTCGGCGCGTCCGAAGCGGTCCGTGGTGCGGACGCGAAAGTCTCCATCCTCGCCCTCGACCGCGTCCACGTTCCGGTATTGCCGGATGTCCAGCGCGAACCGGTCAGCCACCTTGCGGTAGTACTCGAGTGCTTCGTTCCGCGCGGGTTTCTGGTTGACGCTCGGAAACGGCACCTCGCCGATCTCCAGAAGCTCCGGCGTCGTGAAAAAAGTCATGTGCGCCGGGTAATGGAAGATCGAGTTGCACAAGCAGCCCTTGTCGATTTGCACGACCCTGAGGCCCAACCGTTTGCTTTCGAGCGCGCACGCCAACCCCGTGGGTCCGGCCCCGATTACCAGCACGTCGAAGATCTCCGCCACTGTCGCCATGTTCATACAAGAGTAGACGCGGCGGGCTGCCTGTGCGATGCCGGGGTCCGGGAATGAAGCATTTACAGCAGCCATGCAATTTCCGCTCGCAACCCGTGCGGCTGAAGCCGTATAGTTCACCCGTCAGGCTAAGCTCTGCGCGCAATGGAGGCGCAAGCAAAGGAGAACGTTCCGCCGCGGTCCAGGCGGGGCGGCCGCGTCATGCACCTGTCCCACAACCTGTCGCACTGGGTCTGCCTCCTGGCCGGCCTTTATCTCGCGCTTACGGGGCTGCTGCTGCGAGACATCGTCGCGGCCTCCCCGGTTCCGGCCGCCTCGCCCGCGGACAGCCGGAGAAGCTACCGTGCCGCCAGCGTGGGCAAGCGCGTGTTCCTCGTCGCGATCGGCCTGGCCGCGTTCGGGTACGGGCTGTCGAGAATTCTTTAAAGGTCCGTAGCCCAGTTTTCCATGGGCAGATTCGGCAGGCGCGCAAAAGCTTTATCGTTCGTAACCAAAACGGCCCGTGCGGCGATCGTATGGGCAGCGATCAACAAATCCATGTTGCCGAGCGGCTTGCCATGCGCCTCCAACTCGCGCCGCAAGTCTCCATAGACTCCCGCTTCGGGGCTGCCCCACGGCAAAACAGGCAGCTTGCTCAACAAGCCTTCGATTCCCGGGCGGAGTTCATAGGCCCGCGCGCGCTTGGCGAGTCCGAAGCGAACTTCCGCTTCGGTGATGGAGGAAAGACAAGCCTCTTCGTGGTTTCCGAGCCCCACGAGGCGAGCACGGGCCGCCCGAGACTTGCCGGTTGCGATATAGCTGAACGTGTTCGTGTCGAGAAGGTACCGAACCGCGATAGCCACCCAGATCAATCCAGCAAGCCGGGCCGCTCCTGCGGCTCACCCTGGTCCCGGTCATCCAGAAAATCTTCCGGCACCCCGATCTCGTCCAGCATCCTGAAGATTTCAGCCCAGCTCCGCTTCGGCTTCACCGGCGAGAGCACGATCTCCCCCGTCTCGGCATTGCGCCGGATAAACACCTCATCCGTCGTGAACCGGTAGGCTGCGGGAATCCGCACCGCCTAGCTGCGCCCGGTCATGAAGACCTTAGCCCGCTCGTCCTCAACCGTTACCGTATGCATCATCTGTCCACCCCACTGATACTCATCATGATGCATATCGTGGCGTTCGTCAAGTCTTGTCCCAAACTGAGGCGCTACCGTCGCCCGAACCGCACCACGACCCCCGCCGTGAAGCCCAGGTTGTTCTGGATCGACGAACCGAAATTTGTCAGCAGGTAATTCGGGTTCAGGCGCACCGCGAGACCCGGCCCCAGGTTGTAGTCGATCGGCGCGCCCGCCGACAAAGCGAAAGCAGTGCCGTCCGGCCACAAACCCACGGGAGCGCCGCGCAGGGAGCCGAGCCCGGTTGAGAAGTTGCCGTGCGCCACACCGGCCAGGCCCTGAAAGCTGAGAGCCCAGTGCTGATTCTGGAAGTACCGGTACTGCGGGCCGCCCATGAAGGTGTACTGGCTCACCGAGGGCTTGTAAACCTGAAACTCGAAGTTATTCGTGATCGCGGTGCCGTAGTAGCCGCGCACGTCCGCCGTGACGCCCAGTTTCGGCCGCAGCCAGTCGGTAAAGCCGACGTTCCAGGCAGCCTCGGTGTTGTGCTGCAGGTTCTGGCCCGGGCGAAACCGCAGATAGCCGCCGCCCGCCGCGACCTCGAACCGGTGCGAGTAGGTTTCCTGCTCCTGCTGCTGCTCGCGCTGGCGCCGGCGCGCGTCCACGCGGCTTTGCGCCTCGCGCAGCACCTGGGCCCGCTGCTGCGGGGGCGCGGGCGCGGGCTTTTGCGGCGGGTCTTGCGTTTCCCCCGGCAAGGGTTGCGGCGTTTGTCCGAGAACCGCGAAGGGGCAAAGCGCGCCGGCGAACAGGGCGAGCGGCGCAAAACTACGAGGACCTGGCTGAAACAAGCGGATGTGCCTCCGAGAGGGCAAAACGACTCGCGAACACGGCTGCGAACCGCGCCCGCTGTACAGCTTTCATTAAACCACCCTGCCCGGACGGCCCGCGCGCGCGAGGGGCCGCAAAACCGTAGACGCGCAAGGCGTTCCCTGATACCAGTAAGAGTGGAGACACGACCCATGCGCGGATTCATTCTTGGCCTGCTTCTCGGACTTATCGCTCTCCCTGTCGCCGCCTGGGGCTGGCTGCGGTTCGGCAATCCGCCGGTCGCCGTCAAGGACCCGCAGTTGCCCGCCGAGCAGCAGATCGCCAACGTGCCGCTCCACGCCCGAATCGATCGCGAGATGCCCACCGCCATTCCCGTGAGCGCCACCCCGGCCAATCTCCTCTTGGGCGCGCACGTGTACCAGGGCAAGTGCGCGGGCTGCCATGGTACCTACGGCACCAACTCGAAGATCGCTAACGCCATGTTTCCTCACGCGCCGCAGCTGTGGGCACCGCACGGGCACGGGGTGGTCGGGGTCAGCGACGACCCGGCCGGTGAAACTTTCTGGAAGGTGAAAAACGGCATTCGGCTGTCCGGCATGCCCTCCTACACCGGCATACTGAATGAAGCGGAGATGTGGCAGGTTTCGGTGCTGCTGGCCAACGCCGACAAGCCGCTCCCCCCGGAAGTGATGACTCTGCTCGAGCAGAAGGTCGCGACCCAGCCGCTGCCCGCCGACAAGCAATAAAGGACTTACACCGCATGGTTTGACAGCGGTGGAAATCCCGGCGTAAAGTCGCCCTCGCAATCGAGAAAAACCCTTGTTTCGCCCCCCCGAGGACACCCATCGCCATGCTTACACCCCGCATCGGGTCCGCGCTCGCGGCCCTGCTCGCTTCCCCCGCGCTCCTTGCCCAGAGCAACCCTTTCGGACCCAACGTCCTGATCCTCGACCCGTCTACCCCGTCGGCGACGCTCCAGGACCAGCTCACCGCCATCTCCAAGGAAGACCAGTTCAGCCGGCATCGCCAGGCGGTCCTGTTCAAGCCCGGCGCCTACAACATCCAGGCACCCGTCGGCTATTACGAGCAGATCGCAGGCCTCGGCTTCCTGCCCGGCGGCGTGACCATCAACGGCTTTCTCACGCCGAACTTCGGCGTCCCCGTGTACAACACGCCGACCTGGCCCCAGGCCAACCTGACCGACACGTTTTGGCGCTCGCTCGAGAACATGACCATCAACCCGGCGACGGACACGCTCCAGAACGCGCCGCCCAACACCCTGCAGTGGGGCGTGTCGCAGGCCGCCGCCTTGCGCCGGCTTCAGATCAACGGCGGGCTCGAGCTCACCAACTCCTACTGCGGCAACGCCTCGGGCGGCTTCATGAGCGACCTCCTTGTCACCGGCAAGGTCAGCTCGTGCTCGCAGCAGCAGTGGTACACCCGCAACAGCACGCTCGGCAGCTGGGACGGCGGCGTGTGGAACATGGTCTTTTCCGGAGTCGACGGCGCGCCCGCGCCCTCCTACCCCAAGCCGCCCGAGACCGTGCTCGCCACTACCCCGGTGAGCCGTGAAAAGCCCTTCCTGTACATCGATTCGGCCGGCAATTACAGCGTGTTCGCGCCGTTTGCCCAGCGCAACACACACGGCACCACCTGGGCCGCGGGACAGCCGAAAGGCCGCTCGCTCCCCCTGTTCACCTTCTTTATCGCGCAGCCCACCAACACCGCCCAGCAAATCAATGCGGCTCTGGCGCAGGGTAAGAACCTGATCCTGACCCCCGGCGTGTACAACCTGGACCGCGCGCTCGAGATCAAGCGCCCCGACACGGTCGTGTTGGGCCTGGGCTACGCCACGCTGATCCCGCAGAACGGAACAGCCGCCATCACCGTGTCGCGCTTCGGCTTCGGCGCGCAAATCGCCGGGCTGATCCTGGACGCGGGCCCGAAGAACTCGCCCGTTCTCTTCCAGGTGGGCGCGCCCAAGGGTGAGAACTTCAGCCTGCCGTTCGACCCGACCACGCTCAGCGACATCAACCTGCGCGTGGGCGGGGCCGAACTGGGCCGGGCGACCACCAGCCTCGAGATCGACCAGGACAACGTGCTTCTGGACAATATCTGGGCCTGGCGCGCCGATCACGGCACCGCCGCCGACGGCAGCGACGTGGGCTGGACGGTGAACACCGCCGACCACGGCCTGGTCGTCAATGCCGACAACGTCACCGCCCTGGGCCTGGCGGTCGAGCACTACCAGAAATCCGAGGTGGTGTGGAACGGCAACGGCGGCGAAACGATCTTCTTCCAAAATGAGCTGCCGTACGACGTCCCGAATCAGGCCGCATGGATGAACGGCACGGCCAACGGCTACCCGGCCTATGAGGTTGCAGCGGGCGTGAAGACGCACCAGGCCTATGGGTTGGGTATGTACTCGTTCTTCAACAAGGGCATCGACATCGTTGAAGACAATGCCGTGACCGTGCCGAATACGCCCGGCGTGGTGATCCACGACGCGGGTACGGTGTGGCTCAACGGCAGCGGGCAGATCACGCACGTCATCAACGGGTTGGGCGCGGCCGTCAACAGCGGCTACGCCGACCAGCTGAGCGGGGTGGTGGTGTACCCATAAGCTGCCGCGCGGGGCCGGGCGGCTTGTCGGGGCCGCCCAGCCTTGGAGGACTCGGGGCTTGGCTGATGCCGAGTGGCGCAGCTCTCCATCGCGAACCCTCCTCAACCGCCGACGACGGGCAGATTTCGTCACGCAGTGGTAAGCATGTCGGGCACCTGCGCTGTAGGACCGCGCTCGTATGCAGCCCCCTGGCAAAGTCTTGGCACGCCCAGAGACTCTCTCCCGAGCTCCCCTATTTCCGTCTGCTTGCAACGCACCGGATCGTACGGCGTGAGCGACCGGCATCGTGCCTGAAATACATACAGCGTGTCATCCTTTCTACGTTCCTGTAGTCCAGCGTCTCCTCGGGATGACCGTTCCGGCGGATGTCTCAACAGCTGTGAGCCTCAACGCACCTGGCCTTTCACACCTCCAGAATCTTCATAGTCATTTACGCGGGACGCGCGTCGATGCGCTTTTGACGTTTCGACTCTTTACAATAAGGTCGACCCACTCCCGCGGAGGCCGTGCCCCTGTCCCCTTTTCTCCCCATGCTTCTCCTGAGCAGCAACCTCGGCCACTATCTCCGTTCCCACTACGCCGACCGCACTTTCCAGCACCTCTACGAGTGGAACTGGTTCGACTGCCTCCTGCTCGTCCCCTACTTCCTGGTCATGGTCGTGCTCGCCTTTTACGGCGTCCATCGCTATCAGCTCGTGTGGCTCTACTACCGGCACAAAAAGAACGCCACCCGCGAGCCCGCCCTGCGCTTCGCCGAGCTGCCCCGCGTCACCGTCCAGCTGCCGATCTTCAACGAGCAGTACGTCATCGACCGGCTCATCGAAGCGGTTTGCAACCTCGACTACCCGCGCGAGAAGCTCGACATCCAGCTGCTCGACGACTCCACCGACGAAACCCGTGAGGTCGCCGCCGCGATCGTCGCCCGCTACCGTGCCGTCGGGCACCCCATCGAGTACATCCACCGCGGCAACCGGCACGGCTACAAGGCCGGTGCGCTCGACCACGGCCTCCAAAGCGCCCGAGGTGAATTCGTCGCGATCTTCGACGCGGATTTCGTGCCCCCGTCCACCTGGCTGTTGGACGTCGTTCACCACTTCGCCGAACCGCAAATCGGCATGGCGCAGACGCGCTGGACGCACCTGAACCGCGATTACAGCTTTCTGACCCAGGTCGAAGCTATCCAGCTGGACGGGCATTTTGTCCTGGAACACGGCGGACGCTCGCGCGCCGGGGTCTTCTTCAACTTCAACGGGACGGCCGGCATGTGGCGCAGGCAGGCCATCGCGGACGCGGGCGGCTGGCAGCACGACACTCTTACCGAAGACACCGATCTGAGTTATCGCGCGCAGCTGGCAGGCTGGAAGTTCAAATATCTCCAACATGTCGAGTGCCCGGCCGAGCTGCCCATCGAGATGACCGCCTTCAAGACGCAACAGGCGCGCTGGGCCAAGGGACTGATTCAAACTTCAAAGAAAATCCTGCCGGCGGTCTGGCGCTCGGAAGCCCCTCTCCACACCAAAATAGAAGCCGTCTATCACCTGACCGCGAACATCAGCTACCCGCTCATGATCGTCCTGTCCGTGCTGCTCATGCCGGCCATGGTCATCCGCTTTTATCAGGGCTGGGTGCAGATGTTGCTGATCGACTTCCCGCTTATGATGATGTCGACTTTCTCGATTTCGTCCTTCTATCTGGTGTCGCAGAAGGAGCTCTTTCCCCGCACCTGGTACAAGAGCATCCTCTATCTTCCTTTTCTCATGTCGCTCGGCATCGGACTTACCCTGACCAATACCCGCGCGGTATTGGAGGCCCTGTTCGGCATCCAGAGCTCTTTCAAGCGCACGCCTAAATACCGTGTCGAGAAGCGCGGCGAAAAGTCGGCCGCCGCCACGAAGTACCGCAAGCGCCTCGGCATCGTCCCGTGGCTTGAACTTCTGATCGGCTGCTACTTCGCCCTGACCGTCTGGTACGCGGTCGCGAACGAAAACTTCTTTACCGTGCCGTTTCTGCTGCTGTTCGTCATCGGCTACTGGTACACCGGGCTGCTTTCGCTGCTGCAGGGCAGGTTCGAACGGTGGCGCGGGGGAGGGGCCAATCTGGACGAGTCCTCCCCCAAGCCCTTCCCGGTGGGCGTTTAGAAGCGAATCCCGAATGAGATCGGGATCAGCTCTTCCGTACCTGTATGGAAGGTATTTGCGTTGGTCGTCGAGGTTTCCGCCGGGGTATTCACGAAGACATACCGCGCTTCGGCAAAAAGCTTCGCACTCGAGTACTCCCCAAACGGCTTGAAGTAGATACCCGTTCCGAGATTCCCCCCCAACGCATTGTCGCTTACCGTGCTGAACGTCTGGTTGACGGTATAAGTGCCGCCGAAGTAAGGATCATAAGACTGCACCGGAGCCGTGAAGTTGGTGCTTTTGTGATACCAGCCACCTCCGCCGATGACGTAAGCGCCCAGCTTACCCTTGCTGTTATTGAAGTAATAAAAGATGGGCTCCGCCGTCACGCTGTACGTATGGACGTTGCCGCCGATCGAGGAAATGCCGGCAGCCGCGAGCCCAACCTGCGGATCGAGCTGTGCGTACAAGGCCGACAGGGTCCGCCCAGGTATCTTGTTCGCGTTGTATGCGAACTCTCCGAGTATCCCTAACCGCTTGGAAAAGTTATAACCTCCTCCAGCCAGAAAATTGCCGCCGTAAGTAATAGTCCCGTAGTTCTGCCCGTTTCCGATCACCGAAGTGAACCCGCCGTTGACCGCGTTGCCGATGGGAACCGTAAACCCGCCGCCCGCCTCGATCGCGAACCGGCTCCAGCCGATATTCGCATCGTTGTGGTGGTAGCGCCCGTTGCCCCCGCCGCCGCCGAACTGCGGGGCCAGCGCGCGCACCCCGCCGTTCGGCGCGGAACCCACCGACCGCCCGTCGATATCCTCCCCCGCGAAGGGGTTCCATCCGCTTGCTGAAGACGAGTACGCCAACTGTTGCGAAGCGCCGGGCACGGACTGCGCCCGCGCGCTCACCACCAGCATCCCGGCCCCTGCGAGGAGGCCGGTCGAAACCGCCTTGTACATGTTCATCATCGCTTCTAAAACTCCCCCGGACACTGAAGTCGTCTGAGTCTATTGACTCTTTCTACAACCCGCTTGTTGCAGAATGGATGCATTTGCCGGCGCGGTCATGACGATGCTGTCCAAAAGAAAAGGGCCGGTTCCCCGGCCCTCCTCCGTGCCGGCGAAACTACTGGATGTCGAACTGCTCGGGGTGCAGGCTCGGGTCCGACTTGAGGATGACCGTCTTGCCGACGATCTCCTCGTATTCGGTGATCCACTTGCCCGACCCGCTCTTGAGCTGCTTGACGACCTCCGGGTGTACGCGCAGCAGAACCTCTTTGCCGTCCAGGTGCTTCTGCATCTTGCGTAGCTCGATGAAAATCTCGTTGCACACCGTGATCGGGCTCTTGACCATGCCCGTGCCCGCGCAAATCTCGCACTGCACGCTCAGGGTCCGCTCCAGCGACTGCTTCACCCGCTTGCGCGTGATCGCCACCAGGCCGAAGTCGTTGAATTGCAACACCTTCGACGGCGCGCGATCGACCTTCATCGCTTCCTCCAGGGCCTGCAGCACGCGATTGCGGTTGCGTCGCTCGTCCATGTCGATGAAGTCGATGACGATGATGCCGCCCAGGTCGCGCAGGCGGATCTGCCGCACGATCTCCGGAATGGCATCGAGGTTGGTCTTGACGATCGTATCCTCGAGCCGTGCGGTCTTGCCCACATACTTGCCGGTGTTGATGTCGATCGCGACCAGGGCTTCGGTCTGGTTGATCACGATCGAGCCGCCGGACTTGAGCCACACCTTCGACTTGAGCGCCTTGGAAATCTCTTCCTGGATGCCGAAGTGCTCGAACAGCGGCGTTTCCTTGGTGTACAGCTTGACCCGCCGCACCAGCGCCGGCTGGAACCGGTTGAGGAAACGCACGATCCGCTCGTACTCCTGCTCCGTATCCACCCAGATAGTCGAAAAGTTGCTCGACACCTGGTCGCGCAAAATGCGCTCCACCAGATTCAGGTCGTGGTAGATCAGGGCCGGTGCCTTGGCGGTGTCGGCGCGCTGCTTGATCTCGGTCCATAGATTGATGAGGAAGCGCAGGTCGGCCCGCAGCTCTTCCTCGCTCGCCCCATCGGCCGCCGTGCGCACGATGAAGCCGCCCGAGCTCTCGCCCTTTTCGTGAATCAGGACGCGCTTGAGCCGCTGCCGCTCCTCGTCGGAGGCGATCTTGCGTGAGACCCCGACATGGTTGACCGTCGGCATAAAGACCAGGAACCGCCCGGGCAGGGCGATGTGCGAAGTGATGCGCGCGCCCTTCTTGGCGATCGGCTCCTTCGCGATCTGCACCAGGATCTCCTGCCCCTGCTTGAGCAGGTCGGAGATGATGGGCAGGTCCTGCGTTTGCGCCGACTGGCGGCCGCGACCGCCGCCGATGCCCCTGCGCCGTCCTCCCGAGCGCCCGCCGCGACCGCCTTCCTCGCCGCGCTCCCTGCGCCTGGGCTCGGCATCGCCAGCAGGGGCCGTGGGCGCGTCTTCCTCCTCGCCTTCCTCGACCTCTTCGAGCGCGAACGCCTCGCGCTCTTCTTCCTTGAAGGCGTTCAAAGCGGCGCGCGGCACCCGCTCCATCTCCGGCTCGGCCGCCTCCTCCGCGTGGTCCGCCCCGGCGTCGCCTTCGAGGGTTTCCTCTTCCAGATCCTCCAGATCGGCATCCTCGCCATGTGCGTGCAGCGGATCGAAGTCGTACTCTTCCTCGTCGATCGTTTCTTCCTCCACAAGGCCCGACCCCGGCGCGAAGCCGTGCAATTGGTCCACCATATCCGTGAAAGTGGCGTCGGCGGCCGGGCTGCCCGCGCTTTCAAGCTTCGGTGCATGAACCGGCACGGCTTCTGTTTCGTCAGTTCCCCGTACTTCGACCGCTTCGACGGCGTGCGTGCTCTCGTGCGCGAACGGCGGCTCGGGCTCCGCCTCCGTTTCGGTGCCGGCTTCCACGCCGGCTTCCACCATGGACCGCGCCGAGCTGCTTTCAGCCTGAGCGGCAGGCTTGTCGCCCATCCCGAACAGCTGCGAAAGACGCAGTTCGCTCGTGTTTGGCGGGACGCTTTGCGAAGCTGAAGCACCCTCCTCCGGCTCATACTCCCCTTCCACCGGCGGCGTGCTCTCGTCGATCGCCCGCTCGGTCTGCGCGGCTTCCGCGAGCGGCTCCGTGTGGGTGACCAGCGTTTCCGCGTGCTCGGTGCCGGGCAAAGCTTCGGCCACGGTTTCAGGAGCGGCGAGTTCGCTGCCCAGGGCGCTCGCGGCGGCGACTTCGGTCTCGCGCGGCGCAACAGTTTCGGCGTCGTTCTTGCGATGGCGCGCCATCGTTTCACCCGGCAGAACCGCTCCACCGTCCCACCCTGCCGCATTGAGCTCGACCAGCGTCGCCGGCCGCGGCGGCGTGTAGTTGACCGGGCGATTGGGGCTGCCGGGCTTGCTTTCCGGCTTCGCAGCCGGGGCGGGAAGCCCACCGTACTTGGTGATGGCTTCGCCGGGCAGCACGATGGCCGGTTTCGACGGCGACGCAGCAGACTCAGAGCCGCGGGCCCTCGGCTGCTCTGCCCGTGCGGCGGATGCACGCAGGCTCACACGGCCCGTTTCCTCGTCCTCGAATTGCTCCACGATGAATGGCGCGGCCAAACCGCCCGGCGCGCCACGCTCAGGCAGGTCGAACGGCGCGGTCGCCGGCTGCGACAGCTCGACCTCCGCTTCTTCCACGGTTGCGCCCGGCGTCGCCGTTCCGAGGCTGCCCCCGCGCACACTGCCGCGCCGGCGCCCGCGGCGCCCGCGCCACTTGCGCGTTCCCTCAGGCGACCCGTCATCGCCTTTTTCCGCGCTTTGCTCCTCGGAAGGCTCGGCCGAGCGCAGAGCCTCGGTAGCCAGGGCGCGCTCTTCGGCTGCCTGCGAACGCGCCGGCTGCTCCGCGGCTTGTGCTGTCCTTTCGCGGCCGCGGCCGCGCCGCCCATCCCGGCGGCCCCCGCCGTCCTCGGCCGCCGGGGCTGCCGCTTCTTCCTCGACAGGCGCGGCAGGGGCCTGAGCCCGCCGTCCACCCATGCTGGTGGTTTCGTACTCGTCCGCGTCTTCGCTGTCCTCCAGAAAATCCGTGACGTACAGGAAGGCATCGCGTTCGAGTCCGATGTCGACGAACGAGCTTTGCATGCCGGGGAGCACACGCGTCACGCGGCCTTTGTAGACCGACCCGGCCAGCGTGTACTCGTTTTCCCGCTCGTAATAGACTTCCGCGAGCTGGTCGTCCTCCAGGATCGCTAGCCGCGTCTCGTGC
>CAXUHL010000056.1:0-14060 GCA_964250745.1 uncultured Acidobacteriaceae bacterium
GCGACGAAGCCCGCGCCCGCATCGCCGCCGCCCAGAAGAAGCGCTGGGCCGCGAAGAAGGGTGTGCCGGAGGAAGCAGCCGAGTAGGGCGGTGCAGGGCATGCTCCGCGAGGGTAAGGTGCGCCTGCTCAGGGGGCGAGGGGAGCCGCGAAGCGCTCCGGAAACGCGCTTTGCGCGCGGACCCAGCGTGAGGTAACCGGACACATCCAGGCGATCGCGTCGAGGATGCGGTTGAAATCCCGGTCCAGCGGGCGGCTCAGAATCGGTTCGTAATGGGCGACGCGGTTGCGCAGCTTGCGGATGGTGTTGAGCCGCTCGTGCGCCTCCGTTCGTTGAAGCGGCCTGTGCGCGAACACCCGGACCAGGTGCAGACGCCAAAGATCGTCGTACTTCGGCCCCATCATGCCAGTCCAGAACCCGAAGGAAAGCTCGGCGACGACGCGGCCCGGGGACGGCGGCTTCTCCTCCCGGGCGAGCGCCTGCTTGGCCTGCTCCACGGGGCGGAGCTGCTCGGCGTAGAGCAGCTCCGCGTTGTACCAATCGGCGCGGCCGAGCCCGGAGGCAAGCGCGCGGTCGACCCGGTTGCGGAGCGTGACCTCCAGGCCTTGGAGCGCGCTGTACAACGCTTCCGAAAGCGCTGTATTGCGCTCGTAAAGGCGGAGGGCCAGCACCGTGTCGCCCCCGGCAAGGACCCGGTAGGGAGCCAGGCGTTCGGCCGAAATCGCTTCCTCGAGCGCTTCCAGCTGGTCCGGGGTGTAGGAAAAGGGTTGCATCGCTCTCGGCTCCAGGCTAATCTTCTAGCTGTACACCCTTGTGAGCCACTGCCACCTCGTTGGTAAGCGCCAAGGGTCATCGAAAGCCGCCCTCGGGCGGCTTTCAGCATTTGGGCGTGGCTGCCGGCCGCGGCGCAGCCCCGGCCACCGGGTGGAACTATCCCCTGAGTGGCGGGTCAGTTCCCTTCCCCGAGTTTCCCAAACAGCGAAACCGGCATAGCCGCGGGCGGCCGCAACGCACGGAAGTTGAGCCGGCCCTGCTCGGGCGCGCCCGGGTGCCGCTCCCGCCAAAGCTCCAAGAGCAGCGGCGGCATCTCCCCGAGCGCGACTTCCCGCTGCTCCACGATGCCGTGGTGCCGGGGGCAGAGCGCGATCATCCGGTCGAGCTCGGACACGCCCGGCACCCGGTGGTGCACCACGATCGACCACTTGCCCCGTCCCGGCCGCCCGCACACCCGGCACCGGTAGCCGTCGCGCTTCAGCACCTGCTCCCGCAGCCCGCCGAAATACCGCTCGTCCTGGTAGCGCAGCGTGTAGCAGACCGCGCACAAGCCCCGCGCCACCACCTTGGCCCGCCCGCACCCGCAATGAAGGCTTCGCTGCACTGCTCGCTTCACTCACACCTCACGCGCCGGGGCGGTATCGCGCTGCGGTAGAACCTCGAATCGCCCGGTCCGCCTGTAGCTTAAACCCGCATCCGGCCCATGCGCGACGCAGTTTGGAAACCACCCGCAACATGGCGGATGGGTATAGCCAATGCTACAACGGAAACAGTCGCGCCGCGAACTCGCCCACAGTAAGGTGGTTTGAATGCCTACCCTGATACCTTTTGCCGAAGCCCTTACGCGAACTGACACTGTAAAGCGTCACCTCCTGCTCGGGAACGGCTTCAGCATCTCTCTATTTCCGGATTGTTTTCGGTATGACGCACTCTTGGAGGCTGCGGACTTCTCGGCGATTCCGGAAGTGCGCCAGGCTTTTCTGGCACTTGGGACAAGTGATTTCGAGATCGTGATTCATGGACTACTTCGGGCAGGCTTGCTGCTGCCGCTGTATTCTTCCGACGGCCAGACCGTCTCGCGCATGAGGGAGCATGCGACGCAGCTAAAGGAGTTGCTTGTGCAGGCAATCGCGGGCAAACATCCCGAGCGTCCCGGAAGCGTAACCGAAGAGCAGTATCTCGCCTGCCGACGATTCCTCGCCTGTTTCTCCGGAGACAGCCGCAACCGGAAGAAGTCCGATGGCGATCTGCGTGGAAGGATATACAGCGTCAATTACGACCTTCTTCTCTACTGGGTATTGCTGCATGAAGCAGCCGCCATGGAATCGCCCGAACAAATCAGCAGCGATGACGGTTTCCGAGCACCCGACAACGATCCAGAGGCAGAATACGTAACGTGGGACGGAGAGGGTTCGCTTAGTCAGACCGTTTTCTATCTTCACGGCGCGCTGCATTTGTTTGAGCGTGGACCTGAGTTGCAGAAGCGATGCTGGGAGCGTTCCGGGGGCATACCTCTGATTGAGCAGATAAGAACAGCTCTTAATGAGGGCAGATTCCCTCTTTTCATTGCTGAAGGCGATACCAACGCTAAGTTTGAGCGCATCCGCCACTCAGGATATCTGCACAAGGGTTTGAGAAGTTTCCGGGGAGCTTGTAGTAAGAACTCGACTCTATTCATCTTTGGCCATTCTCTTGCAGAGAATGATTCGCATATCCTTAGGCAAATAGAAAAAGGACGTTGCAATCAGCTCTACGTAGGGATTTACGGTGACGCCACATCTTCTGCAAATCGGACCACGATGGAGCGCGCGCGGCAGATCGGAGCCGCCAGACACGAAAGAAATCCGCTGGAAATCCATTTCTTCGATGCAGCCTCTGCAAACGTGTGGGGATCTGCTGCTCATTGAGTTTGGGATCAAGCGTCGCTCACGTCCGGCTCCGCTTTCCGTTTAGGAAGAGCAGCGCGCTTCCCCGGACCACGCCGCTGCCGGCCGCTTCCGCGAAGCCCAGCTCGAGAAGCCGGGCGAGCGGCGCGGCGAAGCCGCCGCTTTTCGCGTTCGAGTAACCCGCGCGCGCTGCCAGATCGACGCGCGTCACGCTGTCGGGATGAGCCCCGATCAAGATGCCGAGCAAGCGCCGCTCGCCCTCGCCCAGCATGGCGGCAATCCGGGCTTGCAGTTCCTAGGTGCTCGCCGGGCGCTCCGGCCTGCTTGCCGCGCCGCGCCCCGCCGCGGTCAGCGCCGCGAAACCGCCGTTCGACTCCAGCATCCCTTTCCGCGCGAGCGCCGCCGTGGGCGCGGCGAAGCCGCCGCTTTTCGCGTTCGAGTACCCGGCGAAGGCCGCCAACTGAACCTTCGAGGGTGCTTGGACGCCGACCGCCTCCAGTGCCGCCAGCGCGGCGAGGATTTCCCGCCGCGAGGCTTCGGCCGCCGCGAGGCCGGCTTCGAGTGCCGGAACCCGTCCCGCCGCGGCGCGGGCCTCCGCGAGCTCCCCGCGCAGCTCGGCCAGCTCTCGCTCCGACGCTCCTCCTCCTTTGCGGCCCTTCCCCGCTTCGAGCTCCGCGATTCTCTGCCTGAGGTACTCGGGCGAGCTTTCCCGCGTGCGCCGTGCCGCGTCCGCCACCTCCCGGCCCAGCCGCTCCAGATCGACCGCGGCCAGCACGCGCGCTTCCCGCTTGCGCTCGCCCGGCTTCGGCGTTGAGCCGGAGTTGAAGGTCCGGCGCTCCCGGATCTCCACCCGCCGGCCGAGCTCGAGCGACGCCGAGCAGACGTAGGCCGTGCCGACCGGCAGTGACGGCAGGGCTTCCCCCACTTCGCGGGCGAACTCCGGGCTTACCTCGTTCTTCAGCCATTCGGCCGCCGCCGCGAGATTGCTCGGGTGGCTCATCCTGAGCAGCGTCAGGATGTCCACCTGGCTGAGCACGTTCTTGCTGATGGCCGCCGGCCGCTGCGTGATCATCGTTACCCCGATGCCGCGGACGCCGCCCTGCTTGACCAGGCGGCTCACCATCCCAAGGCACGCCCGGTGGCCCTTGCTCTCCACCGTCTGCGGCGCGAACGTGTCCGCCTCGTCTAGAAACAGGTGCAGTGCCGCGCGGTTCAGCCGCAAGAGCTCGCTCGCGAAGTCGGCCACGAAGCGCAGCTGCTCCTCGACCACCATCGAACCCACGTCGAAGATGGCCGAGAAGCCGTGCTCCACCAGCGCCCGCGCCAGCATCCGCCCCGCGTGCGGCTCCAGCGGCGCGTCCGCGTGATCGCCGCCGAAGACCACCACCGGGTAGCCCGGCCCTTCGCCGTCTGAGGAGGAGCGCAGGCCCCACCACGCGCCCGTCGGGTCAATGGCCGCGATCTGCTGCTTGTGCAAGAGCAGCTCCTCGGCTTCCACCGACGCGGTGTAGCTCTTGCCGCTGCGCTTGCGCGCGAGAATGGCCTGCGTGGCGGTGACCAGCTCCAGAGGCAGCGTGAACCCGTCCGCGCCGATCGCCAGCCGTGCCGGGGGCATGCTCAGGGTAGCTCCTTCCAAGGGCTCCTACCGCCCCAAGTATCGCGCGGCTGGGGAAACAAGGGATAGACTCTCGATCGTCCGCACTTCCCTGCTTCCGTCCCGCTGCCCCTCAGTCTACTTCGCGGCTCAGGGCGCGATAGGGGGAGAACCGTTCGGGGACAAGCCCACTCCACACACCGGGCGCGCGCCCAGGCCGCCGAAGAAGCGTGGCGGCCAGATCCGCGCTCCCCGCGCACGGCAGCTCCGCTAAAGAGCCCCCCACCCGCAAAACGGGATTGTTCGGTTTCAGGCCCCGGAGAACCCGTCAAGGATGGCCGGGCGAGCCGGCCCCCGCTGCGCGGCGCGTGCCGCGTCCTTGACCGAACCTCCGGGGCCAGAACCTTGCCCGCTATGTTTTGCGGGGGGGGAGTGCGAGTAGCGCCTACTACGCGTGCGTACTTTGCGGCAGCTCGTAGCGGTACAGCTCCCGCTCGCCATCCAGAGTGTCGAGCTTCATTGACCAGCCCGCTTCCCTGCCCCGTTCTGTCAGGCTCATCATTGGCAGTCGCACCCGTTCAGCGCCGACCGCAAGAAGAAGGCGGCAAGCAAGACCAAAATACACGTGCTCCATCTGTGCTACGAACGCATAGGCGAAGCCGGAAACTTCACTCATTGGCGGGAGTGCTACGACCAGAACGACGGCGATATTACAGTCATGCAGCCCGAGGAACAGAACGTCGCATAAACGCCGCGACGGAACCATTCTCGACAATAGTCCTTTAGCCATAGCGACGTACAGGACTATAGAAATATCAATATAGTGTTTGGAGAGAGGCGGACACATGCAAGTCCTAGCGATCATCGGCCAAAAAGGGGGGAACGGGAAGACCACGACGACAGTCGGTTTAGCGGTGCAGGCGGTGCAGGCCGGCCGCACCGTCGCCGTGATCGACCTTGACCCTCAGACCACCGCCGCGAATTGGAGCGACCGGCGAGGCAAGGAATCTCCCGCCGTCGTCTCGTGTCAAATTGCCAGGCTTGGACAGGTGTTGCAGGCCGCAGCCAAGCAAGGCGCAGACCTCGCCATCATCGACACGCCCGGCAAAAGCACCGATGCCCTCATAGCAGCAGCGAAGACGGCCGATTTCGTCCTGATGCCGATTCAGCCGCAGATGTACGACATCGAGACCTTACGGAATCTGAGGGACGTACTCACGCTTGCCGGCAATCCCCCCGCCGCTGTCCTCGTCAACCATGCGCCTGTACAGGGAAAGCGGCACACCGAAACCCGAGAAGCGATTGCCGGACAGGGCTTTGCCGTCTCCCCCGTCGTGCTCTTTTCACGCGTTGCTCACGGGGACGCCGGGAACATCGGCCAGAGCGCCGCGGAACTGGAGCCGGGAGGGAAAGCCGCGCAGGAGATGGCCGACCTGTATGCCTATATTGCTATATCTCTAAAGGGAGCACGTCATGAAGAAAAGCTCGTTAGCCGCAGGGCTTAAGGCCGCAGCAGGCCACGCATCACCGACAGCACCCCCCGCGCCCGCTTTGGAGGGAAAGGGAAGCGCAAAGAAACCGTTACCCGCTACCGTTCTCATCGGCGGTCACTTCTCCCCGGAAGTGCGCCGCGCCTTACTGCTCGTCCAGGCCGAGCGCGACAACACCGGCAAGAACCTCAAACAACTGCTGGGCGAGGCGATCAACGACCTTTGCGCCAAGTACGGCAAGCCTCAGCCGTACACAGGGGAAGTCTAAACAGGCTATTCGTATGCGCCTATAGCCCTAAACGAATACAGAAAAACGGCTTAAGAGCGAATTGCACTGTTTCTTGTGTACTCTGCTTGCAATAAAACCCCCGGCGTAGTGAGCGCCGAGGGCTTCCGAGCCTTACCGCACGAAATGCGGGGCTCAGTTCATCCGCGCGGAGAGCGGACTCCTATGCAAAGAATACCGCAGGACCTTCATCAAGCGCTGCTCAGGGAGCGCGCTTTCGCAACGCCGCCAGGTGAGCTCACCAGCCTTCGCGACATCCTCCGCAGCCCGCAGCAGAAAGCTCGCGCCGGGAAGGAGCAGGGAAGAGCCCTGTACGCCGCAACCGGCAGCGAGGGTACGCTGTTCGCGACCAAGCCCGCAGTGCCTTCGCCGAAGAAGCGCGGCGGCCGCATTCAGTCGCCTTCATTGATCGAGGTCGATGCCTTCGGCAAGCAGAAGATCGACATGGGCTTTATCGCTCGGGAGTTCTCTTCCATCGGGCTGCCGCACTCCGACCCCGGCGACCTCCGGGTCTACTACCGCACCAACGGCCGCCACCGGTTCCGCGTCACCGCCGATCCCGATTCCTTTCTTCCCTACGGCATGTACCCCCGGCTGCTGGGCGCTTGGGTCGCCACCGAAGCCTGCCGCACCCAAGACCGCACCATCCATCTCGGCCGTAATCTCAGCCGCTTCCTTGAAGACACCCTGCACCTCAAAATCACCGGCGGCAAGAACGGCACCATCACCCAGCTCAAAGAGCAGATGTGGCGATTCTTCAACTGCGAGATTGCCGTGCTGGAGGACTTGGAAGACCCGGAGAACACTGGTTGGAGCGGCAAGAGAGTTCGGCGTATGGGTATTTCGAGCGATCTGACAATCTGGTGGCATCCGAAAGCGCGCGACCAAGACGCGCTCTTTCAGTCTTGGGTAGAGCTCGGGGAGAAGTTCTTCGCCTCCATCCTCGCCCATCCAGTGCCGATTGACTGGATCACAGTCAACAAGCTCCGGCGTTCCTCGCTCGCGCTGGACCTGTATTTCTGGGTCACCTACCGGATGCACACCATGCGCGGAACCAGGGTCACCGTGCCGCTTTGGGGACCGGGCAGCCTCGCCCAGCAGGTCGGCGCGAACTATTTGCTCGGCACCGCGAAACAGCGCAAGGACTTCCGCTACAAAGTCGTGGACGCTCTAGCAAAAGTGCAGAGCTACTATCCGGCCGCCAAGATCGAGGTCGAGGACAAAGCCGTCACGCTCTTCAAGAGCAACGCCCACGTGATCCCCGCAAAGCTCATCCGCTAGCCCCGCCACCGCTCTTCGCCCGCCTTTTACCGCGACTGTTTTCCCACACGAGGGGGTGAATCGCGGAAGATTTCCACGCATAAACGGTCGCCGCGTTTTACGCATAAACGGTCGCCGTTTTACGCATAAACGGTCGCCGTTTTACGCATAAACGGTCGCCGCAGACCACTGCAAACCATTCATAGTAAATCGTTTACATCGAGACCAAGTAGTACAAGTAGTTTTTCAAATAGATAAACAAGTAGTAGAGAGCTCTGAGCTGTGGAAAACCCGCCAAGCAAGGAGCTAGCGGCAAAATCAAAACCTTCTCAACGAGGGAAACCAAACCGCAATGCAGCAGGAGACAAGACCAGCCCGGGATCGAACAAAAACAAAACAAGCGCATGACAGGATTAGTCCAGAGCGAATACGTGTGCTCTAGCCAGCGGCTCGCTGCTAGCGTATAGGTGCTTATGGGTGTAGATATGGTGCATGTTCCCGCCCGAGACGCTCCGGATCACGCCCGAGGTGCTGAGCCTCATCGCGGGCATCGACGAGTTCAAGGGGGCTTGGCGAGCCTTGGGCACGCTTGCCCCCGAGCGGCTGCGCACCCTGCGCCATGTGGCCACGATTGAAAGCATCGGCTCTTCCACCCGGATCGAGGGCATCAAGCTGTCCGACCGCGAGGTCGAGGGGCTGCTGTCCAACCTCGCCGTCGGTGCCTTCGCCAGCCGGGACGAGCAGGAGGTCGCGGGCTACGCCGAGGTCATGGAAACCGCGTTCCGGGCGTGGGAGGGCCTGCCTTTCACCGAAAACCACATCAAGCAGTTCCACCGGGATCTTCTTCGCCACAGCGCCAAGGACGCCCGGCACCGCGGCGAGTACGAAAAGCTGCCGAACAACGTCGCGGCTGTCGACGAACGGGGCCGGCAAATCGGCATCGTCTTCGAGACGGCTTCCCCGTTCGACACGCCGCAGCGGATGGCGGAGTTGGTCGGCTGGTTCACACAGGCGCGCAAGGATGGGCAGCTCCACCCCTTGCTGCTGATTGCCGTGTTCACCGTTGTGTTTCTTGAAATCCATCCCTTCCAGGACGGCAACGGCCGCTTGAGCCGCGTGCTGACCACGCTGCTGCTGCTGCAAGCCGGGTACGCCTACGCCCCCTACAGCTCGCTTGAAAGCGTCATCGAGAACAGCAAGGAAAGCTACTACCTCGCGCTCCGGCAGACCCAAGCGACGCTGCGCGGGCACTGGCAGCCTTGGCTCGTTTTCTTCCTGCGCTCCCTGGACCAACAGAAGCGCCGGCTGGCCGCCAAGATCGAGCGCGAAAAGCTGATGGCCGCCGCGCTGCCCGGCCTGTCCGTCGAGATCGTCGAGCACGTCCGGCAGCACGGCCGCCACCATGGGCCAGATCATCCGGCTTACCGGAGCCAGCCGCAACACGCTCAAGGAACATCTCGCCCAGCTGGTCGCCAAGCAGCATCTCGACAGGCATGGCACGGGGAAGGGAAGCTAGTATGCCCTGCCTTGAGCCCGCACCCTCTCAGGAGAAAGACCCCAGGAAAAGCGACATCGCAAGGAACAGATTTGCCATCGTCGAAGGCGTGCTGTCCCGCTGCCCCGACTGCGAGGTCTTTCCTTGTAAAAACCAGACCGAAGCAACGGCAAAGCCTTTCTGAAGAAGGGAAAACCTTCGCTTTGCAGGCCGGAACGCGTTGACACCCTTTCCTTTCCCGGACGCTCCCGTGTACGTTGAACCCACGATGCGCGGAATGACCATGGACGAGCTGCAAGAGCGTTTGCTGGCGATGAAGGCAAAGACCGACCGAGCACTGGAACTGCTTGAGCCTGAGCGCGGCTCTGCCTCAGCAAAAGAAGAAACGGAACGGCTGGCGAGGGAGCTGAAAGAAGAGCTGAGGAGCGAGTACAAACGGTTAAGACCGGAGCGCGTTCAGCGAACGTTTACAAGCCCAGAGTCCGCCTTCTACTTTCCTGCTATTCACGAAGCGTGGGATTCCATCAGTCCGCTCCGAGTGAATGGGAGTGTCAATAAAGGCTGGTACGAAAAGCTTGAAGAGACCAGCTACAAACTCGGCAAATACTTGGGGCCACGGCAAGCGTGAACGCCGTCGTTCCGATTGTCGAGCACGGCAGCAAGGCAGAGCCCGCTTCCGCGCAGCCGGACCTCATGCTCACCGCGACGGCGATAGAACATGGCATGGTTCCGGTGACGCGCAATGCGCGCGGCTTCGCTGGCATCGACACGCGCTGTTTAGTCCTTGGGACGAGGAGGCTTGAGCCGCGATGCAGGACGAAGTGACAAACTTGCTGGCTGCCCGGCGGGGTCACTTCCTGCTCGAATCCGGGCATCACGGCGAGCTGTGGCTCGACCTGGAAGTGCTCTACCGCCGGCCCAGGCGCGTCGCACCGCTCACCTCCGAGCTGGCCAAAAGAATCGCCGGCTTCGAGATCGAAGCTGTGTGCGGACCGCTGATCGAAGGGGCCTTCGTCGCGCTTGCCGTGGCTTCGGAGTTGAATCTCGAATACGCTTATTCGGAACGCTTCGCGCGAGCTTCGGGTGATGGATTGTTTCCCTCCGGCTACCGCGTTCCCGAAGCCGCGCGGAGGATGTTGCGGGGCAAGCGCGTGGCGATTGTGAACGACGTCATCAACGCGGGTTCGGCGGTGCGCGGAACGCTGGCCGACCTCCGGGAATGCGGCGCGAGCGTGATTGTCGTCGGTACGCTGCTCACGCTCGGCACCGCGGCGGATGCGTTCGCCGCGCGTGAAGACGTGGCTTTGGAAACGCTGGCAAGATTGCCGAACGCGCTATGGACGCCGCGCGAATGCCGGTTGTGCGAAGCCGGCATCGGGCTCGAAGACCCGGCAGGTTTTCAAGCGCAAGCAGCTTCCGTTTAGCCGTTCCTGAGTGAGGGTTCCAGGTGAAGGGCGCGCTGCTGGCGCATCGGGAGCAGAATCATGACACGTCACCCCAGAATGGATCCAGCTAGCGGGCCGCCTCTCCGGGGCGGTCTTGCTGCGTGGGAAATCTACGTCATTTTTAACCTATGATAATGTCCTTTGCCCTGCGCAACCGGTAGAAGTCGGGGCATGGCGAGTGGACTAGCTGACCCGCAACCCGGAACCTTATGCGGGCGGCGATGCCGTCGCACTGCCCGGGAGCCGGAGCTCGCGAGGCGTTTCGGTCGCTGGCTCGCCCCTCCCAGCGGCACATAACCCCTTTTATGTTCCGTGGCGGGTGGGGTATGGTGGGAGGGTAAGCGAAGCCGGACAGAGCGAGGACCTGGAGCAGTCCGACTGGCTTCCCTGCCGCGCTTGCTTCCGGCGGACCGAGCACGCGATCCTGCGTAAGGTGCGGCTGGAGGACGAAGGCGAGGAGCAGCTATGGCAGATCGTCCAGTGCCGGGGCTGCGGAAGCCTTGCATTCCGGCAGGGCGTGGCCTGGCCCCACGAACGCGACCGGGACACCGGCGAGTACTGGTGGAGGTGGACGGTCTACCCGGAGCCGGAGTTCCGCGCGGAGGCGGTGAAGAAGACCGAGCTCCCGGAATCGGTCCGTCGGCTTTACGCCGAAACCCTGATTGCCTTCAATCATCGGGCGAGGACGCTCGCGGCCGCCGGCCTGCGAGGAGTTGTCGAGGCCCTGATCTCCAAAGGCATACTTCTCAAGCGCGATGCCGATTACCTGCACCACCACCGCTTGGTCGGCAACGAGGCGGTGCACGAGATGGAAGGGCCGCCGGAGGAGGAGTTCGAGCTCGCCCTTGAAATCCTGGAACACCTTCTGAAGACCGTCTACATACTCCCCATTCTCAACGAGGATTTGCGCAAGCTGCGCCAGGCATGCGGCGCGAGGGTGCGATGAGCGAGGGCCTGGCGCTTCCCTCCCCTGCTTCCCTTCTTCTTGCAGAGCGGAGCTCCCTGCCCGTGCCGGCCCGGAGGCTCGCGCTCGGGGCGATCCGGCCGCTTCATATGGCGGCATGGATCGAGCAGCTCGGGGGCAGCGCGCCGACGGTGAAGCAGAAGCTGGCCGCGGTGAGGATGCTGTTCGACTGGCTGGTGACGGGCGGCGCGCTCGGGGCGAATCCGGCCGCGGCCGTGCGCGGCCCGAAGCACGTGGTCAAGGTCGGCAAGACGCCGGTGCTCCAGGCGAGCGAGGCGCGCGCGCTGCTCGATTCGATCCCGCTCGACATCATCGGCGGCCTGCGGGACCGGGCCATGATCGGGGTGATGATCTACAGCTTCGCCCGGGTGGGGGCGGTGGTCGGGATGCGGGTCGAGGACTACTACGTGCAGGGGCGGCGGGGGTGGTTCCGGCTCCACGAGAAGGGCGGCAAGCACCATCAGGTGCCCGCGCACCACAACGCCGAGGCCTACGTGGAGGCTTACCTCGAAGCCGCCGGACCCGCGTTCCGCGCCGAGCGCCGGCAGCCGCTCTTCCCGGCCCTCGACTGCGGCTGCGGCCTAAGCGCGCGGCCCTTCGCCCGACCAAGGTGTGGGAGATGGTGCAGCGGCGGGCGCGCGCGGCCGGCATCCGCACCGAGATATCCTGCCACACCTTCCGGGCCACCGGCATCACGGCGTATCTAGAAAACGGCGGCACCATCGAGCGCGCCCAGCAGATCGCTGCCCACGAGTCCCCGACCACCACCAAACTCTACGACCGGACCGAGGATAAGGTCACGCTCGACGAGATCGAGCGCATCGCCATTTGAAGGGGACGTTTAGCAGAGCGCTCTACCTAGTGCTGGTGACGGTGGCAGGTGACCATCAATGCGACCGGCACTGCGGATGCCAGCGCGGTAAGCCTCGCGATCGCTCACTGGACGATCGCGGGTGGCCCCTGCGACGGATACAGCGGTACCGGCAGCCTAGTTCAACATTAAACCGCTGTTTCGAACGGGCCGGTATAGCCGCCCAAGTCAAGCCGGCGCGCGTGCTGGCAGCCTGCTAATGCGCGGCTCGCCAGCACTCGTAGGAGATTGCCCCTGCGAGCATCACTACTTCGTGCGCGAGCATGCAGACGCGAAGGGCCGTGAACATGCCGGGCGGCGGCACCATCGCCACAGCGAGATCTTCTGGCATGGCAACGGCTTGCTTGAGGGGTGGAGTGCGAAGCAGCGTGTGAAGCAGCGTGTCCAGGTCCGTGATTCGCTCCTTTTGGCTCTCCCCCAGAGGGAAAAGCAGCGCCGCGGTGTTCTCCATCCCAAGGTCCGGCTGAGGCAGTGCTGTAGACGACATCGCGCATCTCCATGAGTTATCCTTATCGGCACTTTCCCCTCGCACTTACGTAACGAGTTCACAAAACACCCGAAATTTTTCTTCCACCGGGAATGCCGGGCAGCCCACCCCAGCCAAGGCCATCGTCCATTCCGGCGCGAAGTCTACTTGAAGAATCCATCATGAATGCAGCGAGAAGCGCGGCGGCTCGGACCCGACTAGGTGAAATAGCTGATGCAATTCCACTATGGGGCAACAATCACCCCTCAGTCGAGGATCAGACGACCTGCTCCGTAAAATTTATCGCAAGATCCCCCGGTCACCGTGATGTCCAAAACCTGCAGAATCGAGCTTGCCCCTCAAGCACGGCTCTCAGAGCGACCATGGTCCGGCCTTGACCGGTGGATCCCACGTAGACGGCCGTGAGCACATCCCCCGACATGTTGCTCTGCTCTACTTGCAGCGGCACATTGCCCGCACACCTCGGATTGTGCAAAAAGATGGAACTGCTTACGGGATATCGGCCTCCTGGACCAAACGGAGTGTGCTGATGCACTGAGATGACCGCCCGCAGCGTCGAGTCACCTTTGGAGGAGGGCAGGTCTCCGGCGTATTCTCCATATACGAGCGGTTCACGGCGACCCCGTACAGGACCCTGACCCCCGATGTCGCAATGCGCAAACAGCGACGAGCGCAAAGAGCCGACAAAGGTCATGCCGTCCGCGCTCAGATTCCCGTCGAGCTCCAGAACGACACCGTTCTGCATCATCGCTGTTTGCAGGGTCATCCTGCCTTGCTGATCCACGACGCCGGCAAGCTCGGTTTGCTCAGGCCTTTCTCCGCATCCATACACCGTCGCTCTTCCGCTTACCCCGTTAGCCGTATGCACGAGCCCTGCCAGGATGTCCGGCCCGCGCGGCCCGGAACCGAAACTCCACTGCCCGGCAGCTGAGAGTGGCGGCGCGGTGTATGTCGGATCCTTTTCCTGGGTAGCGGCAGCCCGCGCACACGAGAAGTGTGCAGCACAAGAGGAGTGAACCGAGTCTCATGTCTACCAACCATCTTATCCCACTGTAGTTGTATCGCGGGTTATGAAAGTACCGTTAATGCTGGCTGTAGTGAATGCCCATGTGAGAAAACTGAGGATAAGCAATCGACCCATATATAGGAGGCGGGCACTTCCCATAATCGATAATCTGTTCCGGCCGACTCACTTGCTCTTTGTTCTGGGTAGCGCTGTCTTGTTCTCCGGACCGAGAAACCTTCCCACACTTGGGAAGGGCTTCGGCGACGCACTGCGCGGTTTCACCGAGAGGATCAAGGTTAAAGCGGAATCTCACGTAGAGCCCGAAAAGCAAGCTCCGCGCAAAACCAACATTCTAGGACTTTAATATAGGGTGCGGATGGAGCAGCAGACTTGGGCGGCGGCGAACCGGTTGAACGGTACGCGAAGCTGATGCGCCGCGTCGAAGGCTTGACGAAATTGCAGTAGGGAGTGCCGTGGGTCGGATTGATCGCGAGGGATAGAAC
>CAXUHL010000057.1:0-13984 GCA_964250745.1 uncultured Acidobacteriaceae bacterium
TGCTATCGTGAAAACTGCCATGAGCCACGACCTGCCGAAGCAGTACGACCCCGCCGCGATCGAGAAGAAATGGGCCGCTTTTTGGGCCGAGAACGACCTTTGGAAGCCCGATCCGGACGCGTCCGGCCCTGCGTTCACCATGCTGCTGCCGCCGCCCAACGTGACCGGCCGGCTCCACATGGGGCACATGCTGAACCAGACGGAGATGGACGTCCTGGCCCGGTGGCGGCGCATGCGCGGGGAGCGTGTTCTGTGGGTGCCGGGGACCGACCACGCGAGCATCGCGACGCAGATGATGGTGGAGCGGCAGCTGCGGGCCGAGGGGACAACCCGGCAGGATCTGGGGCGCGAGGGCTTCCTCGCTCGGGCCTGGGCGTGGAAGGAGGAGTACGGCGGGGCGATCGCGGAGCAGATGCGGCGGTTGGGGGCGAGCGTGGACTGGTCGCGGGCGTACTTCACCATGGACGCCGGGCTGTCCGGGGCGGTCACGGAGGCGTTTGTCCGGCTGCACGAGGCCGGGCTGATCTACCGGGGCAAGTACATCGTCAACTGGGATCCCGTGCAGGGGACGGCAGTGTCGGACCTGGAGGTGGTGCACGAGGACCGGGTGGGGAAGCTTTACCATGTGCGCTACCCGTTGGCCGACGGGACGGGATCGATCGTGATCGCGACGACTCGGCCGGAAACGATGCTGGGAGACGCGGCGGTCGCGGTCAATCCGTCGGACGCTCGGTACACCTCGCTGGTCGGGAAAATGCTCGTTCTGCCCCTCGCCGGGCGTGAGATTCCGGTCGTCGCCGACGCATGGGCGAACCCGGAGTTCGGCACCGGCGCGGTGAAAGTGACGCCGGCGCACGACCCGAACGACTTCGCGATCGGCGAGCGGCACGGGCTCGCGCAGCTCACCGTCATGGACGCGCAGGGGCGGATCGACCTGCCGGAGTCGCCGTACCACGGGCTGGACCGATTTACGGCGAGGGAGCGGATCGTGCTCGATCTCGACGCGGCCGGGCTGCTGGTCGAGGTCAAGGATCACCCGATGTCGATCGGCATGAGCCAGCGGACGGGGGCGGTGATCGAGCCGCGTCTTTCGACGCAGTGGTTTTTGCGCACGGCGGACTGGACGGACGAGCGAGGGCAGGTGCGGGAAGGGCTGGGGCGGAAAGCGCGCGAGGCCGCCGCGCCCGTCGAAGGCGAGCCCGCGATCCGGTTTACGCCCGGCCAGGCGCGCAAGACCTACCTGGAATGGATGGACAACATCCGGGACTGGTGCCTCTCGCGGCAGCTGTGGTGGGGGCACCGGATTCCGGCGTGGTATTGCGCGTGCGGCGAGGTGATCGTGGCGCGTTCGGCACCGGAAACCTGCCCCAAGTGCGGCGGGGACGCGTTGGAGCAGGACCCGGACGTGCTCGATACCTGGTTTTCGTCGGGGCTGCTGCCATTCACGGTATTCGGTTGGCCGGACAAGACTCCGGATCTCCAGGCGTTCTATCCGACTTCCCTGCTGGTGACCGGGTCGGACATTCTGTTTTTCTGGGTCGCGCGGATGGTGATGCTCGGGTGCCACTTCATGGGGTCCGAGGGCAAGCCGTTGGCCGAGTCCGTCCCTTTCCGCGAGGTATACATCCACGCGCTGGTGCGCGACGCGAACCGGGAGAAGATGTCGAAGACCAAGGGCAACGTGCTCGACCCGATCGAGATCGTGGAGCGGTACGGGACCGACGCGGTGCGGTTTACCTTGGCTTCGATGGCCTCGCCGGGAACGGACATCGCCTTCAACGAGGCGCGGACGGAAGGATACCGGGCGTTCGCGAACAAGATTTGGAACGCGGCGCGGTTCATCTTCATGCAGGTGGACCGGGCGCGGGAGGCGGGGTTGGCGGTCGATTTCGGCGGCCCGGTGAACGGCGACACCTTCGAGGGCCGGTGGATTCGCTCGCGGTTGCGGGCGACGGCGGGCGCGGTCGGGGAAGCACTCGAAAACTACCGCTTCGACGACGCCGCGAACGCGGTGTACCAGTTCTTCTGGGGCGAGTTCTGCGACTGGTACCTGGAGATCGTGAAGGGGCGCCTGCAGTGGGGGCCCGAGGCGGACCGGGTGGAGGCAGAAGCGGCGCTGCGGACGCTGGTGGGGACGTTTGAAGGCGCGCTGCGGCTCCTGTCGCCGTTCATGCCGTTCCTCACGGAGGAGCTGTGGCAGGCCGTCCACGGGGTTGCAGGGGGCGGCACCGCGCCGTACCGCTCGGTCGCGTTGGCGCGGTACCCCGAGGGTGCGACCGATGTGGGCCCTTGCCGGGACGTGACGATGCTGCAGGAGATCGTGACCGCCATTCGGGCGGTTCGTAAGGAGCTCGGCGTGGAGGAAAAGGCCGCGGTGCCGGTCCGGGTGCGCCCGGCCAACGCCGCAGCCGAGGCGAGCCTCCGGGAGGTGCGGGAGGTCGTCGAGCGTCTGGCGCGGGTCTCCGCGGTGGAGTTTACCGATGCACCGCTCAGCGGGGCGGGGGTGCGATCCTCGCTAGTCTTCGATGTAGAGGTGGTGTACGAGCGGCAGGTGGACGCGGCGGCGGAGCGGGAGCGGCTCGGCAAGGAGCTGGCACGGTACGAGAAAGAGCTGACCGGGGCAGAAGGGCGGCTCGCCAACGAAAGCTTCCTCGCGAAAGCCGCGCCGGCGGTAATCGAAGGGGCGCGTAAACGCGCCGGCGAGCTGCGGGAGCTGATCGCGAAGGCGCGGACGGGGCTCGCTGGGCTCGACGGAAAGGGGAGCTAGACTGTGGATGTGAAGATCAAAGAGGCGGCCAGCAACGTCGAGAGCTTTCGCAAGGTGCTTCAGGATTTGTTCGCGCCCGAGCTGCGGGGCATCTCGGTCCGACTGGAGGCACTCGATAGACGCCTCGAAGAGATGAGCGGCGATTCGAAAACCGCCCGCGATGAGCTTCGCAGCGAACCGCATGCGGTGGAAGCACGGATGAAGGAAACGGTGGAGCAGGCTAAACTCGAGATTTTATTGAAAGTCGAGCTGGCGGAAGCCCGGCAGCAAATCAGCCTGCTGGCGAAGGAAAATACCGAGCTCAAGCAAAAATCGCCGCAATAGGACGCCCATGGATTGGAAATCACGCAGGGTAGACGCGATCGTGGCCGAGGCGCTGGCCGAGGACAAAGCGACCGACGACCAGACCACTCTGATCACCATCGACCCGGCGCTGCGCGGGACCGGTACGGTGCTGGCCAAGGAGGATTGCACCGTGGCCGGCCTCGGGGCCATCCCGCGGGTGCTGGCCGGGTTCGCGCGGCTGGAGGGCCGGGACGAGCGCTCGTTCGAGGTGGTGAGCCACCCGGAGATCTTCGACGGGGTAAGGGTACGCAAGGGCCAGCCGCTGGCGGTGATCCGCACGACGGCGCGGACGCTGCTCTCGACCGAGCGGGTGATCCTGAACCTGCTCCAGCGCATGAGCGGCATCGCGACGCTGACCCGACGATACGCGGACGCGGTCGCCGGGACCGGCGCGACGGTGATCGACACGCGCAAGACCGTGCCCGGGTTGCGCGTACTGGATAAGTATGCGGTGACCTGCGGCGGCGGCGAAAACCACCGGCTCGACCTGTCGGACGGCATCCTGATCAAGAACAACCACATCGCGCTCGGCGGGGGCATCGCGGCCGTGCTGGCGCATGCGCACGAAAAGCGGCGCGCCGGGCAGGTCATCGACATCGAAGTGCGGACCTTCGCGGAGCTCGACGTGGCGCTCGCGAACGGGGCGGAGTCTCTGCTGGTGGACAACATGACGCCGGATGAGGTGCGCCGGGCGGTCGAGGTGGTGCGCGCGAGCGGCCGCAAGGTCCCGGTCGAGGCCTCCGGCGGCATCAGCCTCGAAACGGTGCGGGCCTATGCGGAAGCCGGGCCGGACTACATCTCCGTCGGGGCGCTGACACACTCGGCCGTGGCCGTGGACCTGAGCATGCGGATCGTGGGGGAAGGCCGTTGACGGCCCTCGCGAGCGGGTTCGACGTCGCGGCGGTGGAGCATGGGCTGGCCGGGACGGCGTTCACGGGCAAGCTCCGGCACTTCGACCGGATCGGCTCGACCAATACCCATGCCATGCAGGCTGGGGCCGAGGGCGCGCCGCATGGGAGCGTATTTGTGGCGGACGAGCAGACCGCCGGGCGCGGGCGCGGCGCGCATCGATGGGCTTCGCCGGCGGGCAGCGGGCTGTACGTGAGCGTGCTGCTGCGGCCCGCGCTCACGCCGGGGGACGCGTTGTGGTTTTCGCTCGCCGCCGGGTTGGCGGCGCAGACGGCGGTGCGGGCGGCCGCGGGCGTGGGGGGGGGGCGGGCGGGGGGGCGCCGCCCGCGCGGGGCGGGCCGCCGGGCGCCCGGGGGGCCGGGGGGGGTCGGGGGGGGGGTTTGCGGGCGCCGGGGGGGGGGCGGCGCAGACGGCGGTGCGGGCGGCCGCGGGCGTGGCGGCCGACCTGCGCTGGCCCAACGACCTGCTCGTCGGCCGCCGCAAGCTGGGCGGTGTGCTGTGCGAGATGCAGGCCGAAGCGGCGCGGGTGCGCTTCCTGGTCGCCGGCATCGGCATCAACGTACACCAAACCGAGTTCGCGCCGGAGCTGCCGGCTACTTCGCTCGCGCTCGAAACAGACCGGGGCGACTTGAGCCGGGAAACGCTGCTCGTTCACCTGCTCGCCGCGCTCGCGAGCGAGACGCAAGCGTTGGAGAAAGACCCGCAAGCCCTGCTCGCGCGCCTCGAAGCCGGGTCGACCTGGGTGCGCGGCAAGCGGGTGACCGTGGGCGAGGAAAACCCCTTCAGCGGCGTGACCGAGGGGCTGGATGCGCGCGGATTTCTGCTGGTCCGGACCGATGCGGGCGATTTGCGCACGGTGCTCTCAGGCGGGGTGCGCGATGCTTTTGTGTCTTGACGTCGGCAACACCAACACGGTTTTAGGCGTGTTCGACGGGGCCGACCTGCGCGCGCACTGGCGCGTAACGACCCACAAGACCCAAACGGTCGACGAGTACGGGGTTCTGTTCCTGAACCTGTTCGCGATGGCCGGGCTCGACGCGAAGTCCGTGAACGCGATCGTGCTGTCGAGCGTGGTGCCGCCGATGGACTCGACCCTGCGGGAGGTCGCGGAGCGGTACTTCGGGGCCAAGCCGCTGGTGGTGGAGCCCGGAGTGCGCACGGGCATGCCTCTGCTGGTGGACAACCCGCCGGAGGTGGGCGCGGACCGCCTCGTGAACTGTGTCGCGGCGTATGCGCGGTGGGCCCGGGCGTGCATCGTGGTGGACTTCGGGACGGCGACGACCTTCGACGTGGTCTCGGCGCGCGGGGAGTTTTTGGGCGGCGCGATCGCGCCGGGGCTGGGGATCGCGGCGGACGCCCTGTTCGCGCGAGCCGCGCGCCTGGGCCGGGTGGAGCTGCTGCGGCCGGCAAAGGCGATCGGCACCAACACCGTCACCAACCTGCAAAGCGGGATGTTTTTCGGGTATCTCGGCCTGGTGGACGGGATCCTGGAGCGCATGATCGCCGAGCTGCCGGCCGCCCCTGTCATCGTCGCGACCGGCGGCTTGGCCCGGCTCATCGCGCCGGAGTCGCGGTTCATCGGCGAGGTGGATGCGATGCTGACGCTCACCGGGCTGCGCCTGATCCACGAGCGGAACCGGAGCTAGCGGCGGTGCGCAACTACTTCAACTACTTCACGGAGGTGGAGGAGCGTTTCCAGCAAAGACGGGGCTCGCTCCTGATGCTTTCGACGCTGGACTGGGCTTTGGTCGAGGCGTGGAAGGATGCGGGGGTGCCGCTCGAGGCGGTGGTGCGGGGCATCGACGACGCTTTCGACAAACACGAGGTGAAAAAAGCCAAAGGCCGGGCGCGCCGCGTCAACGGCCTGGCTTGGTGCGCGCAGGCAGTGATGGAGGCGGCGGAGCGGATGCGCGAAGCCTCGGTCGGGGCCGCGCCCGCCGAACCGCGGGAAAGCGGCTTTGAGGGCGACCGGATCGCGGCGCACCTGCGCGCGTGCGGGGCCAGGCTCGTGCGGGGATCGGGATTGCCGGAGGGCGCGGCCGGGCTGGCGGGCGAGACGGCCGCCCGTCTGGGCGCTTTGGCGGAAGGCGGCTTGGCCGATATGGAAGCGCTGGAGGCGACGCTGCGCGCGCTCGAAGCGAAGCTGCTGGCCATGCTGCTCGCGACCCTTCCGGAGGAGGACCTGACCGCGCTGAGGGCTCAGGGCGCGCGAGAGATCGCGCCCTTCCGGAGCCGGATGGGCGCGCTGCAAATCCGGCAGGTGGAGCAGCAGTTCCTCGAGAAACGGCTGCTGGAACGCTACGACCTGCCGCGCCTGAGCTTGTTCTACATGCGGAGCGACGGGTGAGGCTGCGGATCGAAAAGCCGCTGTACGGCGGGGCGGGGCTGGCCCGGGCGGAGGGCAAAGCCGTCTTCGTCGGGGGCACCCTGCCCGGCGAAACGGTCGATGCCTCGGTCCGGCGCGACAAGGGGAACTTCGCGGAGGCGGAGGTGACGCAGGTGCTCGAAGCCTCGCCGGACCGGGTGGAGCCGGGCTGCCCCTATTACGGGGCCTGCGGCGGGTGCCAGTACCAGCACGCCGCCTACGGGGCGCAGCTCGCGATGAAGCGCGCGGTGCTGGAGGAGACGCTCGGGCGGGCCGGCCTGCGGGATCTGCCTGCGACCGCGATTCACGCGGGGGAGCCTTGGGGATATCGCAACCGCGTGCGGCTGCACGTGGACCCATCGACGGGCCGCCTGGGCTACCGCCGGCGGGGCTCGCACGCGCTGCTGCCGGTGGACGCCTGCCCGATCGCGATGCCGGTATTGCAGGCGCTGTTTCCGGTCGTGGAGGCCGCGATCCGCGCGCGGGAGGCCGCGGGATGGTGCGATCAGATCGAGCTGTTCACGAATGGCGCGGAGGTGCTGCTGACCGCGATCGCCCGAGCCGAACCGCCGGGGGGCGCGGTCTTCGATCGCTTTTGCAAAGCCGTGCCGGAGCTCGCCGGAGCGATGCTGGTCGGGGCGGGTGAGGGCCGGGAACGGGCGCGCTGGGGGCGCGGAGCGCTGCTTTACCGGGCCGGTGAGGAGGAGTACCGGGGCGGCGCGCGGTCGTTTTTTCAGGCCAACCGCTTTCTGGCGGACACGCTGGTCCGCCTGGCGACAGGGGACGCGCGCGGAAGGCTGGCCTGGGACTTGTTCGCCGGGGTAGGTCTGTTCAGCCGGGTGCTGGCGCGGCGGTTCGAGCGGGTCGTCGCGGTCGAGGGCGCGCCGGCCTCGTGCGCCGACCTGCGTGAAAACCTGCAAGCCGGGCGCGTCGTCGAGGGCGAGGTGCTCGGGTTTCTACGCCGCGCCGGGCGGGACCGGCCGGATTTCGCGGTGCTGGACCCACCCCGGACGGGCCTCGGCAAGGACGGCGCGCGGGAACTTTCCCGTTTTGGAACGACGCACGTTACTTACGTGTCGTGCGATCCGGCGACGCTGGCTCGCGATCTGCGCGTTTTCGTCGATAGTGGGTATGAGATCACCGCGCTCGACCTCGTCGACATGTTTCCCCAAACCTTTCATCTGGAGGTGGTGGCGAAGCTCGCGCGCCGGTGACAGGAACACGCCATGGCCGCCGCGACCGCCATCCCGCTCGCCGCACCCGGCCGCGTCCGCGCGCTCGAGCGGCCCTCCGCGCATGCGCTCGCGCCGATCGCCTTTACGGCGGCTCCTGCGCTGCTGCCGGCCTGCGCCTTCGCGCTGGGGATCGTGCTGGCGGGCTTGCGCTGGGTTACGCCGGGATGGTTGGTCGCGGGTGTCGTCGCGCTCGGGATCGTGAGCGCCTGGGCTGCTTTCCGCGCGCAAAGGCTGCTCGTGCCTGCGCTGGGGGCTTTGTTCCTGGCCCTGGGCTGCCTGGCAAGCGAGTTGGAGCCGCCGGTCGATCCCATGCACGCCCTTGCGATCCTCGCCGAGGCAGGCAAGCCGCAGACTTTTACCGGTGAGGTGGTGCGGCTGGAGCCGGTCCGGCAGACCGTGTTCACGGCGTTTTTCGGGCATAAATCACGGTCGGAACAGGAGCGGCGGCTCGACCTGCGGCTTGACGGCTACGGTGCCGGGCGATTGTCCGGCGGCCTCCGCCTGACCGTTTATACCGATGCCGGAGCGGCTCTTCCGGACTTCCGGTGCGGCTCGCGGGTGGAAGCGACGCTCGCGCCGCACCCGGAAGGCCGCTATAACGACCCCGGCGTGTGGGACGCGCGCGAGTACCTGCGCGGACAGGGTGTGGGGGCGCTCGGTTCGACCGATGCGAAGCAGGTCCGTTTGCTGGGCCGGGAGCAGCCCCCGTTCCGATGCCTGCTGCACGCGTGGCAAAGCGAGGCCAGCGAGCGCGTGGTCGGGCTGGCCGCGCTGCCGTCCGCGCGGAAGCTCCCGGCATTCCTGAAGATTTCGTCCGTGGACGCGAGCATGTTGACCGCGATGCTGACCGGCGACCGCAGTTACCTCCAAAAGCACACGCGCGTCGGCTTCGAGCGGACGGGCTCGTTCCACCTGCTGGTCGTTTCCGGTATGCACCTGGCGATCTTCTCGGGGGTTGTCTTGCTTTTGGCCAGGCGGCTGCGTCTGCCGAGGGTGGCAGCGACCGTTGCGACCATCGCGCTTTCCTTCGCGTATGCGCTGTTCACCGGCTACGGCGAGCCGGTGCAGCGGTCATTCTGGATGGTGACCTTGCTGCTTTTGGGTCGGTTACTGTTTCGCGACCGGCACGCCCTGCAGGCGCTCGGGCTGGCCGGGCTGCTGCTGATGGCTGCCAGCCCGCGGGCGTTGGGCGGCGCGAGCCTCCAGATGACCCTCTTGACCGTGGTCGCGATCGGCGGGATCGCGCCCCCCCTGGCCGAGCGAACCTTCGCGCCCTACCTCCCTGGCGCGCGCGAGGTGTGGCTTACGGCGCTCGCCGCGGCCATGGCCCCGTGCGTGGCGCAGTGGAGGGTTTCCGTGCGTCTGCTCGCGCGGCATTTGGAGCCGGTTCTCGGACGATTGCTTGTGCGCCGCGGTCTCCCGCCCGTTCTGGTCTTCACCCTGAGCGCGCTCGAGCTTCTGCTGGTTTCGGCGCTGGTCGAGCTGGTCATGGCGCTGCCGATGGCCATGTACTTCCACCGCATCACGGTGCTGGGGCTGCCAGTCAACTTCCTCATCATTCCGTTTCTCGCGTTTCTGCTGCCGGCGGCGATGCTGTGCTTCGCGACCCTGCTCGTCGCGCCGCAGCTCGCGATGGTTCCGGCCGCGGCGACGGCGGCTTTGCTGCACCTCGTTTCGGCCATCGTGGATGGCTTCGCGGCGCTGCCTTTCGGCGACTTTCGCCTGCCCGGGCCGCCGCCGTCCCGGGTCGCTCTATGGGTCGTCCTGCTCGCTGCGACGGTGTACCTGCTGCGCCGGGGCGAACGCTGGGCCGCACCCTGCGCCATGGGCGGGCTGCTCGGCGCGGCGCTTCTGGCCGTCGCGCCGCAGCCGGTGCGCCACCCGTCCGGGGCGCTCGAAGTTTCGGCGCTCGATGTCGGGCAAGGCGATGCGATCCTGGTCACCACCCCGGACGGCAAAACCATGCTGGTGGACGCGGGCGGCCTGGTCGGGGCGCCCCCGGACAGCAACTTCGACATCGGCGAGGAGGTCGTTTCGCCGGCTCTGTGGGCGCGCGGCATCCGGCGACTCGATGCGGTAGCCGTCAGCCATGCGCACATGGACCACATCGGGGGCATGCCGGCCGTGCTCGCGAACTTCCGTCCCCGCGTTTTACTCGTCGGCAACAACCCTGTCTCGCGCACCTACGCGGACCTGCTGGCGAAGGCCGCCGGGCTCGGCATCCCGGTCCGGGAGCACCGGCAAGGCGACCGTTGGGAGCTGGGCAGCGCGACCGAGGTACAAACTCTCTGGCCGTCCCGCGCCTACGTTCCGAAAGCGGAGCCGGGCAACAACGACTCGCTCGTCCTGCGCCTTCGCTACGGAAACACCTCTGCGCTGCTTGAAGGGGACGCGCAGGCGCTCGCCGAGGAAGGCATGGTCGCCGCGGGGCTGCCGCACACCGGCCTGCTCAAGGTCGGCCACCACGGCAGCCTTTCATCCTCTACCCCTGAGTTCCTCGCGGCGCTGCGCCCGGAGTGGAGCGTCGTTTCCTGCGGCAAGCGGAACTTCTATGGGCACCCCCGTCCGGCGACGCTCGACCACCTCGAAGCGGCGCACATTCAGACCATGCGGACGGATCTCACGGGCGAGGCGGACTTCCTCCTCGACGGTTCGCGCGTGCTTCGGGCCGGAGGGTCCTCGCCGTGAATTGGCGTCCCTTCATCGAAAAACGGCGGCAAACCTTGCTCTTCCCTGCCCCGGCGGTGAAAATGCCGTATGGAAACCGAGACAAAGCAGGCTAGGCGGCGGGGAGAGGGCCGAGAAGAGGATCATGAGGAGCAGCAGAACCTGCGCCGCCTGCAGCTCATGATGCAGGTCCTGTTGGCGGCGATCGCGCAGGACAAGTCGATGACCGTGGACCAGGCAGCCCAGCTGTCGGCGTACACCCGCGACGCCGCGCTCCGGATGTTTCCGGGCAGAGAAACGGCATTCAACCTGCTGTGCAGGCCGCGCATCCAGCGCGCGATGCGCGAGCGCTTCCAGATTCAGTAAAGCCGCGTTTACTTGTTCTCGACACCGGTGAGGCGGAAGGTGAGCGTGCCCCAAAAGAGCCGGGCGCGCATCTGGACCGGGATGTGGCGGCCGTCGTCCGAGTACCAGATCCACAGCTTCCCGCGGTCCCGCACCGCGCCCGCATCGGCGGACGGCTGCACCCGCACCGTTTGATAGGTCGTGGCGGGCGTCCGCACGGTTTCCCTCGCCTCCACGCGGACCGTGACTCCGGTCACATGGTTGCCGCTCAGGACGGGCAGGTGGTACACGGCCCCGGGCTCCAGCGGCTGCGCGCCGGCGACGAAGATACCGGAAAGCAGGTCGCTGACACAGGGCGGCACCGGCACGGAGCGGTGGGTGTCGATGCGCGAAATGAGGTTGCGTTCGTCGTAGAAGGCAGTGCGCTTGGCCGGGTCGATGCGCTGGTCGGAGTTGACCTCCCGCCTTCCCTCGATCAGCTGCTTGCTGAAGCTTTGCGAACAGCCGGTGGCGCGGTCGAACGAAGCCTGAAAGCGGTCGCTCACGCGGAAGAGCAGGTTGATCGCGCCTTGCGAGTCGCCGGCGACGGAGATGCGCTCGACGGGCCCGTTCGCTTCCAGGTGCACGGTCACCGTGCCCGCCGGAAAGACGCGCCAGTCCGCGGAATAGGTCAGGGTTTGCTTCTGCGGCAAGGGAAAGCTCGCCGACGGCGTGGGAATCGCCAGGTTGGGCGCTTGCGCGAGTGACGGCAGGCACGCGAGCAGGCAGGGCAGAAACCAGGCGAGCGAGCGTGGGAGCGAGAGACGAAGGGGCATGCTGTTTAGGTTTTCTCCTGCCGGCCGCACAGCACTCCGGGTTATCGCTTCTTGCTTTCTCGGCCGAGCCGGGTGAGCCCCGGCTGAATGCGCCACAACCAGAATGCCAGACCCGGACCCCGCTTGCGAGCGGAGCCTGCCCGCGCCAGCACCCTACCTCCCCGTGAGCGCGAAGCGAACGAGCAGCGCGACGTAAAGCAGCCCCGCCCCCAAGGCGGCGTTGGACTCGCGGTGCGCGCGGTACAGCGCCGGGCTGAACCCGCCGCGCTCCGCCGAAGCCGTGCGCCGGGGCACCCGCCAGGGTATCAACCGCGGAACGCTTCGCGCATAGGCGTCGAAGCCGGGAAAGTGCGCGCGCAGATACGCTTCCTCCCCGCGAATGACCGGCAGGTAGACTACCGCGAACAGCCCCGCGAGCACGAGCGCCAGCACCGGCGAGCGCGCTGCGGCCGCGAAGCCGAATGCCATGAGCGCGGAGCCGAGATAGAGGGGGTTGCGCGTCCAGGCATAAGGGCCGGTGGTGGTTAGCTCGGCATTCTTCCTGACGTAGCCCGAGGCATAAGCGCGCAGCAGCAGGCCCGGCAGCACCAGGGCCACGCTCAGACCCCGCGAGCGCGGGGTGGGGCGGGCGAGGAACAGAAAAAACGCCGCAAACGCAAAGCCCAGAGGGACGCGAATGCGCTTGGCGGTGCGCTGCCAGGGGGTGGCGCTCACGGGCGCGCGCCCGAGCCGGAAACGAGAGGGCTGAAAAGCCGGTGAGGGCGCAGCGACATAGAAGTCAGGGTACAACGCCGACTCGCCGGTCACTCCAGGTCCACGCGCGCGGCCTTCCTCGCGTCGAACGCCTCCTTGGCCTGCTCGATGGCAAGCCGGTGGCTCACCGCCCACTCGTACAGCTCGGTGAAGGGGCCTTGCAACGTCCGGCCCAGGGGAGTGATGGAGTACTCCACCGCCACCGGCGAGACGGGGATCACGCGCCGCGCCAGCAGCCCGTGCCTTTCCATCCGGCGCAGGGTTTCGGTCAGCGCCTTCTGCGTGATCCCGTCCAGGCGGCGCTTGATCGCGTTGAAGCGCTGCGGCTTTTCGCAGATAAACGTGAGCACCAGGATGGACCACTTGTTCGAAACCTGCTCCAGGATGGGGCGAATCGAGGGCAGCGTGGCGAGGATCTGCTCTTCCGTGCTTGACTTGGGGTTTCCTTCAGTATCCCTGATATATGCAAGGTGCGTTATTGACATCAGGTATCCAGCGTATACCATTTTGGTTAGACGTGCGACTTTCACAGCCGCCTTCAAGGGAGATATATTGCGCAAAAACACACTTGGTACCGCAGTCATCACGGGCGCTTCCTCAGGGATCGGCAAGGTCTACGCCGACCGCCTCGCGGCGCGCGGCTACGACCTTCTCCTCCTCGCCCGCAGGGGCGACCGGCTCGCCGTCATCAGTCAGGATCTGGAGGCGCGCCACGGGATCCGGTCGGAGCCGTTCGTCGCGGACCTGTCCTCGGCCGAAGGGCTGGCCGCGACCGTGCGCAGGATTGCCGGCGACCCGTCGATCACGCTTTTGCTCAACAACGCGGGCTTTTCGCAGGTCGGCAGCCTGACGGACATCGCCGAGGACATGCTGGCGAACATGCTCGCGCTCAACATCGCGGCGGTCACCAGGCTCGCGATCGCGGTGCTGCCCGGCTTTCGCGAACGCAACTCCGGAACGATCATCAACATCGGCTCCGGCGTCGGCTTTTCGCCGCTGTCCTTCGTCCCGGTGTACGGCCCGACCAAGGCCTACGTCCTCAACTTCACCCAGGTGCTGCAGCAGCAGCTCGCCGGGACCGGCATCCGGGTGCAGCTCGTAAGCCCGGCGGTAACCGTATCGGAAGGCTGGGAGTCGGTGGGCATCGCCATGGACACCCTCGACCCCGCCACGATCATGACCACCGAGGACTGCGTCGATGCGGCCCTGGCCGGCCTCGATGCGGGGGAGCTCATCACCGTGCCCTCCCTCCAGGACGACGGGCTGCTCCACGGCTTTGAGGCGTCCTCGGACGCGCTGCTCAAGGCGATGATGTCCACGGGGCAGCCGGCACCTCGCTACCACCTGCACGGAGTCTGAGGGCCTAGAAGCGGTCCGGTATCTCCCTTTTGCGGCATCGGCAATCCTCGTGAGCCTCGCCTTACGGCGGGGTCTCATGCGAGGCTCCAGGCAGGTTCAGATTATGAAACCGCTTGTGGCCGAAGCAGCGCCTGCGCCGCTTCGGCGACCGCTTCGGGAGCAATGCGGAGCAGGCCGGCTTCCGGCGCGGCGTGACGGGTGTGGTCGCGGCGCGACGCGGGATCGCGCAAGACGCGGAAACGCCCGTGGAACGGCCCGTTGCGCGCCGGGTCGGTGGGTCCGTAGATGCCGACCGTGGGCAGACCGAGCGCGGCTGCCAGGTGCAGCGGGCCGGTATCGCCGCCGACGGCAAGAGAGCAGCGGCGCGTGAGCTCGACGAGCTGGCCGAGCGTCGGTGACAAGAGCAGGGCGTCCGTGCCGAGCT
>CAXUHL010000058.1:0-7438 GCA_964250745.1 uncultured Acidobacteriaceae bacterium
GAGTACTCGGGCTTCGCCGGCCTGCGGAAGATGTGGCTGGATGCCATTCACGTGACGCACCCGGAATGGGTCGAGATCGTCACCTGGAACGACTTCGTCGAGGGCACCTACGTGAGCCCCATCGACGACCCGAACAAGTACCAGTACGCAAACTACCTCAATACCTTCGGGATTCCGCTCGGCACGTTGGGCTACTTCCACTCGCACTACGCCGCGACCGACCTCCTGCCGTTCTACATCGAGTGGTACAAGACCGGCCGGCAGCCCCGGATTCGCCGCGACGCGATCTTCTACGCTTACCGCACGCAGCCCGCAAGCTACGACGCCGGGACGCCCCCGGTCGCGAACAAGTACGGCCCGGTGAGCGACCAGATCTACATCACCGCGAACCTGACCGCCCCGGCGACCCTGAAGGTGACCACCGGCGGCCAGAGCACGTTCCTGAACCTACCCGCCGGGTCGACCGACGTGCAAACGCCGTTTCTGCCCGGTGCGGCACCCTCGTTCGAGCTGGACCGCAACGGCACGGTGGTGGGCACCGGTCTGGGTACGGACGCGATCGAAGCCGCGCCTAAGTACAACGATTACTACTACTCCACCGGCGACTTCTTCGGCGCCCGCGCCCGGGACCGGCACGGCGATGGGACGGAAGAGACGGAGTAGCCCACCGGGGGCGGAGGGGCGCCCGCGCGAGCAGGCCCCCGCTGCCTAAAAGATCTTCAGCTTGATCGACAGGTACTGCTTGGGATTCTCGCGGATCGCCGTGATCAGGTGATTGGCGCTCGCGAGCGTGGAGTCGGCGTTGTTGTATAGCGACGGGTTCCGCACCAACTGCCCGAGCGTCCCTTCGCCGTTGTCGGCGCGGGCCAGGATCGAGTCGAGCCGGGTCACCGTGTCCTGGAGGCGCGCGGCGAACTGCGGGTCCTTCGCGAGCACGCCCAGCCCGCCGCGCCCGGCGTTCACATCGGCGAGCAGGCCGTTCAGGCTCGCGGTCGACTGCTGGAGGTTATTGTAGAGCGAAGGATCCTTGATGAGACGGCCGATCGAGCCCTGGCCCGAGTCGATCTGCGTGGTGATCGCGTCCACGTGCGCGACGGTGTCGTTGATGCGGTTGTAGAGCGAGTCGTCGGTGGCCAGCTTACCGATCGTTCCCTTGCCGTTCGCGATGCCGTTCACGAATTTGTTCAGTTGATCGACCGCGTTCGTCGCCTTGTTGTACAGGTCGGGGTTGTTGATGAGCTGGCCGATGGAGCCGCGGCCGGTGTTGAGCGAGTCGACCAGCGAGTCGAGCTTGGCCAGGATGGTGTTGACCTGCTCGATGGTGCCTTGGCTGGACTTGATGACGTCCGACAGCGAGGGGCTCTCGTTGGTGGGCAACTCGCCATTCTCGGCGATCGGGCCTTTCTGGGCGGACTTCGAGTTGATGTTCACGACCGTATCGCCCAGGACGCCGACGGTTTCGAGGCTGGCCTGCGAATCCTGCCGGACGTTTTTCGCGTATTTGCCGGCGATTCTCATCGTGACCTCGACCGGCGTGAGCTTGCGGCTGGTGTCGATCTTGATGGTCTTGACCGCGCCGATGGTGACGCCTTCGAGATTGACCTGGCCGCCGACTTTCAGGCCGGCCGAGTCCTCGAAATAGGAGCGCACGACGAGCTTGTGCGAAAACGGGCCGCCGCCGGAAGTGCCGGAGATGAGGAAGATGAGCGCGGTGAGCGCCACGAGCGCGGCAAACACCAGCACGCCGACTTTCAGTTGAGACCAATGCACTTCCTGCTGGCTGGGCACGCGTGTCCTCTTCGTGTGGTTTCAGGGGGCTCCTGCGATTCTAGCCCGCCGGTAATGGCTTGGATGACCGGCAGGTTACCCGGTCGCAGCATTTGGACCCTCGAAGACAACCACCGCGAACGCGTATCGGTCGGTGTGGGTCAGTGAGAGCGAGATGCGTTCGATCCCAAGCCCCGCGGCCAGCGCCAGGGCGCGCCCGTGCAGGACCAGCCGCGGCGGGGCTTCGGCTTCGCGCGCCACCTCGAACTCATGCCAGCCGACCCCTTGGCTCAGCCCCGTGCCCAGCGCCTTGGCCCCGGCCTCCTTGGCGGCGAAGCGCGCGGCCAGGTTTTGCTCCGGGTGGCGCTTGCCTGCGGCATAGGCCCGCTCGCCGGGGGTAAACACGCGCAGTAGGAAGCGGTCGCCGAAGCGGTCGACCGCGGCCCGAATTCGCTCCACCTCTACCAGATCCGTCCCCAGTCCCACGATCATCGGCCCATGCTACGCCCCATTCCCGCGGCGGAGGAAGAACTCGGTTTTGTGCGGCCGGAGGCTCACGAAAACCGGCGAGCGGACGATGAAGGAGGCATGAAGACTGCTGCCGACGAGTGGAACCTGGTCCTGATCGCAACCTGCGCAACCCCGCCCAAAGGCCTCCTGGACCCGCTTGCCGCGGCGGTGGTCGCCTGCCGGGGCTGGGTGCTGGCCAAGGGCGAGGTGAGCGCGCGCTGCGCCGACATCGACTTCGAGTTCGCCCGGGAGTACGCGCTGGAAGTGTACGGGCTGCTGGTGGGCATGGGCGTGCAGCTGAGCACCGACGCGCACGAGCAGCTGACCAGCCTATGGGAATGTACGCGCCGCGCCGGAGCCGAGGCCGAAGGGTTGCCCGTGCGCGTCCACCTGACCCTATACGCCGCCGAGGGCGGGGAGGAGTTCCTGGGCGACCAAAGCTGGGGGACGCGCGAAGCGGCTTGAGCGCGCTGTCGTCTACGTTTGATGTTCGCGCCCTAAGCGCCTCCCGTCCACCGAGAAAAGCCGCTTCAAGCCCTCGAAACCGGGGTAGTAGATGTCATGAAGCATGCGGCGTTTCATCGCCGCCGCCGCATCCCCGACGGCGTCGAACTCACCTTCCCAGGTGATGAAGCTGAGGTCGCCGTCGGTGACGGGCCGCACCCGGATCGTGGACTTGTAGTCGCGGATAGGTAGCTGCGATTCGAGAATCGAGTATGTGACGCTGCGCTCCCAATCCGACAGGGCCAGGAGCTTCTCGCGCAGCACGGCTCCGTCTGCCAGCTCCAGGCGGCGCACGCTGCCGATCCGGTCGGGCGCGCCGCCTTCCTCGATGCGGCTTTGCGTGACGCCCGGCAGCCACGCCGGCAAGCCGTTGAAGTCGCGCAGAAGGGCCCACACCCGGTCCACCGGGGCAGGGATGACGCTGCTTGCCTTGACTTGAATCTTGACTTGAATCATGGAACCTCCGGGCGGGATGACGGCCGCCCTTGTTTCTGGAATCAGAGAGACTGGCCGCCCGACAGCTCGATGCGCTGCCCATTGAGCCAGCTGAAGCGGAATCCTCCCGCCTGGCCCGCTCAGCCCGCGTTTACAAGCCCGTAGCGCCGCTGCCAGGTCTCGCGCAGGGCGGCCCACACCATCGCTTTTTCCTCCGGGTCGGCCTCGCCGTCGGGATTGGCGGCGAACCGCTGGGCCTCGGCCTTGGCCTGCTCCAGCAAACCCCGGTCGCGGATCAGCGAGGCGACGCGAAAGTCCGGCAACCCGGACTGGCGCGTCCCGAAGAACTCCCCCGGACCGCGCAGTTCCAGGTCCAGCTCGGCCAGTTCGAAGCCGTCCTGGGTTCGCACCATGGCGGCCAGTCGCTCGGCGGAGGCTTCGGCAATGCGGCCGCCGGTCATCAGGATGCAGTACGATTTGGCACTGCCCCGCCCCACGCGCCCCCGCAGCTGGTGCATCTGCGAGAGCCCGAAGCGCTCCGCGTGCTCGATCACCATGGTGGTCGCGTTCGGCACGTCCACCCCCACCTCGATCACGGTGGTTGAAACCAGCACGTCGATCTCCCCCCGCGCGAACCGCCGCATCTGGATGTCCTTCTCGTCCGCCGGCAGACGCCCGTGCAGCAGTCCCAGGCGCAGCCCCGCGAGAGCCCCGTGGCGAAGGTCCTCGTACATCTCCGTCGCGGACTTCAGTCCGTTGGCGGAAGGGGCGGGCGCGGGCGGTTCGGGCAGCCCGGCGAACAGGGGGGCTTTCGTTTTCGTGGATTTTTTCGCCGGCTTGGGCGGAGCGGGTTCCGGCGCGGGAAACTCCAGCTCCGGCTGGTCGGTCTTCGGCCCCTCGATCACCGGGTACACGATGTACGCCTGGCGCCCCCGCGCGACCTCCTTCCGCACGAACCCCCACACCTCGTCCGCTCGTTCGTCGGTCACCTGGCGGGTCACCACGGGCGTGCGGCCCGGCGGCAGCTCGTCCAGCACGCTTACCTCCAGGTCGCCGTACAAGGTCAGGGCCAGCGTGCGGGGGATCGGCGTCGCGGTCATCGCCAGCAGGTCCGGCTCCGCCGCGCCCGGCTTCCGCATCAGCCGGAACCGCTGCACTACCCCGAACCGGTGCTGCTCGTCCACCACCACCAGCCCCAGCTTGGCGAACTCTACCTTGTCCTCAATCAGCGCGTGCGTGCCGATCACTAGGTCCGCATCGCCGTTCGCGATCCTTTGCCGGTTCCAGCGCTTCTGCGCCGGGTCCAGCGAGCCTGTCAGCAGCGCCGTCCGGTACGCGCGGCCGCCCGCCTCCGCGGCTTTTTCAAGCAGCTTGCGCGCCGACAGGTAGTGCTGCGTCGCCAGGATTTCCGTCGGTGCCATCAGGGCGGCCTGGTAACCGTTCTCGATCGCGATCAGGATCGCCTGCACCGCGACGATCGTCTTGCCGGAGCCCACATCGCCCTGCAGCAGGCGCCGCATGGGCGTGGGCTTGCGCATGTCCGCCGCGATCTCCGCGAGCGAGCGCTTCTGCGCCGGAGTCGGCTTGAAGGGCAAGAGGTTGCGCAGGGCTCCGCGCACCCGCTCGCCGGTCTCGAACGCGATGCCGGACTGCTCGCGCTGTTTCCTCCGCTTCAGCTCGAGGCCAAGCTCCAGGAAGAACAGCTCCTCGAAGATGAGCCGCTGCTGCGCGGGCGTGCGGGCGCTCGTCAGGAGCGACATGGGCGTGCCCGCCGGAGGGAAGTGGACCTCGTGCAGCGCGCGCGCCCGCCCGGGCAGCCCCAGGCGCGCCAGCATCTCAAACGGCAGTGTTTCCGGCACGCGGTCACCCAGTTCGCTGAGCACGGTGTGAAGCACCTTGCGCAGCCACTTGGTCCCCAGGCGCTGGCCGCCCAGCGTCTCGTACACCGGGGTGATCCGCCCCACCTCGACCAGGTCGGCGTCGGCCTTCTCGGGCAGCACCTCCACCTGCGGCTGGATCATCTTGAAGCCGACCCCGGACCGCGACGCTTCCACGCGCCCGTAGGCCACCACCAGCTGCCCGGGCTTGAACTTGTCCTTGAGCCAGGCGCCGCGGAACCACATGCACTTGAGCGTTTGCAGGTTTTGCCCCACGGTCAGCTCGAAGATCGGCATCTTCGCCGTTTGCAGCAGCACGCTGCCCCGCACCTCGCCGATGACGGAAGCCATCTCCCCCGCCCGCAGTGCGGAGAACAGGACCGGGTGCATGCGGTCCTCGTAGCGGAAAGGCAGCCTGTGCAGCAGATCCTCTACCGTGAGCACGCCTTTGGCTTTCAGCGACTCCGCGATGCGCGGACCGATGCCCTTGACGTACTGCAGATCCGTGGAGAGGGCCAGGGCGGGCATCGCAGGTTCGATCCTAACGCGAGGGCCTCTCGAGGGCGCGGCGTCCGGGCGCGCCGAAAGATCGCCCGCGGCGGCCTCCCGGCGAAACAACGTTTCTCCGCCGGCGGTGCTCCTAGTGCTTAGTAAGTCAATAGGCGGACGGAGGCCTCACTTGAAAGACATCAACCTCGCTGTATTCCCCGCGGACGGAATCGGTCCGGAGATCATCGGAGCGGACCAGAAGGTCCTGAAGAAGCTTGAGGAGCTGCACGGCGACATCCGGTTCCACACCCGGGAGTTCGACTGGAGTTCCACACGGTACCAAAAGTCGGGCGAGATGATGCCGAAGGACGGCATCCAGCAGCTGGAAGAGGGCGGCTTCGACGCGATCCTGATGGGTCCGGTAGGCAGCCCGGATGTACCGGACCACATTACCCTGTGGGGTTTGCTGCTGCCCATCCGGCAGGGGTTGGAGCAGTACATCAACCTGCGCCCTCTGCGCCTGCTGGAGGGCGTCACCACCCCGCTCGCACACGGGGAACCCCGCTCACTGGACATGGTGTGCGTGCGTGAGAACTCCGAAGGCGAGTACTCCGGGGCGGGCGGACGCGTCCACGCCGGCAAGGAGGAGGAGGTGGCGATCCAGTCCATCGTTTTTACACGCTCCATCACCGAGCGCCTGATGCGGTTCGCGTTTCAATACGCCAAGTCCCACGACCGCAAGCTCGTCACCAGCGTAACCAAGTCCAACAGCATGCAGCACAACATGGTTTTCTGGGACGCCGTGTTCGCCAAAATCGCAGCCGAGTTTCCGACGGTAAAGTCGGACAAGCAGCTGGTGGATTCCATGACCGCCCGCATGGTGACGCATCCGGGAACCCTGGACGTCTTCGTTTGTTCGAATCTGTTCGGCGACATCCTTTCCGACCTCGGGGGCGCGCTGACAGGCAGCCTCGGGCTGGCACCCAGCGCCAACCTCAACCCTGAAAAGAAGTACCCCAGTCTGTTCCAGGCCATTCACGGATCGGCCTTCGACATCGTGGGCAAGAACGAGGCGAACCCGATCGCGACAATCTGGTCGACCCAGTTGATGCTGGAGTTCCTCGGAGAAGCCGAACTCGCGAGCACGCTGATGCACTCGATTGAAGCCGTCCTGCGCGAGGGCAAGGTGCGGACGCGCGATCTGGGCGGCAGCAGCTCAACCACGGAGATGACCGACGCCGTTTGCCGGGCGCTCGAAGCGTCGGCCGGCAAGGCGCGCGGCTGAGGCCGGGCCGCGCGCCCCTGGGTGCGTCTCAGGCGACCAGCACGGCTCGGTAGCGCGCCCTGCCCTTCCGCGTGTGATCCAGCGCCGCGTTCGCCTCCGCCATGGGGAACGGCTCGATCATGGGCCTGATGCCGTGCCGCGCGGTAAACTCCAGCATCGTGCGCGTCTCGTCGACGGAGCCCGGCTGCCCGCCCACTACCGAGCGCTCCCCGCCGATGATGTTCCAGGAGATGAAGGAAACCGGCTTGTCCGGGATGCCGACGATGCAAAGCTTGCCCCCGGGCCGCAGTGCCCGCAGGTACCGGTCCCAGGGCAGGTCGGCGCTCACCGTCGACAAGATGAAGTCGAACCGGGCGGCTGCTTTGTCGAGCTCATCGCCGCTCCCGGTCGCGATGAAGTGCCGCGCGCCGAACCCGTGCGCCTGCTCATCCTTCTCGTGCGTCGAGCTGATCGCGGTCACCTCGCAGCCCCACTTGGCCAGGTATTGGAGCGCCAAGTGGCCCAGGCCGCCGATGCCCACCACCGCGACCCGGTCGGTGGGCTTGACCCCGTAGCGCAGCAGCGGCGTAAA
>CAXUHL010000058.1:7448-13961 GCA_964250745.1 uncultured Acidobacteriaceae bacterium
GCTCGGAGGCGATCGCTTCCGGCAACGGGTGCGCGAACTGCCAGTGATTGACCCGCACCGCGGAAGCGAAGCCGCCCTTGTGTTCGCCCATGACCGTCCCGGCCACCCGCGCGCACACGTGCTGCCGACCGCTCTCGCAGAACTCGCACTCCATGCAGGAGCCGCACAGGGCTCCGACGCCGACTCTCTGCCCCGGACGCAGCCTGTGGACCGCCGAGCCCACCGCCTCGACCACGCCGGCAATCTCATGTCCCGGTACGACCGGGTACCGGGACAAACCCCAGTCGTTATCGACCATGGCCACATCGGTATGGCAGATGCCGCAATGGGTCACGCGAACGTCTACCTCGTTCGGTCCCAGCTCGGGCATTTCGTACTCCCATGGTTTCAGGCTGTTTCCAGCCGCGGCGGCCGCGTATCCCCGGATCGTCATAATCGGTCTCCTGTGCGCGAGTCGGGCTTGCCCGTTTGGGCGAGCGGGGTCGCGCTCCATCTCAGGAGACGTGTTTTGCAGGGCGAGCACAATGCCCGGACCTCCAAAGCTCTTGCCCAAACCTCCAGTGCCGGGTCAGGAGTTTCCGGCGCGGCGGTACACTATAGACCATGGACGACTCCGCCGCCGACCGCCGCGAGATCGCCGAACTGCTGGGCCGGGCAGCGGTCCGAGACGGTGCGCACCCCTCCTCGGTGCCGGGTGTGGTGTTGCTGCGCGCCGGCAAGTCCTGTCCTCCGGTGCCCGTGCTCTACACCCCATGCGTGGTCGTCGTTGCGCGGGGGCGCAAGCGGTTTCACCTGCCCGACCGCGTGCTGTGCTACGACTCCGGGAGCTGCCTGACGGTCACCGTGCCGGTTCCGGCGGACTGCGAGACGATCGTCGACGAAAGCGGGCCGTTCCTGGGCATGGCGATCGCGATCGACCTGGACACGGTGAGCGGGCTGCTGGTCGAGATGGAACCGCTGCCGGTGAGCGGGGGCCGCCCCGAGCCGCGGGCCGCGACCTCGCCCATGGACGGCGCGCTGAGCCGCGCGGCCCTGCGCCTGGTCGAAGCCATGGTGTGCGAGGCCGACGCGCGCGTTCTGGGGCCCGGGCTGGTGCGGGCGTTTCTGTATCGCCTGCTGCAGGGTCCGGGCGGCGGTGCCCTCCGTGCCCTGGTGCTGGGCGGCGAGCCGCGCGCGCAGGTGCACCGCACCCTGGCCGCGCTGCACGCGGATTACGCCGCCCCCATGGACGTGGCCCGCCTCGCGCGCTCCGCGGGCATGAGCCCGTCCGCGTTCCACTTCCACTTCCGGGCCGTGACCGCGACCTCGCCCGTGCAGTACCTCAAGCGGCTGCGCCTGCACAGGGCGCGCATGCTCATGGTCCAGGGGTCGCTCACCGCGGCGGTCGCCGCCGGGCGCGTCGGGTACGAGAGCCCGTCGCAGTTCAGCCGGGAGTTCAAGCGGCTTTTCGGCGCGCCGCCGGCGGAGGAGGCCGAACGCGTCCGCGCCGCGTTCGGCTTCACCGACTCCGTCTCCGCCGCGTTCTAGAGCGGTTTGCCTGAAGGTGTCGAGAGGCGGGATGCCGTGAGCGCGGATTGTCCGGCGGGAAAAGCCGCATGGAGATTGTTTTGGCGCCTCCCGGCATCGGAGGAACTGCTTCCGCCGGCGCTCGCTAGAATCGGCGTGTGCGAAACAATCCTCGATCCGGCTTTCGGGAGCGGCTCGCCCTTCTGCTGGTCCCCCGCCTGGCCGCGCTTGCCATCGCCGCGGTGGGCCGCACCCTGCGCTTCACGGTGCTGGCCGAGGAAGGCGCTGCTCCCGCCCCGCTGCCCGCGCGGGGGATCTACTGCTTCTGGCACCAGGGAACCTTCCCGGCGGGGTGGTACTTTCGCCGCTACGCCGCCTGCATCCTCATCAGCCGGTCCCTCGACGGCGAGTTGATCGCCAGGACCCTCGGCCGGCTTGGATTTCGCAGCGTGCGCGGGTCCAGTTCTCGGGGGGCCGTAGCCGGGCTGCTGGCGCTGCGCGCGGAGGTGGACCGGGGCGGTCTCGCCATCTTTACCGCGGACGGGCCGCGCGGGCCGGCATTCCGCTCGAAGCTGGGGCCGGTCAAGCTCGCGCAGGCGACCGGGCGCGAGATCGGCTGCTTCCACCTCGAGCCGGAGCGGGCCTGGACGCTGCGCTCCTGGGACCGCTTCCTGATCCCCAAGCCTTTCTCGCGCGTGGCCGTGAGCTGGGCCCGCAGTATTCCGCCCCCTTCGCCCGGAGCCGGGCCGGAGGATCTGGAGAAAATCCGAAGTAACGTGGACGCCGCTTTAGAAAGTGCGCGCGCGCTGGCGTTGCGGTATTTTGAGACCGGAACCGTATGAGCCAGGGAATGTGGGACCTGAAAAAGCTGATGTTTCTGGTGCAGGGCAGCCTGTGTTTCTACTGCTGGAAGCCCATGAGCCAGGAAAAGGAGCACCTGAAAGCCAACCACTACGCGACCAAGGACCACCTGGTGCCGGTAAGCGCGGGCGGCGCGGCCGACTGGACCAACACCATTCTTGCTTGCCTGGCCTGCAACCGAGTGAAGAGCAACAGGATGCCGACCGAGGCCGAGATCGCCCGGCACGGGCACCTGTATGCGTTGTTCAACGAGCGGGTGGAGATGCGCCGGGAGGAGATCGCCGCCAAGGAGGCCCGAAAGGCCGCGAACGGCGCAAGCCCGGCCGTGCAATCGCCGGCACCTGAGCCCGCGAATGTGACGGAAGCCGTGATGGACCATGCGGTTGTGGAATCCCCGCACGCCTCGGGGAACGGCTCGGAAGCGCCCGCAAAGACGCCCATGGCGGCGCCCATGGAAGCGTCCGTGGAGGGGAAAGACCTGGCTCAGCCCGCCGTCGAGCCCTTGAACGCGACCGAAGCCGCGATGGCCCACATGGAGGTGGTCGCGCCGTCGGTGCCCCCGCCCGTGTCGGCGAGCCTCACCCCGGATGCCTGAGCACCCGGAGTTGGTGCGCGACTACGGCTTCGCGCTGCCGGAGGAACTGATCGCGCAGGCGCCGCCAGCGGAGCGCTCCGGGGCGCGGATGCTCACGCTGGACCGGGAAATCGGCTCGCTCGCCGACCGGCGCTTCACCGACCTGCCCACGCTGCTGGCCCCCGGCGACCTGCTGGTGCTGAATAACAGCCGGGTGCTACCGGCGCGGCTGTTCGCTCGCCGCGGCGGCGCGCGCATACAGCCGGGGCAGGACCCGGCAAGGGTCGAGGTTTTGCTCGTCGAGGAGACCGCGCCGGACGAGTGGCGCTGTCTGGTCCGGCCCGGGCGCAAGGTGATTCTGGGCGAGCGGCTGCTGTTTCCATGGCAGGGCGAGCCCGTCCTCCAGGCCGAGGTCACGGCGCATGGAGAGTTCGGCGAGCGAACGCTCCGGTTCGCGCCCTGCCCGGACTTCTACGGCGCGCTCGACCTGCTGGGCCAAATGCCGCTGCCGCCCTATATCCGCCGGGAGCACAGCGCGAGTACCCCGGAGGACCGGGCCCGCTACCAGACCGTGTACGCGGCGGAGCGGGGCTCGGCGGCCGCGCCGACCGCCGGGCTGCACTTCACGCCGGAGGTGCTTCAGGCCTTGCGGGCGAGGGGCGTCGAGATCGCGTACGTCACCCTGCACGTTGGGTTGGGGACGTTTCAGCCGGTGCGCGTCGAGCGGGTCGACGAAATCCGCCTGCATCGGGAACGCTACACTCTTCCCTCCGCTGCGGCCGATGCGGTGAACCGCGCGCTCGAAGAGGGGCGGCGGGTCGTTGCCGCCGGGACCACCACCGTGCGCACCCTCGAACACTGCGCCGTCTCCGGAAAGCTCGAGCCCCACTCCGGCTCGACGGACATCTTCATCTCCCCCGGCTTTCGGTTCCGGGTCGTCGGCGGCTTGCTGACCAACTTCCACCTGCCGCAAAGCTCTTTGCTCATGCTGGTCTCCGCTTTTGCCGGGTACGGCCCGGTGATGCGGGCCTACGCGCACGCCGTCCACGAGCGCTACCGCTTTTTCTCATACGGCGACTGCATGCTCCTTACGTAAACTGGCTTCGTGAGCCAGCCAGCCGCCAAACCGCCGGTGTTCCTCCTCGACACCATGTCGTTCATCTTCCGCGCCTACCACGTCATGCAGCGGCAGCGGCCTATGTCGACGCGTACCGGCGTGCCCACGGCGGCTGTGTACGTCTTCGTCAACATGATCAACAAACTCCGGCGCGATTTCGCGCCGGAGTACTTCGCGGCCGTCTTCGACACCAGCTCGCCTGTCTTTCGCGACGAGCGCGCGAGCACCATGAAGACCGTGCGCAAGTGGAACATCAAGACCCAGCAGTTCGACGAGGTGGACTACGGCGGATACAAGGCCAACCGCGAGGCCATGCCGCCCGACCTGGCCCAGCAACTGCCCTACATCCGGCGCGCGCTGGAGGCGTTCCGCATCCCCATCGTCCAGTACGACGGCTTCGAGGCGGACGACGTGATCGGGACGCTGGGGGTCAAGGCCGCTGCCGAGGCGATCCCGGTCTTCATCGTGACCAGCGACAAGGACATGATGCAGTTGGTGAACGAGCACGTGAAGGTGCTGAACCCCATGAAGGAAAACCTGATCCTGGACCGGGCCAAGGTCGAGGAGGTGCTGGGGGTTCCGCCCGAGAGGGTCGTCGACGTCATGGCGCTCCGGGGTGACTCGATCGACAATATTCCCGGCGCGCCGGGGATCGGCGACAAGGGCTCGGTCGAGCTGATCCGGCAGTTCGGGACGGTGGAGGCGGCGCTGGACCACGCGGATGAAATCAAAGGCAAGCGCCAGCGCGAATCGCTCCAGAACAACCGCGACGCGGTGCTGCTCTCGAAGGAGTTGGTGACCATCCACACCGAGGTGCCGGTCGATCTGGAGCTGGACCGGATGCGCACCACCGAGCCCGACCTCGCGGCCTGCCGCGCGTTGTTCTCCGAGCTCGAGTTCACCACGCTGCTCAAGGAGCTGGCCCCGGAAGCGCCCGCGACCCCGGTCGAGTACCTGCTCGACCCGTCGCCGGAGCAGGTTTCCGCGTTTCTCGAAAGAGCGAAAACGGGCTTCGCGTTCGCGGTCGAGGAGTCCGAAGCGATCGAGCTGGCCGAGCAGGTGAGCGAGGGCGAGCTCGATGCCGCCGACCCGGCGCTGCAGACCAATCAGACCATGCTGCTGGACTTCTCCGCGTCCGCCGAACCCGCGGCACCGAAACCCGCGAAGGTGTACAAGCTGGGCGTCGCGGCCTCCGACCATCAAGCGTTGCGCATGGACGCGAATGCCCTGCGCGCGCTGCTCGAAGACGAGGCAGTTCCCAAGCAGGTCCACGACGTGAAGGCCGCCCTCCGCGGACTGGCCGGCCAGGGCATCGTGCTGCGCGGCGCACAGGAAGACCTGATGCTGCTTTCCTATCTGGTCAACCCCACTCACACCACGCACCGGCTCGCCGACGTCGCCGCCCGCTTCTCCAACCGGCCCTTGCAGGCGCAAGGCGAGCAGGCCCTGCCCGAGGCCGCTCATGCCATCCACACGCTCGCGCCCCGTTTGCGCGGCGACGTGGAAGCGGCCGATCTGCGGAAGGTGTACGAGACGATCGACCGGCCGCTGGTGCCCGTGCTGCTGCGCATGGAGCAGGCGGGCGCGCGAGTCGACCTAGGTGCGCTGCGCGAGCTGGACGCGAAGCTCACGAGCGAGATGCACAGGGTCGGCGAGGAAATCTACGCCGCTTCCGGCCACCGCTTCAACATCAACTCCCCCAAGCAGCTGGGCGACGTGCTGTTCAATAAAATGGACCTGCCCAAGCCGCTGAAGTACGGCAAGGGCAAGGTGGTTTCGACCGCGCAGGACGTTTTGGAGGAGCTGGCGGAGGTAAACGCGGTGCCGCGCATGGTGCTCGAGTACCGGCACCTGGCCAAGCTCAAGTCGAACTACGTGGACCAGCTGCCCGTGCTCGCCGACGCGGAGGGCCGGGTCCACACGACCTACAACCAGGTCGGCACGGCAACCGGGCGGCTGTCCTCCACCAACCCGAACCTGCAGAATATCCCGATCAAGACCGAGTTGGGCCGCGAGATCCGCGCCGCGTTCATCGCCGCGCCGGGCCGGGTACTGCTCTCGGCGGACTACTCGCAGATCGAGCTGCGGCTGATGGCGCACTTCTCGCAAGACCCGCTGCTGGTGCACGCGTACAAGACCGGGCTCGACATTCATACGCTCACCGCGAGCGAGGTGTTCGGGGTTCCGGCGGACCGGATCGACAAGACCACCCGCAACCGGGCCAAGGCGGTCAACTTCGGCATCGTCTACGGCATCTCGCCGTTCGGCCTGGCGGCGAACCTCGGCATCGACCAGAAAGAAGCGCGGCAGTACATCGACAAATACTTTGAGCGGTATGCCGGGGTGCGCGCGTTCATCGACCGCACGCTTGAGGAGACGCGCGCGACCCAGAAGGTGCGGACGCTGTTCGGCCGCTCGCGGCCCATCCCGGACATCGGGAGCCGCAACGCGAACC
>CAXUHL010000059.1:0-979 GCA_964250745.1 uncultured Acidobacteriaceae bacterium
CGCCGCCCGGCGACCGCTGCATTGCGTGCTTCACCACGGTTGTCGTCACACCGCCGCACTCGGTCAGGAGGCGCATGCCGCGGTTGTAGCTCGCGGTCAGCGTGCCCTCGGTGGTCGCGAGCGGGATGTAGAAGTCGCCGCGGGCATGCTCGCCCGCGATACGCAGCGGCCCGGCCAGGCCGATGGGCACCTGCGCGACACCGAGAAAGTTCTCGATGTTGCCCGGCAGCAGCGCGGGATTGAAGGAGTACTGCCCGACGTGGGCCAGCTCCGCGCCCGTCTTCTCGGCCGCGAACGCGCGCCGAGTGGCCGCCGCCTCGCGCGTGTAGTCGTTTGTCTTGTTTCGAGGCACGGGTATACGGGGCTGCATGGGCGGTATCAGACCCTTTTTGCGCCCTCGCGTCAATGTTCCCGAGCCCCGCGCGGAAACGCTTGCGCGTTCTCGTCGCGCCCCTGTACTTTACCGTCGGGTAAGTATTCCGGGCTTCGGGAGCAGGGCATGAAGGCAGTGCAGTTTATCGAGATAGGCAAACCGCTGGAGGTCGCCGAGGTTGAAAAGCCCGCCGCCGGACCGGGCGGGCTGGTGTTCCGGGTCAAGGCTTGCGGCATCTGCGGGTCCGACCTCCACGCGGTGGAGGTTCCGGGGCTGCTCCAGAAAGGCAGCGTGCTGGGCCATGAGTACGCGGGCGAGGTGGTGGAGGTGGGGCCGGGCAGCGACGGCTGGGCGGTCGGCGACCGCCTGGTCGCGCTGCCGGCCAGGCCGTGCGGCGAGTGCCCCCAGTGCCGGGCCGGGCGCTACGCGGAGTGCACGCAGATCATCTCGCAGGGCTTCGACATTCGGATGCTCGGGGCGTTCGCCGAGTACTCCACGTGCATGGCGGGGCTCGCGATCAAGCTCACCGACAAACTCAGCGACCACGACGCGGCAACGATCGAGCCGCTGGCGGTCGGCTTCAACGCGTGGAAGACGGCCCAGGTG
>CAXUHL010000059.1:989-13897 GCA_964250745.1 uncultured Acidobacteriaceae bacterium
GCGCGAGCGTGCTGGTCGTCGGCGCGGGCGTCATCGGGTTGGCGATGGTCAAGTGGGCGCGGTTCTTCGGCGCGGGCGACATCGCCGTAAGCGATATGGTTCCGGCACGGCTGGAGCGGGCGGGCGGCATCGGCGCCGAGGTCCTGATCGATGCGAAGGCGACGCCGGACCCGGTGGCCGAGTTCGAGCGGCGGACCGGCCGCAAGCCGTCGGTGATCTTCGAGTGCGTGGGCCGGCCGATGATCGCGAAGCTGATCGAGATGGCGCCGCCGTTCTCGCACCTGGTGCTGGTGGGCACGGGCATGCAGCCGGAAGGCTTTACCGTGCTTTCGGCGGCGATGAAGCGCCTGCGCATGTCGTACCCGTTCGCCTACGTGCCGGGCGACTTCCACTTCGTGCAGCGCATGCTGACCGCGGGCCGCATCACGGCGGACGGCCTGGTGACCAAGACGGTCAGTCTGGACGAGACGCCCGCGATCTTCGAAGCGCTGGGCAAACCGAACGACCACGGCAAAGTCCTGGTTACGCCGTAGGCATGGGAGACGAGATGACGGACACCTTACGGCCGCCGGAGCGGTTCGCGCGGGCCCTCAAGCGGCACGGGGTCGAGTTCCTGTTCGGGCAGAGCAACCCGCCCCAGCTCACGCTCGCGGCGGACGATCTGGGCATCCGCCAGATCGGCTACCGGCAGGAGAACGCCGGGACCTACATGGCGGACGGTTACGCCCGGGCGACCGGCAAGGTCGGCGTGGTGACGGCGCAAAACGGCCCCGCAGCAACCCTGGTCGTTCCGGGGCTGGCCGAGTGCCTGTCCGCGTCCATCCCGGTGGTGGCGCTGGTGCAGGACGTGGGCCCGAACGCGCGCGACAAAAACGCCTTCCAGGAGCTGGACCAGATGGCCCTGTTCGAGGGCGTCTCCAAGTGGACCCGGCGCGTGACCACCGCGGACCGGATCGAGGACTACGTGGACATGGCGTTCACCGCGGCGGCGAGCGGGCGGCCCGGACCCGCGGTGCTGCTCATATCCATGGAGCTGCTGGGCGAGCGCGAGGAGAAGCCGGTCCCGGCGCGCAAGGCTTCGCTCGGGACTTACCCGCTGGATCGGACGCAGCCGGGCGAGGACGCGATCGCCGCCGCCGCGGAGCTCTTGGCCAAGGCAAAGGCCCCGATCGTGTACGCCGGGGGCGGGGTGGTCGGTTCGCGCGCCGAGGCCGAGCTGCGCGCGCTGCAGGAACTGGCCCACCTGCCCGTCGCCACCAGCACCATGGGTAAAGGCGGCGTGGACGAAACGCACCCGCTGTCGATGGGAGTCATCGGCTACTACATGGCCGCGCGGGGCATGGCGAAGTTCATGCGGCCCATCGTGGACGGGGCCGATGTCGTGCTGCTGGTCGGCAACCGCACCAACCAGAACGGCACCGACTCCTGGAAGCTCCTGCCTACGGGCGCGACTTATATTCACATCGACATCGATTCCATGGAGATTGGGCGCAACTACGAGTCTGTCCGCCTGCAGGGGGACGCGAAGCTGACCCTGGCCGCGCTGACAGAAGCGCTCGGGCGACAGGACCTCTCCAAGCGCAAGGAAGCGCGGGCCGGGCTTGAAAGCACCATCGCGGAGGCCAAGGCGAAGCACAAGGAGGAAGCTGCCCCGGTCACCGGGTCCGGCAAGAGCCCGATCCGCCCGGAGCGGTTCATGGCGGAACTGGAGCTGCAGCTGGCGGACGACCACATCGTCGTGGCTGACGCGAGTTTTTCGTCGATCTGGATCGCCAACTATCTGACCGCGAAAGCCGACCGCCGCTTCATTACGCCGCGCGGCCAGGCGGGCCTGGGCTGGGGCTTCCCTCTGGCGATGGGCGCGCGCATCGGCTCGCCGCACCGGCCCGTATTCGCGGTGGTGGGCGACGGCGGCTTCGGCCACGTCTGGTCGGAGCTCGAAACGGCGCGCCGCCACGGGGTCCGGGTCGTGGTCGCGGTGATGAACAACGCGATCCTGGGCTACCAGAAGCACGCCGAGAATGCAGGCCTAGGCCGGTACACCAACGTTTGCGATTTTTGCCCGGTCGACCATGCGGCGATCGCCGAAGCTTGCGGTGTCAAGGGTATTCGGCTCGCGCGCGCCGAGGACACAGCCGCCGCCATCCGGGATGCGCTCGCGCACGACGGGCCCGTCGTCATCGACGTCCTCGCCGACCCGGATGCGATGCCGCCGGTGCCGGCCTTCGCGACGCTCCCCAACTACTAGGAGACCTATGGAAAACCCCTTGAGCCTGCGCGGCAAGCGCATCTTCATCACCGGCGGCGCTTCGGGCATCGGCCTGGGCACCGTGCAGCGCTCGCTCGACGAGGGCGCGCGGGTGGCGGTCGCCGACATTCAGTCTCCGCCCAAGGCCGTGCTCGACGCGGGCGCGGTGTACCTGGAGGTCGACGTGACCAAACGCGACCGGGTGATCGCCGCACTCGCGGAAGCCGAAGCGGCGATCGGCAAGCTCGACGCCATCTTCCATCACGCGGGCAAGCCGGGCAAGGGCACCCATATCACCGACTCCGAGGAGGAAGTCTTCGACGGCGTCGTCGACCTGAACCTGTACGGGACTTACTACATCCTCAAGTACGGCCCGGCCCACATGCACGACGGCGGGTCCATCGTGAACACGGCCTCGGTCGCGGGGCTGCAGCAGAACGAGGGCTTCTTCGACTACAGCGCCACCAAGGCCGCGGTGATCAGCATGACCAAGACCGCGGCGGTCGAGCTCGGGATGCGCGGCATCCGCTGCAACGCGGTCGCGCCCGGCCCGGTCCGCACGCCCATGCTGCCCCCCACCCATATCCTCAACGACCTGGCGCGGAACCTGTCCTCGCTGGGGCGCATCGCGGAGATCGACGACCTGGTCGGTGTGTACCACTTCCTCGCGAGCGACGGGAGCCGCTATATCACCGGGCAGACGATTGTGGTGGACGGTGGCCGGCTGGCCGGGTACAGGACGGAAACGCTGGGCAAGCTGGCGCGGTAAACAGGTGCGCCCCCTCCGCAGGGGTCATCCTGAGGAGTGAAACGACGAAGGACCTGCTTTCTACGCCGGCAGCGGCATAGAAGCAGGTCCTTCGCTGCGCTCAGGATGACCCCTCATCGAGGTTGGACAGCGCCTACACCCCCGGCATCTCCCCGATCAACTCCGTCGGATCGCCCTTGGCGGCGGCTACCAGCGCCTCGAACGGCAGGGGCTCGCCGCGTACCACGATCCCGCGCTGGTTCGAGAACTCGCGGAAGCCCGCTTCGCCATGGTGCCGGCCCATGCCGCTCGCGCCCACGCCGCCGAAGGCCAGCGACTTCAACCCGGCCTGGATCGCCGCCGCGTTCACCGCGCCGCCCCCGGAGTGGGTCCCGTTCAGCACGCGGGCGGCCCCGGGCACGTCCTCGCCCCACACGTAGATCCCGAGCGGGCGATCCCCGGCGTTGATGCGGTCGATCACGTCGTCGAGCGAGTCGTAGGGGATCAGCGGCAGGATCGGCCCGAAGATCTCCTCCTTCATGATGCCCAACGACGGCGCCGGGTCGAGCACGAGCGACATGGGCATGCGCCGGTTCGCGCGGTCCACCGCCTCGCTCTCTTCGAGCGTGACCACCCGCGCGCCGCTTTCCCTGGCTTCGGCGAGCAGCCCGCTTACGCGGTCGAGGTGCCGGTCGGAGATGATGCCCGTACACGCTTCGGACTGCGCGTAACCGGGCGCGGCCTGTGCCATGAAGCCCTGGGCGATCGCGGCGAAAGCGTCGAGTTCGGCCCGGGGCACGAAGCAGTGGTCGACCGTGACGCACATCTGCCCGTTCTTGATCATCTTGACGCCGACGATGCCGCCCACCGTTTCCGGGGTCACGCTGCCCGGCAGCAGCACGGCCGGGCACTTGCCGCCCAGCTCGAGCGTGACCGGAGTCAGGTTTTCCGCAGCCGCCTTCATGATCTGCCGGCCGACGTTGCTGCTGCCCGTGTAGGGCGTGCCTTCGCGGCGATGTACAAGAGGTCGGGCTCGAACGTTTTCTCGACCATCTCGCGCATCAGCGCCGCCGAGGCCGGGGCGAATTCCGACGGCTTGACCATGACCCGGTTGCCGGCGGCCAGCATGTCGACCACCGGGCCGATCCCGATCTCAAACGGAAAGTTCCATGGCGAGATGTTGCCGACCACGCCCTTGGGCTGGCTCTTGAGGAAGGCGCGCAGCACGCTCGCGTAGGCCGCGTCGACCTCGCGCGGCATCGGGCGCATCCACTCTTCCAGGTGAGCCACGGCGTAGTCCACCCGCGCGGTGACCGCATGGACTTCGAGCATCTCCGCACCGTCGGTCGGGTGCGCGCCGAAGTCCGCGCGCAGGGCCGCGTAGATGCGCTCGCGGTTGGCCTCCATCATGGATTTAAGTTTTCCGAGCCGGGCGCGCCGCTCCTCGAGCGAGGGCTCCCGGTCCCGGGCGAAGGCTTTTTGCTGCGCCGCAAAGGCCGCCCGCAGCGCGGCGATCGCTTCCGCATCGCCGTCGTTCCCATTCGCGATCTGGCCCGGCAGCACAGCGGTTTCCGGCTTTTCTTCCTGCAACAGTGACATCTCGGGGCTCCTTGGCGCGAGGCTTCTTCGGGGTTCGCGCGCGGACGAATCCTAGCAGGTTCGCCCGAGGGTTCGGAACACCTTTTCTTACCCGCCGGTCGAATCGCGGGTACAATCAGCGTCTGAGACCGCCGGTGCAGGAAAGGAACCCCCGAAGATGCCATCCAGAAGCGCAGCGCAAGACGGCCCCGAAAGCGCGCCCGAGCCCTGGAAGGCATTTCAGGTCCGGTTGCGAAGCCCCGAGCTCAAGCGGGACGCGGTGCTCCAAACCGCGGCACATTTGTTTCTGGAGCGCGGCTACGGCAAAACGTCGATGGTCTTGCTGGCGGCCCGGCTCAAGGTCACCAAGCCCGCGCTCTATTACTACTTCCACAACAAGGAAGAGATTCTGGTCGAGTGCTACCGGGCCGGTATCGCGAAGATCGAATCCCACCTCCAGCGGTCGGGCACCGAAGGCGGCTCCGGCTTCGACCAGCTCCGGCAGTACGTCCACAGCTATGCCATGGCGGTGCTGACCCACTACTTCGGGCGGTGCGTCGCGATGGTGGACGACGCGGAGCTGTCGCCGGACGGCCAGCGCGAGGTGCGCGGGCTGAAGCGCCGGATGGACCTGGCCATGCGCGGCATGGTCAAGGAGGGCATCGAGGACGGCTCCATCGCGCCGTGCAACCCCAAGCTGGTCTCGTTCGCGATCGCCGGGGCCATTAACTGGATCGGCACCTGGTACGAGCCGGGCGGCGACCTGCCGTCGGAGGAGATCGCGCGTGAGTTTACCCGGATGCTGACCGGCGGGCTCGCGGCGGCGGACCCGCCCGGCAACGAGCCGAGCGTGATGGAGCTTCCCGCTTGACTTACTTACCCTTCGGTAAGTAAGCTCCTTCTGAGTCGAAGCCGCCGGCCGTCTCGACTTTCAGAAGGGGACTTCTCGCTCATGAGCTCAGCCGTCGCCCACGCGCCTACCGCCGCCGCTTCGCGAAACACCTACTCGATCGGACGGGTTGCCGTCCTGGGCGCGGGGACCATGGGTGCCCGGATCGCCGCGCACGCGGCGAACGCCGGTCTGCCCGTGCTGCTTCTGGATATGGTTCCCGCTTCCGGCGCGCGCAACGAGCTCGGGACCCGAGCGCTCGCGGCGCTCAAGACCGGCAAGCCCGCCGCTTTTGCCTCCGCGGCTGCCGCGGCCCTGGTCGGCGTGGGTAACTTCGACGACGACCTCCCTCGGCTCGCCGAGTGCGACTGGGTGATCGAAGCGGTCGCCGAAAACCTCGCGATCAAGCGCGCGCTGCTCGCGAGGGTGGTGCCGCACCTGCACCCGGCGGCTATCCTCACCACCAACACCAGCGGCCTGCCGGTCGCCGAGATCGCCGCGGAGCTGCCCGCCGAGGTGCGCCGGCGCTGGTTCGGAACCCACTTCTTCAACCCGCCCCGCTACATGCGCCTTTTGGAGCTGATCCGCACGCCCGAGGCCGATCCCGAGGCGGTCGAGGCGGTTTCCGCGTTCGTGGACCGGCGGCTGGGCAAGTCCGTGGTCCCGGCCAACGACGTCCCGAATTTCATCGCTAACCGCGTCGGCACCTTTTCCATGATGAACGTGCTCCGCATCGCGCGGGAGCAGGGCTTGTCGATCGAGGAGGTCGACCTGCTGACCGGCGAGGCGATCGGCTGGCCCAAGTCCGGCACCTACCGCCTGGCGGACATGGTGGGCCTGGACGTGCTCGCGAGCGTGGCGCGCAATTTCGCCGCGGGGACTTCCGACGAACGGCCCGACGTGACCCTCGACCCCGTCGTGGGCCGCCTGATCGAGTCCGGCCGCCTGGGCGACAAAACCGCGGCGGGCTTCTACAGGAAAGAGCGCGGCCCGGGCGGGAAAGAAGTCCGCGCGGTACTCGATCCGGAGACACTGGACTACCGGCCCGCCGGCAAGCCGGCCCTGCCCGCGCTTGACCGCGCCGCAAAGCTCGCTTCCCTACCCGAGCGCGTCGCCGGCCTGCTCGCGGGTGACCCGGCACAGGACAAGGCGGCGAATTTTTACCGGCGGATGCTTCCCGAGCTGTGGGCCTACGCGGCCAACCGCATCGGCGAGGTGGCCGCGAGCGTGGTCGAGATCGACCGAGCCATGGAAACCGGGTTCAACTGGCAGATGGGCCCGTTTGCCCTGTGGGACGCGGCCGGGTTCACGGCGGGCGTGGAGGCGATGCGCGCGGCCGGCGTCCCCCTGCCCCGGGCGGCCGAGACGCTGCTCGCGAGCGGAGGAACGGCTTGGTTCCGGGACGGCGGCGCGGAGTTCTTCGACCCCGCCTCCGGCCCGTACAAACCGGTGGCCCGCGAGGAGGGCTTCGCGACCGTGGCGGGCTTCCGGAAGTCGAACGGGGTCGTCCGGACCGGCGGCGGTGTCTCGCTCGTCGACCTGGGCGACGGCATCGGCTGCTTCGCGCTCGACGGCAAGATGAACGCGCTCGGCGAAGAAGCGGCGCGCTTCCTGGGCGAGCAGCTCGCCCCGGGCAGCGAGTCGGTCCGCGCATTCGAAGGCTTCGTGCTCGCGACCGACGCGGCCAACTTTTCCGCCGGGGCCGACCTGTCGGAGCTCCTCGCGGCGGCACGGGATGGCGCGTGGGACCGCATCGACTCTTTAGTCCGGCGCTTCCAGTCCATGACCCAGGCAGTCAAGTTTTGCCCCCGGCCCGTGGTGGCTGCGGTGGCCGGAGCGGCGCTGGGCGGCGGCTGCGAGCTGGCCCTCCACGCGGCCGCGCGGCAGGCGCACCTGGAGCTTGCGATGGGGCTGGTCGAGGCCGGCGTCGGGCTCGTTCCGGCCGGCGGCGGCGTCAAGGAGATGCTGCTGCGGGCGCTCGCGAAGGCCGCGCAGCTCAAGGTGGACCTGCGCGGGGACTCGGCGGAAACCCTCGACGCGGTGCGCGGGGCCTTCGAGACGATCGCGATGGCCAGGGTTTCGGCCTCGGCTCTCGACGCGCGCGACCTGGGCCTGCTCGCGGAAGCCGACGGGCTCAGCATGAACCGGGGCCGCCTGCTCCACGACGCCAAGGCCCAGGCGCTGCGGCTCGCCGGGGCGGGCTACCTCGCGCCGGCTCCCAGGACGGCGATTCCCGCGCCGGGCGCGAATGTCTTCGCGACGTTCAAGCTGAGCGTGTACCTGCTGCGCGAGGCCGAGTACATCTCCGACCACGACGCCAAAATCGCCACGCACACGGCGCGGGTGCTCACGGGTGGCGAGATCACGCCCGGAACGCCGGTAAGCGAGGCACACCTGCTCGACCTGGAACGGGAAGCGTTCGTATCGCTCGCGGGCGAAGCGAAGACGGTCGAGCGGATCGCGGCCATGCTCGCGACCGGAAAACCGCTCAGGAATTAGAGCTTTCAGGAAGAAAGGCAAGCGCATGAGAGAAGCAGTGGTGGTCAGCGCGGTGCGGACCGCGGTCGGCAAGGCACCCAAGGGGACCCTGCGCCATACCCGCCCGGACGACCTGGGCGGCGCGGTGGTCAAGGAGGCCGTCGCGCGCGTGCCGGGGCTCGACCCCAGGGAGATCGAGGACGTGCTGATCGGCTGCGCGATGCCCGAGGCCGAGCAGGGCCAGAACGTCGCTCGCCTGATCGCGCTCCGGGCCGGGCTGCCGGTCGAGTCGGCCGCGATGACCGTCAACCGGTTCTGCGCCTCCGGGCTCCAAACGGTGGCGCTCGCGGCGGAGCGCATCCGGGGCGGCGGCGGGGATGTGCTGGTCGCGGGCGGCGCGGAGTCCATGTCCTGCATGCCGTTCGTCGGCAACAAGTTCACGGTGAACCCGTGGCTGATGGAAAACCACCCCGAGGTCTATATGTCGATGGGCCTGACGGCGGAGCGCGTCGCCAGGCACTACGGCATCACCCGCGAGGAGGCCGATGCCTTCGCCTACGCGAGCCACCGGAAAGCGATCGCGGCGCAGGCGGAAGGCAAGTTCGACGATGAGATCGTTCCGGTTTCGGTGACCGCGACCGCCCCCGACCCGGACGGTGTGCCGAGGAATCACCAGACCGTGTTTCGCGCCGACGAGGGGCCGCGCGCGGACACATCGCCGGCCGCGTTGGGCAAGCTCCGCGCTGTCTTCCACGCGAAAGGCGTAGTCACGGCGGGCAACTCGTCGCAAACCTCGGACGGCGCGGCGGCGGCGGTGCTGATGTCCGACACGCGCGCTCGGGAGATCGGGGCCAAGCCCTTGCTGCGCTTCGTGTCGTTCGCCTACGCGGGCTGCCTGCCGGAGGAGATGGGCATCGGCCCGATCTACGCGATCCCGAAGGCGCTCAAGCTGGCCGGGCTCGCGCTCGAGGACATCGACCTGTTCGAGCTGAACGAGGCCTTCGCCACGCAGGCGCTGGCGGTGATGAAGGTGCTCGGCATGGACGAGGCCAGGGTCAACGTGAACGGCGGCGCGATCGCGCTGGGCCACCCGCTGGGCTGCACCGGCACCAAGCTGGTGGCGACGCTGGCGCGGGAGATGGGGCGCCGCAAGTCGAAGTACGGCATGGTCACCATGTGCGTCGGCGGCGGCCAGGGCGCGGCGGGCATATTCGAAAACCTGCAGAACTGAACGGAACCGAAAGCACGAAGGGGGCGGCACAATGATCGCAGCGGAGATGGAAGTGGGCACGGCGAAGCGCGTTACCGGCGGCGGATTCCTCCTCGAGGACCTGGCCCCCGCGGACGTATTCACGCTCGAAGACCTGTCGGAAGAGCAGATCCAGGTCGCCGAGATGACCCAGCGGTTTTCCGACGACAACATCGTCACGCAAGTCCCGGCGATCGAGCGTAAGCAGTACGAGGTGAGCCGCAAACTGATGCGCGAGCTGGGCGAGTTGGGCTTGCTCGGCGTCGACGTGCCGGAGGAGTACGGCGGGCTCGACCTCGACAAGGTCACCTCCGCGCTGGTGGCGCAGAACCTGAGCGCGGTCGGCTCTTTCGCAGTCACCTTCTCGGCGCACGTGGGCATCGGCTCCTTGCCGCTGATCTGGTACGGGACGAAAGAACAGAAAGCCAAGTACCTGCCCAAGCTGGCCACGGGCGAGTGGATCGCGGCGTACGCGCTGAGCGAGTCCTCGGCCGGGTCGGACGCGATGAACATCCGCACCAGGGCCACGCTGACCCCGGACGGCACGCACTACGTGCTGACCGGCGAAAAGATGTGGATCTCGAACGCGGGCTTCGCGGACTTGTTCACCGTCTTCGCCAAGATCGACGGCGAACTGTTTTCAGCCTTTCTGATTGAGCGCGGGACCGATGGGCTGACGATCGGGAACGAGGAGCACAAGCTCGGCATTCGCGGCTCGTCCACCTGCGCCCTGATCCTCGACAACTGCAAAGTCCCCGTCGAGAACCTGCTGGGCCAGGCCGGCAAGGGCCACCAGATCGCCTTCAACATCCTCAACGTAGGCCGGTATAAGCTGGCCGCGAACGCCATCGGCATGGCGCGGGCGGCCTTCCGCGGCGGCGTCCGCTACGCCAAGGACCGGGTCGGCTTCGGCAAGCCCATCACCGAGTTCGGGCTGGTGCGGGAGAAGATCGCCGACGCGGCGGCCGGCATCTACGCGCTCGAGTCCACGCTGTACCGGGTCATCGGCTCGGTCGATGCGGCCCTGGCCGAGCTCGACAAGACCGCGCCGGACTACACCCAGCAGGTGCAGAAGCGGATCGAGGAGTTCGCGGTGGAGTGCTCGATCCTGAAGTTTTTCGGCTCCGAGGTGCTGGACCGCCTGGTGAGCCAGATGCTGCAGCTGCACGGCGGCTACGGCTACGTGGAGGAGTTCGCGGCGGAGCGGCACTACCGCGACTCGCGCATCAATATGATTTTCGAGGGCACCAACGAGATCAATCGCCTCATCACCACGAGTTGGACGTTGAAGCGCGCGCAGGTGGGGGCGCTCGCGCTCCAGCCGGCGATCCGCGAGGTGATGGAGGAAGCCTCGGCCGGGGTTCCTATGGAGCCCGCCGTCACCGAGCGCCTGTGGCTCGCGAACGCCCGCAAGATCGCGCTGTTCTGCGCCGGGCTTGCTTCCGAGCGGTTCGGCAAGGCCCTGGCGGACGAGCAGGAAGTGATGGGCGCGCTCGCCGAAATCTTCGCGGAGGTGCTGGTGCTCGAGTCCACGCTCTTGCGCACGGAAAAGATGAACGGCACCGGCGCGCTCGCCGCCAAGCTGGCCCGGTACTACGCGGCGCGTTCGGCTCGGGTGGTCGAGGGGCAGGCGGAACGGGTGATCGGCGCGACCTCCGAGGGCGAGGCTTTCAGCGCCCGCATGGCGTTTCTGCGCGAGCTGACCGGGCGCAACTTCGGCAACACGATCGCGACGGGCCGGGAGATCGCGGCCGCGATGGTCGAGGCGGGGCAGTACACGGCGCACTCCGCCTAGAAGGGAAGGCCCAGGTGCCCCGCCCGGGCCTTCCCTGCTTACGCCATCCTCAGGACCTGCTTCGCGATGGTCGCCAGCTGCATGTTCGAGGTCCCCTCGTAGATGCGGCCGATCTTGGCGTCCCGGTACAGCTTCTCCACGGGATAGTCCTTCACGAACCCGTACCCGCCGAACAGCTCCACGCACGTGCTGGCAACGCGCTCGGCCACCTGCGAGACGAAGTACTTGGTCATCGCGGCCTCCTTGGCGTAGGGCAGCTCAGCGGTCTTGCGCCGGGCGGCCTCGTACACCATCAGGCGGCAGGCCTCGATCTCCGTCGCCATCTCGGCGAGCGAGAACTGCACCGCCTGGAACTCCGCGACGGCCTTGCCGAACTGCCGGCGCTCCTGGGTGTACTTGGCCGCGTGCGCCCAGGCACCCTCCGCCAGGCCCAGCATCTGCGCCGCGATCCCGATGCGGCCCTCGTTCAGCGTCTCGATCGCGATCTTGTAACCCTGGCCCACCTCGCCCAGCATGTTGGCCGCGGGCACGCGGCACTCGTCGAAGCGCAGCTCGCAGGTCGAGGAGGCCCGGATACCGAGCTTGTCCTCTTTCCGTCCGACGGTGAAGCCGGGCGTGTCGCGTTCGACCAGGAACGCGGTGATGCCCTTGTAGCCTTTCGAGGCATCGACGGTGGTGAAGACGATGAACAGCCCGGACTCGGCCGCGTTCGAGATCCATAGTTTGCTCCCGTTCAAGGCATAAGCGTCCCCCTCGAGACGGGCCGTGGTGCGCAGCGCGAACGCATCCGACCCGGAGCTCGCCTCGCTGAGCGCGTAGGAGCAGATAGTGTTCTCGACCACGCGCGGGAGGAACTCGGCCTTTTGCCGCTCGCTGGCCCAGCGCAGCAGCGCGTTGACCGTGAGCGTGTTCTGGACGTCGACCATGACGGCGACCGACGGGTCGACGGCGGCGATCTCCTCGATGGCCAGGATGGCCGTGAAGAACGACGCGCCGAAGCCGCCGTACTGCTCCGGCACCTCCATGCCCATCAGGCCCTGCTCGAACAGCTTCTGAATGAGGGCCGGGCTCATCTTCTGCGCTTCGTCCATCTCCCTGACCAGCGGGGCAATTTCGTTGCGGGCGAATTTGCGGACGGATTCCTGGAGGAGCCGGTCTTCGTCGCTCAGAAGGGAAAGGGGTGCGTGGGTGAACTCTTCGATGCGGTCCATAACAGCTGCAGTAGCCATGTGTGGGAAGCCTCCGTCGGCGCTTGCAAGCAATTCTACCGCAGGGTAAATTAAGAGGCCGGTAGAGATTTTCGGGTTCCCCGACCGAATGGGGCGCGCCCGGAGGGGAACAGGCCGATGCGGATTCTCACGGTCGTGCGCCAGGTGCCCGACGCGGGCGAAAGCGTCCGGATTCAGGACGGGGTGGTCGATATGTCGTCCGGCAAGCTGGTCATCGACACCATGGACGAGTACGGGGTGGAGCAGGCGCTGCGCATGCGCGACGCCGCGCCGGACACCGAGGTCGTCGCGCTCGCGATCGGCCCGGCCCGCGCCGAGGAAGCCCTGCGCACCGCGCTCGCGATGGGCGCGGACCGCGCCATCCTGGTCGAAGCCGCCGGCGCGCTGGACGTGATCGCCGCCAGCGCCGTGGTGGCCGAGGTCGCGCGCAAGGAAGCGGCGGACCTGGTCTTCTGCGGCGGCCAGCAGGCGGACTGGGACAGCCACGCGCTGGGTGCGGCGACAGCCGAGCGCCTCCATTGGCCGCAGGCCACCTGGACCAACGTGCTCGCGCTCGACGGCGACAAGCTGACCGGGCGGCACGACGTGGACGCGGGCAGCGAGGAGTTCGCGCTGCCGCTGCCGGCCGTGGTGACCACCCAGCAAGGCCTGGCGGAGCCGCGCTACCCGACCCTGCCCAACATCATGAAGGCCA
>CAXUHL010000060.1:0-10327 GCA_964250745.1 uncultured Acidobacteriaceae bacterium
GGCGTGGGCGGCGCACCCGGTACCGCCCCGCCGATGGGCGAGGCCCCGCGCGCGCCCCGGCCCACCGGCCCGCGCGGACGCGGACGCCCGCAGTACCCCAAGAGCAAGGAAGGCCCGATGAAGGGCTTCAATCCGCCGCCGCGGTACGGCGGCGCGATGGTCTCGAACGAGCCCTTGCACATCACCCGCACCATCACGGTCACTGAAGGGATCAGCGTCAAGGATCTCGCGGAGAAGCTCGACGTGCGCGGCAAGGATCTCATCGCGTCCCTGCTGATGCGCGGCGTCTTCGTCACGGTCAACCAGTCGCTCGACGGCGAGCTGGTCAAGGATGTCGCGCGGCAGTTCGGCGCGGACACCAACGTGATCACCTTCGAGGACGAGATGGCGAACGAAGCCATCGAGAACATCCTTTCGCAGGAGAACATCGACGAGCTGGAGGTTTCGCGGCCGCCGGTAGTCACCGTCATGGGCCACGTCGATCACGGCAAGACCTCGCTGCTCGACGCGATCCGGGAAACCGATGTCGCGGCGGGCGAGGCGGGCGGGATCACGCAGCATATCGGCGCGTACAAGGTCCGGATCGGCAAGACCGACTCGCCCGCCTACGGGCGTGAGATCGTCTTTCTCGACACCCCGGGCCACGAAGCCTTTACCCGTATGCGCGCGCGCGGCGCCAAGGTCACCGACATCGTCGTGATCGTGGTTGCGGCCGACGACGGGGTGATGCCGCAGACGCTGGAGGCGATCGATCACGCGAAAGCGGCGAACGTGCCGATCATCGTCGCGGTGAACAAGATCGACAAGCCGGATGCGAACCCCGACAAGGTCAAGCAGCAGCTTGCCGGGCGTGGTCTCGTACCGGAGTCGATGGGCGGCGACACCGTCTTCGTTGATGTCTCGGCGAAGAAGCGGATGAACCTTGACCTCCTGCTCGAGCTGATCTGCCTCACGACCGACCTCGCGAACCTGCGGGCGACGCCGGGCCGGTCCGCGGTGGGTACGGTGATCGAAGCCAAGCTGGACAGAGGCCGGGGTGCCGTTGCTTCGGTGCTGGTCCAGAACGGGACCCTGCGCGCGCAGGACTCGTTCATCGTCGGCAACACCTTCGGCAAGATCCGGGCGATGTTCGACGACCGCGGGCGGCCGATCGAGATCGCCGGGCCTTCGACCCCGGTTGAGATCCTGGGCCTCGAAGCCATGCCGGACGCTGGCGACACGTTCCTGGTCGTCGCGGACCGCGACAAGGCCAAGGGCATCGCGCAGTACCGCAAGCTCAAGGAGCGCGAGTCGACGCTGGCGAAGTCTTCGCGTGTCTCGCTTGAAGGGCTGGCCGACCAGATCAAGCAGGCCGGTATGAAGGAGCTTGCCTTGATCCTCAAGGGCGACGTCCAGGGCTCGGTGCAGGTGCTGGCCGATTCGCTCGCGAAGATGTCGACCGAGAAGGTGCGGATCAAGGTCATCCACTCGGGCGTGGGCGCGATCACCGAAAGCGACGTGCTGCTGGCTTCGGCCTCGAACGCGATCGTCATCGGCTTCAGCGTGCGGCCGGAGCGGAAGGCGCAGGAGTTGGCCAACCAGGAGGGCGTCGAGATTCGTCTGCACTCGATCATTTACGAGCTGCAGGACGAGATCCGCAAGGCGATGCTGGGGCTTCTCGACCCCGTGTTCAAGGAGAACTACCTTGGACGGGCCGAGGTGCTCGAAGTCTTCCGCATCCCGAAGATCGGCACGATCGCCGGATGCCGGGTCACGGACGGCTCGCTCAAGCGCGACTCCGAGGTGCGCGTCATGCGCGGGGGAGAGCAGGTCCACAAGGGCCGGCTCGCATCGCTCAAGCGCTTCAAGGACGATGCGCGCGAGGTGACCAACGGCATGGAGTGCGGCATCGGCGTTTCCGGCTTCTCGGACCTGCAGAAGGGCGACTCGATCGAAGGGTTCACCACGGAGCGGGTGGCGGCGGAGCTTACTTCGGTGAAACCGCCGGTCGCGGTGGGGGCGAACGCCTGATAAGAGCAGTTTGGGTAAACCACAAAGGCCGCGAGTGATCGCGGCCTTTCATTTTCTCGCACTGATAAATCGTCCAACTATATTTAAGACGCCGACTCCTAGTACCGCACCCGCTTCATAGGGGTGGCTGAAGAGGCAAAGCGAAACATAAGCGCCGATACAGGTCAGAAAGGAGATAAGGCCGCATGTGAGTGCGACGATGGCATACGTTGTTTCAAGCCGGTTCTCGTGATCGACGAGCTGAATGACATCTTTTGCGGTCTCCGCTGAAAAGCTGCCAGTTCGGCACTGGGCGGCAGCAATGGTTTACCTGCCAACGCGGGCTATTTCCTTCACGACAGGACCAATCAGGGGCCGTCCGACTTTGACCTCCTCCGGCATAGCCCGACGGGGCGGGCTATGCGGTACAGGGTCTGCGAAAACCTGCGTCGGCGCACCGGGACGACGCGGTTTCTCGTATAACCCAGCCCCGGAGAAACCGTCTAAAAACGCGCGCATACATATCTCTCGTTTTGTCATACGATCCTCGTCTTCCATAAGATGCCTGGCTTGTGCAGGTGTCAAGGTAACCGATGGGGGACTAGGAGCCCAGCTCGACCAGCCGGAAGACCAGGTCTCGCGTGTGGACGAAGCCAAGCCGCTGGTAAAGTTCGATGGCCCGGACGTTCTCCGCGGAGGCGTGGAGGAAGGATTGCTCGCCGCGCGCGGTTTGCTCGCGGGCCGTGCGGCGGATCAGGGCTTCCGCGTAGCCCTTGCCGGTGTGGCCGGGCAGGGTGCACAGCGCGCTGATCTCCCGCAGGCCGGGCAGGGCGAGCCGCTCGCCGCACATGGCGACGAGCGCGCCCTCGCGCCAAACGCCGAAGAACGAGCCGAGCGACGGCGCGCGCGGGCCGAAGTAGCCGGGGAAGGCTGCGGCCTTGAGCGCGAGCATGGCCGGAATGTCCTCGGGGCCGAGCCGGTCCACGGGCAGAGCTTCATCGGAGAGGCCACCGACGGGCAGGATCATCTGCACGCCCGCACCTGCCTCCAACTCGCGGACGCCCGTGAGAGTGTGCTCGGCAACCACGTACACCTGCTCGCCCGGTGCGAGGAGAGTTGCAAGGTCCACGCCGGCTTCGCGCGAGCCAACCCCGGCGAACGGGATGACGTTTGCGGGGAAACGCCGGGCGTCGCCGCCGGCCAGCGCGAGCGTGGCTTGGCGAGTGGTCAGTGCGGACCAGAACGGGTTGGCGAGCAGGTCGCTCATCAATACCAGCGTAAACGCCGGAACAGGATCAAAAGCCCGGCGGTAAAGGAGACGGTGCCGGAAAGGATCCACTCGGCCGCGTGGTGGGAGTGCGCGAAGGGCAACCCCTCGATGTTCATGCCGTAGACCCCGGTGATGACGAGCGCGGGCAGGGCCATGGTCGAGAGCACGGTGAGCACCTTCATGACCTCGTTCGACCGGTTGGCGAGCGAGGACAGGTAGATGTCGAGGGCGTTGTTGAGCAGGTCGCGCTGGGTTTCGACCGTGTCGAGCAGGCGCGTGATGTGGTCGTACAGGTCGCGCAGGTAGAGCTGGTACTCACTGTTGAGCGGGATGCCGGAGTCGCGCTGAAGGTGCATGGCGGCGTCGCGGGTGGAGACGAGCAGGCGCCGCGCGTTGACCAGGCGATCCTTGACGGCGAAGATGTCGGACAGCAGGTTGGGGCCTGGGGTCACGACGCGGTCTTCGAGCGCGTCCAGCTGCTCGTCAAGGTCGTCGATGACGGGGAAGTAGGAGTCGACGATCGAGTCGAAGACCAGGTACAGGAGGCGGACAGGATGGTCGTTGTCCTGGGAGGCCTCAGCGCGGCGCAGGGCTTCGGCGATCTCAGGCTTGCGCTCGTCGGCGACGACGATGAAGAACTTCTCCTCGTCCGGGCAGTCCTGCCCGTGGCTGGCGAAGAGGACGATCTTGCGCTTGAGCTGCTCCATCTCGCCGTTGCCGGTCCGGAGGGTCTTGAGCAGGGCGAAAGTGTAGGCACGGGTGCTTTCGACCTTGACGCGCTCGCCGGCCGCGCGGGTGTCCTCCATGTGCAGGGGGTGGAGCTGGAACCGCTCGGCGAGCGCGTCCAGCCCCTTGTCCTCCGGGTCTGCGAATCGGTACCAGGCCACGCCGCTCCAAGAACCTCCTCGCAGAGAGTACCAGCCCGCGGGCGGGCGCAAAGCGAGATGCTGTCGCCGGGAATAGAGGAAGTGACGCTTTCCGGCCCGCGGGCGGGCTGGAAAGCTAGAATCGGCGCATGCGTTCTTTCGATCTCGAAACGGTACAGGCAGCGCTGCGGGAGATGGGCGTGGATGCGTGGCTTTTTTACGACCACCACGGACGGGACCCGCTGGCGTACCGTATCCTCGGCCTCGCGGATGGGCATGTGACCCGGCGCTGGTACTACCTGGTTCCCGCGCAAGGTGAGCCGCGAAAACTGGTCCACCGGATCGAGGCGGGGCGCTTGGACGGGCTGCCGGGTTCTCGGGAAGTGTACTCGTCCTGGCAGGAGCTGGAAGGGCGGCTCCCGGCGATGCTGGCAGGATACACGCGGATCGCGATGCAGTACTCACCGCGCAACGCGATTATGTACGTCTCGATGGTCGATGCCGGGACGGTCGAGCTCCTGCGGAGCTGGGGCAAGGAGGTGGTGAGCTCGGCGGACCTGTTGGCGCGCTTCGAGGCGGTGTTGTCGGAACAGCAGATTGCGAGCCACTCTGCGGCGCAGAGGGTAATCGATGCAGTCCTGCTCGAGGGCTGGCGCCGGCTGCGGGGCGAGCTCGACGCGGGGCGCGCGGTGTCGGAGTGGACGATGCGGCGGTGGCTTGCCGGCGCGATGGAGCGTGCGGGCCTCGTCACCGAGCATGGACCCAATGTTTCGGTGAACGAGAACAGCGCGGACTCGCACTACGAGCCGTCGGAGGACCGGGCGCGGACGATCCGTGACGGAGATTTCCTGCTGGTGGACATCTGGGGCCGGCAACGGGACCGCCCGGACGCGGTTTGGTACGACATCACCTGGACCGGGACGGTAGGGCGCGCGCCATCCGACCGTGAGCAGGAGGTATTCGCGGCGGTTCGCGGGGCGCGGGACGCGGCCATCGAGACGGTTCGGGGCGCGTTCGCCGAGGGGCGTCCGATCGCCGGATGGGAGCCCGACCGGGCCGCGCGGGCGGCGATTGAGGCAGCGGGGTTCGGTCCACACTTTACACACCGAACCGGCCACAACATCGGGACCGAGCTGCACGGGGCGGGCGCGCACCTGGACGACCTGGAAACGCACGACGAGCGCCGCATCCTGCCGGGGACGTGTTTTTCGGTCGAGCCCGGGGTGTACTTCGAGGGGGAGTTCGGGGTTCGCAGCGAGGTGAACATGCTGACCTCAGCGAAGGGCGCGGTAGTGACGGGCCGGGTGCAGACGGAGCTGGTCAGGATTTGACGCCTGCGCTGCGGGAGCGGGCAGCGGCGTGGTGCGGACTCGGCTGCCTGCAGTTTTTCCTGTGCGAGCAGTTGGCACAGCTGGGGTGGACAGGGCACTACAGCCTGCGCCGCGACTACATCAGCAATCTGGGCGCGTCGAGCCTGTGCGCCGCGCACGCGCTGATGAATGCCTCGTTTCTGGCGCAGGCGGGCTTGATCGCGGCCGCGGCGCTCCTGCTGCCGAGCCGGTGCCTGCCTGCGCTCGCGCGGGGGTTTCTGCTTTTTTCGGCCGTGGGGCTCGCGATGGTGGCGACGCACCCCGCGGACCGCGACGCGAACACGCACATCGGCGGCGCGCGGATCCACTTCATCTGCGCGGCGGCCGGCTTGCTGGCGGCGGGCCTGGCCGGGCGGCGGCCGAGGCTTTCCATCCCGGCGGCCGGCGTCGCGATCGCGGGCTGTTTGCTCTTCGGGCTCGGGAGCGCGGGGCTGCACCGGGTCCTGGGCCCGGGCTTGCTGGAGCGCATGGCGGCCTACCCGCTACCGCTTTGGCTCGCGGCGACGGGTTACGGGCTGCTCCGCAGGCCGCCGGCTCGTCTATAGTGGAGCGATGCCCGATGCACGCCATCCCGCCCCTGTTTCGCTGGCCCTTTTGCTGGGCTGGCTTGTTCCCGGCGCGGGCCACCTCGTGACGCGCCACTTCGTCCGCGCGCTCCTGCTGTTTCTCGCCATCTCCGTGCTCTGGTGGCTGGGCATCGCGATGAACGGGCACCTGTACCTGCCGGGCGGGGCGGACCCGCTTTCGCTGCTTGGCTTTGCGGGGGACCTCGGGTCCGGGCTGTACTACTTGCTCGGCTTCGGCGGCGGGCTGGGGCGCAACGTGGTCCAGGTGGCCACGGCCGACTACGGGACCAAGTTCATCCTCGTGGCGAGCCTGTTAAACGTGATCGCTGCGGTGGATGCGCACAACCTGCGGATCGGGCGTAAGGCGAGCGGTCTGGAGGAAGCGGCCCGGTGAGCTTGTCCCCTTCGCACTTTACGGCGGTGCTCTTGTTCGCTACATCGGCTTCCGTGGTTTTCGGCATCACGCAGCGAACCACGACGCGCGCGATGGTGCAATACGGGGTGGCGTGCTGGATCGGGTTTGTCGGGTCGGTGATCGTGGCGAGCTGGCTGATGTATCTGGTCCGGCATTGAGCGATCAGGACTGAGATGCGATCGTCCTGAGCGGCTGCACGAGAAGTCGGCGGCCGGCGAAACGTGGGCCATCCTGAGCGCGGCGGAGGACCTGCTTTCCGGCGCGCAAGGGAAGCAGAAACAGGTTCTTCGCTTCGCTCAGAATGACCCCTTTCCTCTTGCAGTCAATTTCTCACACACACGCTCAGGATGACCCATGTCTCCTCAGCATGATCCCATACAGAGAAGAACGCAGAAGGTCAGCAAAGGCGAATCTACGTCTGCAGGACAGGCCCTTTGCGTTTTTCCGGCGTCCACACCACCGCGTTGAAGCTGTGCCGCTCCGTGAAGCCGAGCCGCCGGTAAAGCGCTTCGGCGCGGTCGTTGCCCGCGGTGACGGTGAGCGAAAGCTTCCCGTAACCCTTGCGCGCGAGCCCGCCCGCTGCAACCTCCAGAAGCAGCGCTCCCAGTCCCGAGCCGCGCGCCGGTGAGGCCACGCAAACCTGGGTTACGTGCTCCACGTCCTCCCGCACGCGCGAGCACAGGAGCAACCCGGCGAGCGCGCCGGTCGCCTTGTGGACCAGCACCTGCGAGGTTTCCTTGTCGAAGACCCCGCAGCCGGGGAAGCGGATGATGTTGTGGAGGAAGCGGAGCGAGCCCGCGACGGAGCGGTACTGGTCGTTGATGGTGCCGTCCAGGTGGCCCTCGTAGGCGTGGGCGATGAGCGGGCCGGCCGCGTTGAAGTCGTTGTCGTGCCAGGCGCGCAGCTCGAGCCCATGCGCGGCCAGGCCGCGCATCCGGGCTTCGACGGGGGCAAAGCGCGTGGACTGGAGGGAAACCTCCATGAAGGAGCGCCGGTACACACCGAAGCCGGCCGCGCGAAAGGTCGCCGCGTGCGCGTCAAAGGCGTGCAGGAGCAACTGCGACTCGATGCGCTCGACGCCGGGGGAGTTTTGAAGCAGGTCGAGGAGGTGCTCGAGCAGCTTCCGCTCGACTTCGTGCGCGGAAGGTCCGTAGCCGCCCTGCTCGATCGCGAACAGGTCGCCGACGACGGCTTTGCGCTCCTCGTAGACGCAAAAGGTATAGCCGATGACGCGGCCGTTCTCGACCGCGACGAAGCCGGGCAGCACGCGCGCGTCGACGTACTGGAGCAGGAGACTGGTGGAGGCCCGGTAGTCCCAGTCGAGCCGCTCGGCCCACACGCGGTTTTCCGCTTCCAGCACGGGCCGGAGACTGTTCGCGGAAAAATGCCGGAGGTCGAGGATCTCGATCGACGGCGGCGCGGGAATCCGGGCGGGGGAAGTCACGCTTGCAGCATACTCCACGGAACGAGCCTAGTGCCCCCGTGCCGCGACCCGGTACACCAGGAGGTCCTGCGCGGGCACGGTGGTGAGCAGCTGGTACCGGCGCCCGGCGAGCCGCGCGGGCAGCTCGCGGGCAAACGGCTCGCGGGAGACCAGGATGTGCTCGCCCTCGGGAATGCCTTGGCGGTCGTAATCGACCGGGCGCTGGTCGCGGTAGAAAGCAAGGCCGTACTGGACGTCGCGGCGTACCCGAAAGACCGCGACGGACGCCTCGCCGGGCGGTGCGACCCCCTCGAGAGCGCGCGCGAGCGGGCGGGGCGAGTAGGCGAGGTCGAGCAGGCGGATGGTGCCCTTGGAGCGCGCGAGGGCGGGCACTCCGAAGATCGGGCCCAGGCCGAAGATGAAAAACAGCATGACGAGAAGGGGCCCGAGCGTCGCAGCCCGGAGCCGCGCGAGCCCGAACCGGCCCACCGTGACCAGGATGAGCAGCGCCGCGCCGCAGCCGGCCATGGCGGCCGACAGGGCGACCCGTGCCGGAGGGTGCAGGTGCTCGCCGTCGGCCACGAAGCCCGGCCCAAGAAGGATAGCGGCGGTGAGTGAGCCGACCAGCAGGGCGTGGCCGCCCAGCAGCCACGGGGAAAGGCCCTGCGCGCGCTTGCGGTGGAGATAGTCGCCGGTGAGGATGGTGAGCGGCGGTATGGATGGGAGGACATAGCCGGGCAGCTTGGAGTCGGAAAAGGTGAAAAAGAAGATGGGCAGCAGCGCCCAAAGCAGGAGGAACTCAGGGAAGGCATCGCCGGCGCGGCGAAGGGCCTGTGTCCCGGCGCGCCTGGCTCGCCACTCACGGAGGATTTCACCGCCGGCGGAAACCAGCGCGGCGACAGACAGGACGGCCCAGGGCAGCAGCGACAGGAGCACCACGGGCAGGTAGTACCAGAAGCCCTGCTGGTGCTCGTAGCGGTTGGTGGCGAAGCGCTCAAGGTTGTGCTGGAGGAAGAAGACGCGCAGGAAGTTGGGGTTGCGGCGCTGCACCTCGATGAACCAGGGCAGGACCATGGCGAGATACAAGAGCGCGCCGGGCCACCAGAACGAACGGCGCAGTACGCTCCACTCCTTCCGGAGCCCCGCGAAGGCGAGCAGGATGAGGATGGCGAGGAAGGGCGCGACCGGGCCCTTGGCCAGCGTGGCGATGCCGATGAAGAAGTACAGGTCGAAGAGCCAGAACTTGGAGCCGGTTTCGTACCAGGCATACCAGCCCAGCATGGCGATGCCGAAAGGGGCGGCCAATTGCATGTCGGTCGAAGCGCCGCGGGCGAAGCTGAGGATGCCGAAGCAGGAAGCGGTGATCAGGGCGGCGTCCAGGTGTCCGCCGGGGCGGAACCGCTTCATGTGCAGGTAGATCAACACCACCAGCGTCATGGCGAAGGTGGCCGAAGGGACGCGGGCGGCCCAGTCGGTGACGCCGAACTCGCGGAAGGAGAGCATGGCACGCCAGTAGTACAAGGCCGGCTTCTCGAGCCAGGGGCGGCCGTACAGGATGGGCGTCACGTAGTCGTGGCGGGCGAGCATTTCGCGGGCGACCTGGGCGTAGCGGGGCTCGTCGGCCCCGACCAGACCGAGGCCCGCGCCGCCGAAGATCGGGACGAGCCCGTAGAAGAAAAGCACGGCGGTGAGGCTTACCAGGACGAACAGCTCCCGGGCGGTGGAGCGCCGCCACAAGCGCCCGAGCCACTGGCCGGGTTCACCGCTAGGCTTCACAGGGTCCGGTCCGCCCATGCGCGCTCAGGCATTGCCCGGGGTTTCGGGCGCGGGGACTTCGGACGGAGGGGCTTCCGGCGCGTACTTGTTGCGCTTGCGGTTGCGGGTCAGGAGCTCGTCGATGCGGCCGGTCATGCGTTCGGACCGGTCGGCGTGGAACTGGAGTTCGGGCACGTGGCGCTTGCCCATCCGGCTCTTCAGCTCCACCCGGACCCAGCCGCGCGCGGCCGTCAGGCCTTCGACGGTCTTGACCTCGGCCTCCGGGCCGCCATCGACCTGGACGAAGACCTCGGCCGACTTGCCGCCCGGGTTGATGAGCACCTGCGTGACGTGCGAGGAGGAGATGCGCGGGTCGGACAGGTCGCCCAGGATCATGGCATCGATCTCCTCGCGGATGGTTTCGGCGACCCGGTCCTGGTGGTACTTGCGTGCGCGCTGTTCCGGCATGGGTGTTCCTTTTCGTCGCGGAGGTTCGGTTCGGGGCTTGGCTAGACCACTTGCCCCGGGCCGAGCGTGCGTGTCTTGTCTTCCAGGCGGTTGACCCGTTCCGTGATAGCGGCGAAGTTGATCAGGGTGGAGAATTGCCGCATCAGGTCGGTCTGGTTTTCCTTCATGGTCCGCTCCAGCGCGTCGAAGCGGGCGTCGACGGCAT
>CAXUHL010000060.1:10427-13769 GCA_964250745.1 uncultured Acidobacteriaceae bacterium
GAAGCGGGCGTCCATCTTTGCTTCCAGCTTATCGATGCGCGTGTTCAGGCGCTGTTCCGCGACTTCCATGCGCGCACCGACGCGTTCCTCGGTCCTGTCGAGCTTGGCGTCCACCCGATCAATTTTGGCGCTCATTCGGTCTTCGAGGGCTTGGAGCATTTCCCCTACCCGCTTTTCAAGCGGGTTCAGGCGAACCACCAATGCCCCGACCTCCGGGGCGATGAAGTCCTGCAGAAGCTTTCGTGTGCCTTCGATTCTTGCGCCTGTTTCGCTCATGACTGTTCCTAGTCTACAAACTCCGTCCAGCTGTCGGTGACGACCGCGCTGAGCTCGCCCGCGATGCGCTCGGCGGCTTTCTCCACCTCCTGGAGCTGCCCTTCGAGGTAGGAGCGGGAAGAGGACAGCGCAGCCACGCCCAGAACCGCCGTCTGCCAGGTGACCGCCTCGTCGAGCTCCGCGACGGACACGTTGAAGCCGTGGCGGAGCTTGTCCTTGAGCGAGCGGACGACCTGGCGGCGGTCCTTGAGCGAACGGGCGTGCTCGATCCGGAGATGGAGGGTGAGGGTGGCGACGGGCATGGCGGCTTGCCCTCAGGATAAGCCGCCCGCGCCGGATTTACCGCGACTGCTTCACTTCCTGCTCGATTGCGCTCCACTCGGCGTCATCAAGCGTTAGGTTGACGGCGGCGGTGTTTTCTTCCAGGTGCGCGACCGAGGAGGTGCCGGGAATGGGAAGCATGACCGGTGAGCGATGGAGCAGCCAGGCCAGCGCGAGCTGCGCGACCGTGGCGTCGTGGCGCTTCGCCGCGGTATCGAGCGGACCGCCGGGCTGGGCCAACTTGCCGGAGGCGACCGGGTACCAGGGGATGAAGGCGATACCGTGCTTCTCGCAGTATTCGAGCGTGTCCTCGTGCTGCCGGTCGCCGATGTTGTACTGGTTCTGGACGCTCACGATGGGAAGGACCTTGCGGGCCTGCTCGATCTCGTGCGGTTTCACCTCGGACAGGCCGACGTGACGGATCTTGCCCTCCTGCTGCAGCTTCGCGATGGGCGCGAGCGACTCCTCGACGGGCACCTTGGCGTCGATCCGGTGCAGCTGCCAAAGGTCGATGCGCTCGACCCTGAGCCGGCGCAGGCTCAGCTCGACGCACTGCTGCAGGTACTCCGGACGACCGACCGACGGCCACTGGCCCGGGCCGGTGCGGGCCAGGCCGCCCTTGGTCGCGAGGACGAGGCCTTTCGCATACGGGTGCAGGGCTTCAGCGATGAGGACTTCGTTGGTGTGGGGGCCGTAGGCGTCGGCGGTGTCGATGAAGTTAATGCCGAGCTCGAGCGCGCGCCGGAGGACGCGCTTGGCTTCCTCCCGGTTGGGGGCGTCGCCCCAAACGCCCTCGCCGGTAAGCCGCATGGCTCCATAACCCATGCGGTGGACGGGGAGCTCGCCGCCCAGGTTGAAGGTTCCGCTTGCCGCTGCGTCGATGGGGGTAGCTGTCGTGGTTGCCATACATTTTGAGATGTTTGACAGGGCGAAAAGGTGCTCTCAGTTATTCGGCGGCGACCCGTGCCAGTTGGGCCGGGGTGGGCGGCGCGGTAGCCCAGCTTACGCCGAAAAGACATACGAGCGCGGCCAGGAGGGCGGGGAAGATAGCGTCGCGCGCGGCAAGGGCGGCGGGCAGATGCGCGTGAACGAGCGGGGTATCCCAGAAGACGGTAATGACCGTGCCCGCCGCGATGGCCGAGACGGCCCCGTTCGCGTTGACCCGGCGCGAGTAGAAGGCGGCCAGCACGACCGGGGTGAGCGTGGCGGAGTAGACGGTGTAGGCGTAGAGCGTCGCCTTGAGCACCGAGCCCGTGTGCAGCGCCTGGTACAGCGACCAGATGCCCAGCAGGACCACCGTGAGGCGCGACACGATGAGGACCTGCTTGTCGGTTGCCCGCGGGGCCAGGTAGCGGGAGTAGACATCGTTGATGAGGTTGGTCGCGGGGGAAAACAGGTAGTTGTTCGCGGTCGAGATGACCTTGGCGAAGACCGAGCCCATGAGCAGGGCGCCCAGCAACGCGGGCATGGAGTGCAGGGCGGTGTAGGCGATGATCTCGCGGCCGCGCGGGGCGGCGTGGGCGCGCAGAGCGAGCGAGTGGCCGAGCATGGCGATGAGGACGATGACGGTTTCCAGGATGACCGTGCCGACCAGCCAGCCTGTGACGGCATTACGGGCGTCGCGGGCCGAGCGCGCGGAGAAGAACTTCTGGTACATCGATTGGTTGCCCAGCATGAGCAGGCAGGTGGGCAGGAACAGCTCGGCGGCGCGGGTGGGGGTTTGGTCGCTGAAGGCGGTGAAGTGCGCCGGAGGCAGGCTGGCGCGGAAGGCGGCCCAGCCGCCGTCTGCGTGGACCAGGACGGGAAGCGCGACGAGCAGGGCGACGGTGGCGAGCAGGCCGATGAAGAGGTCCATGTAGGCCACCGAGCTCATGCCGGCCAGGGCGGTGAAGACGATGACGAATGCCGCGATGATGTACTTGCCGAGGTCCGGGGTGATGGCGGTGGGGAAGAGCAGGTTGAGGATGTCGCCGCCGCCGATGAGCTGGTAGGAGGTGATGGCGGTATAGGCGAACAGGATGGCGACGACGCCGAGCACGCGCGCGGCTTGGGAGTAGCGGGCCTCGAGCAGGTCCGGGATGGTGTACTGCGCGAACTTTCGCGCGCGGGGGGCGATGAAGTAGATCAGGAGCAGCCCGGCCCAGCCGCCGGCGGGCTGCCACAGGGCGACCAGGCCGTGGGTGTAGGCGTTCTCCGCCCCGCCGAGCAGCGAGCCGGAGCCGATCCAGCTGGAGAGAAGCGTGAAGACGAGGACGAAGGCGGGCAGGGAGCGTCCGGCGATGAGGTAGTCCTGCCTGGTTTGCGTCCGGCGCACTCGCGCGAGCGAAACGCCGAGGAGGATGAGCAGGATGGCGCCGAGGACGGCGGCGTAGAGTGGGCTCAAGCGCGGGCTCCCTGGGAAAGCCTGAGTGTAAACCGGGGACCGTTCGGCTTCATCGGAAAGCAAACGCTTTCGCCGGTAAGCTGTGCCGGGTCGCTGCCGCGGTATCCGCGAAGGATGGCCCTTCGTGGACCATCACGCATACGTCGACACAACGGCCTTTCTCGATCGCTATGCCCCCGGATTCACCGCCACGAGTGCAATGAAGCTTTGGTCTTTCTTCGCCTCGTGAGCTCCCGCGAAAATCGGTATACGCAAGGAGACCCGTCGGCAATGACCGGCACGATCGCTGTGCAATGTTTAGAATTCAAGCGATTATCATCGCTGCTATGAACAAAACGATGCGGATCGGAGATCTCGCCAAG
>CAXUHL010000061.1:0-13680 GCA_964250745.1 uncultured Acidobacteriaceae bacterium
GCCCGGCGCGCGCAGCTCGCGGTCGCCGCGCTGTTCCTGGCCCACGGCGCGGCGGTGGGCTCGTGGGTCCCCCACATCCCGGACCGCGCGCACGCCCTGGGGTTGAACCCCGCCCAGCTCGGCTCGGTGCTGCTGGCGGCGGGCATCGGGGCGCTCGGAGCCATGCCGCTGGCCGGGCCGCTCCTGCGCCGGTACGGCTCCCGCGCGGTCGCGCTCGGGACCGGGCTCCTGTTCCCGCTCCTGTTTTCCTTCGCCATCCTGCTTCCGTCCGTTCCGATCCTGGTCGGTGTGCTGTTTTTCGCCGGCCTCAACGCGGCCGGGATGGACGTGTCCATGAACGCGCACGGGGCTCTGGTCGAGCGGCTGCTCGGGCGCCGAACGATCTCCCTGTTTCACGCCATCTTCAGCGTCGGCTGCTTCGCCGGGGCGGGCAGCCACAGCGTTCTGATGGCGCACGGCGTGCCGGACCGCGTGCTGGTGCCTGCCTCCGGGGCGCTGCTGGTCGCGCTTGTCCTGGGCACCTGGCCGTTTCTGCTTCCGCGCTCTCTGGAGCAGGCCGGGCACCCGGACGAGGTCACGGGCGGCAAGAAGAAAGGCTTCCGCCTGCCGGACCCGAAGCTGCTCCTGCTGGGCGTGCTGTGCTTCTCCACCATGGTGAGCGAGGGCGCGATGGGCGACTGGAGCGCGCTGCTGCTCCACGTGGTGCGGCACCTGCCGAAGGGGACCGCCGGGTACGGCTACACCGCGTTCGCCGCGACCATGGTGCTGGGCCGGTTCACGGGTGACGCGGTGGTGAGCCGGCTGGGCGAGCTGCGGGCGCTGCGGCTGGGCGGGGCGACCAGCGCCGCCGGGCTGCTTCTCATCCTGCTGGCAGGCCCGCTGCCGCTGGTCCTGCTGGGCTTCGCTCTGGCCGGGGCCGGCCTGGCGAACTGCTCGCCGGTCCTGTATCGCACGGCGGCCACCTGCCCCGGCTACGCGCCGGGCGAGGGACTCTCGACCGCGGTCGGGGTTGGCTACGCGGGGCTGCTGGCGGGGCCGCCGCTGCTGGGCTGGCTGGGCCGCGCGGCCGGGCTGCCGAGCATCTTCTGGGCTCTGCTGGGGCTCTCGCTGGTGCTGGCCGCTGCGGCGCCTCTGGTGCGCTCCGTGGCGCGTCCGCAAGCAGTACAGTAGGGGAATGAACGAGTTCTCCCCTGCCCTGCTTGCCCGCCTGGACACCCTTGCCCGCGTTACCGTGGAGGCCGGCCTGGGCCTCAGGGCCGGGCAGGAACTGCTGATCACCGCGCCCGTCGAGGCTCTGCCGCTGGTCCGGCGCGTCACCGAGTACGCCTACAAGGCCGGCGCGCTACTGGTCACGACCATGTACGTGGACGACGAGGCGACGCTGGCCCGCTACGCCAATGCGCCGGACGCGAGCTTCGACCGCGCGGCGAACTGGCTCCAGGACGGCATTGCGCGCGCCTACCGCGAGGGCGCGGCGCGCCTGGGCATCACGGGCGGCAACCCGGCACTGCTCGCCGGGCAGGATCCGGCGAAAGTCTCGCGGGCGAACGTCGCCGCGTCGAAGGCGGGTCGCCCGGCGATGGAGCTGATCACCAGGCACCAGATCAATTGGTCGATCGTGGGCGCGGCAACCCCATCGTGGGCGCGAGCCGTCTTTCCCGGCGAGGCGGAGGACGCCGCGGTCGCGAAGCTGTGGGACGCCATCTTCACCGCCTCGCGCATCGATGGAGCCGACCCGGTCGCGGGCTGGGTCGCGCACGGGGCCTCGCTCCAGGAGAGGGCTGCCCGCCTGAACGCGAAGCGCTATCGCGCGCTCCGGTACTCCGGCCCCGGCACGGATTTGGAGATTGGGCTCGCCGACGGACACCTGTGGCTCGGCGGCGGCACTACCGCGCTGAACGGGGTCGCCTGCCAGCCGAACATCCCTACCGAGGAAGTCTTCACCACGCCGCACCGGGAGCGCGCTTCGGGAATCGTGGTTTCGACCAAGCCCCTGTCCTACCAGGGCACGCTGATCGAGGAGATCGCGGTCCGCTTCGAGGACGGACGGGTGGTGGAGGCGCGCGCCAAGACCGGGCAAGCGGTGCTTGAGCGCATGCTCGCGACCGACGAGAACGCTTCCCGGCTGGGCGAGGTGGCGCTCGTACCGCACTCCTCGCCGATCGCCGCGAGCGGGCTCCTCTTCCAGAACACGCTCTACGACGAGAACGCCGCCTCGCACATCGCGCTGGGGCAGGCGTACTCGACCTGCCTCGAAGGCGGGGACACGGCTTCCGCTTCAGAGCTGGGAAGCAGGGGCGCAAACGACAGCCTGATTCACGTGGACTGGATGATCGGCTCGGGGTCGCTGGACGTGGACGGGGTGACCGCGAGTGGCGAGCGGGAGCCGGTGATGCGGGCCGGGGAGTGGGTTTAAGCTGGGAGCAAGGTGGGGGAAATGATTGAGGTCGGGATCGAGGAGGCGCAGGAAAACTGGGCCGCATTGATGGAACAAGTGGAACGGGGAGAAGTGATCGGCCTCCTACGGGGCGGGGTCCGAGTTGCCCGCTTAGAACCGATGTCGACGCCGCTCTCTTCCCCGGTGAGGGGGCAGCAATCTTCCCTCAACTCCGGCGACGGGCCGACGAAGCTTTAACGAATGAGCCAGCGAAAGATGGTGGAACGATGGTAAGAGTCGAGAAGATAACGGCTGAAAACACCTTCAAAGCCCTGATGGATCTGGCGCAGGCGGGTGAGGAAGTCATGATCACCAGCAATGGTGAGCCGGTTTTGCGCTTGACGCAGATCCTCAGCGCGGCCCGCAGAAAGGCTGCGCGCGAAGCGTCGGACCAGCTTCGTGAGATTGCGAAGGAGTTGCCGAAAGAGCCTTTCGACTGGGAAGAACGAAAAGCCGACCTGGGCCGTAGATGAGCTTCGTGCTCGACGCTTCCGTGGCTGTCGCCTGGGCCTATGAAGACGAGACTACTCCCGAGATACGAGCGGTCATCGAGCGGATCGATAGTGAGAAGGCGATCGTACCAGCCTTTTGGCGCATCGAGATGGCGAACAGTTTGGAAATGGGAGTTCGTCGTGGACGAACGAATGCACTTACGCGCGACAGAATCCTTGCTGCATATAAAGGGCTTTCTATTCAAACCGATACGGAAATAGAGCTACATGCATGGGGCGAGACTTCGAAACTTGCGGTGCAGCACCGTTTGACGATTTACGATGCCGCATATCTCGAGCTCGCGCTTCGATTGGAGCTGCCTCTGGCTACTCTGGACAAGGCTCTTCGAAAAGCGGCCGAAGCCGAAGGATTAGTTCTTCTCGGGCTTTAGGTTCATCCCGCAGATGAACGCGGCAATAGTCTAGTGACACCCTCTTACCCCCGCCCGAACCCCGCGATCCTCGACACGTCATTAAAGGTCACGAACACCGCGAAAAGCACGAGCACCACGAACGCGACCTGGTAGATGCGCTCCTTGATCGTCGGGTTCAGGTCGTGGCGCATCAGGGACTCCACCAGCAGGATCAGGATCATGCCGCCGTCGAGCAGCGGGAAGGGCAGCAGGTTGAAGATGCCGAGGTTGAGGCTGATCTGCGCGGACAGGTTGATCAGCGGCTGCCAGCCGGGCATCATCGCGGCCTCGCCGGTGACGCGGGCGATCCCGACCGGGCCCGAGAGCTGCTTGACGTTCGAGTGCCCGGAGAACAGCCGCCGCATGACTTCGACGATCTGCGTGGAGCTGGTCACGTTGTAGTGCCAGGAGTGCGCGAGCGCGGTGAAGAACGGCTCCTGTACCACGGTGAACGGGGGCGGCTGCGAGCGGAAACCGAGCCGCCAGCCCTTGCGGCCGGAGCCGTCGTCACCCTCGACCGGGGTTACGGTGAACGGCAGGATCTGCGAGCCGCGCCTGACCTGGAGCTGGACCGGCGCGCCGCCGTTCTGCTTCAGGTATGCGGCGGCCGAGGCGGTCGAATGCAGGCTCAAGCCGTTGAGCGAGACGAGTGTGTCGCCCGGCTTGATGCCGGCCTTCGCCAGCGGGTAGCCGGGCTCGACGTCGCGGATGGTGAGCGCGCCGGCCTGGATGCGGGGGGTCAACCCGAGCGTGTTCGGGTCGGGGCCGTCTTTGCCGAGCGCGCCCGCGAGCGGCAACATCAGCGGCAGCTCCTGCCCATCGCGCGCGACTGTCAGCGGCACGGTATTGGTTCCGTCGATGCCCATGCGGATGGAGATCTTCTGCCAATCCGGGTTGCGCTCGTTGTCGAACTGCACGATGCGGTCGCCCGTCCTGAGCCCGGCGCGGGCCGCGGGCGAGTCCGCCGGAACGAAGTCGATCACCGCCGGCCCATTCAGGTAGGTGTCCACTTCGTTGTGCATCATGTACAGCCCGGTCATCAGCGCGAGCGCGAGCAGGAAGTTGGTCACCGGGCCGGAGACGCCGATCAGGATGCGCTGCCAGCGCGGGCGCGAGGTAAACTCCGCCGGGTCTCCGGTACCCTTATCGGCCAGGCCGGAGTCGCCCCCGTACTCGCCCGCCATTTTGACGTAGCCGCCGAGCGGCAGGAGGCTGATGCGGTAATCCGTGTCACCGCGCCGGAAGCCGAACAGGCGCTTGCCCATGCCGATCGAGAACACCTCGATGCGCACGCCGCAGGCCTTGGCCGTGAGGAAATGGCCTGCCTCGTGCACCAGGACCATGACGCCGAGAACCACGATGAAGGAAAGAATGGAAACGAGCGCGAAGGGCATGGGTTGGCGTGGGCTCCGGTTACTTGGACGCGGTCAGCGAGCTGCGGCTGCGACCGCTTCCCTCGCCCGCTCGCGGGCTTGTTCGTCCTGTGCAAGCACCTCGGCGATGGAGCCCGGGGTGAGGCGGGGCGTTTCGGCCAGCACTCGCTCGATTGTACCCGCGATCGACGGGAAGCCGATGCGCCGGGCCAGGAAAGCCTCGACCGCGATCTCATCGGCGGCGTTCAGCGCGATGGGGTGCGCGCCGCCTGCCTCGGCTGCCTCGTAGGCCAGGCGCAGACACGGGAACCGGGCAAAATCGGGCTGTTCGAAGTGCAGGTCCGCCAGCGCGCGCATGTCGAACTTCAGGGGAGACTCGATCCGGTCCGGGTAGGCGAGGGCGTACAGGATGGGCAGGCGCATGTCGGTGACGGAAATCTGCGCCAGGATGGAGCCGTCGATGTACTCGACCAGCGAGTGCACCGTGGATTGCGGGTGGATGGTGACCTGGATCTGCGACGGGGGCAGGTCGAACAACCGGCATGCCTCGATGATTTCGAGCCCCTTGTTGAGCATGGTCGCCGAGTCGACGGTGATGCGCCGGCCCATGACCCAGGTGGGGTGCTTGAGCGCCTGCTCCGGGGTAATCCCGGCGAACTGCTCCAGCGGCAACTGCCGGAATGGCCCGCCGGAAGCGGTGAGCCAGACATTGCGGACCTCCGCGAGCCGCCCGGCGCGCATGCACTGGTGCACGGCGTTGTGCTCGGAGTCGATGGGCAGCAGCGGCACGTCGCGCGCGCGGGCCGCGGCGGTCAGCAGCTCGCCGGCGGCTACCATCGCCTCCTTGTTCGCGAGGCCGATGGGCTTGCCCGCCTGAACGGCGGCATAGGTCGCCTGCAGCCCCGCAACCCCGACGATGGCGGAGACCACGAAGTCCACCTCCGGCAGGGTGGCCGCGTGCACGGTGCCGAAGACGCCCCACACCACCTCCGTCCCGGTGACGCCCCGCTGCCACAGAGCCGCCCGCAGCTCGGCGGCAAGCTCTTCGGTCATGATCGAGACCACCAGGGGCCGCCAACGGATGCACTGCTCCAGGGCGGCTTCCAGGTTGCGCCCCGCCGCCAGCGCGACGACCGAAAACCGCTCGGGAAATTGCTCGACGATGGACAAGGTGCTTTGGCCGATGGAACCGGTTGAGCCCAGAATGCAAATCCGTTTCAGATCGACCTCGTTCAGAGCGCCTGTTGCGCGAGCAGAGCGTACCACAGCACGGGCGCGGCCAGAAGCAGCGCATCGATGCGGTCGAGCACGCCGCCGTGGCCGGGCAGCAGCGTGCCCGAGTCCTTGACGCCGGCCCCGCGCTTCAGCGCCGATTCCAGAAGATCGCCCAGCTGCGCCGCCGCATTGAGCAGGACGGCAAGCAGCAGCGTGCGCGAAACCGGGCCGGGATAGCTGAGCCACAGCACGCCCCTGCGCTCCAGCTCCGCCGCGACGAGCAGCAGCACGGACGCCGCTAGAACCGTTCCCATGACGGAAGCAGCGGTGCCCTCCCAAGTTTTGCCGGGGCTCAGACGCGTGAGCCGGTGCCGGCCGAAGCTACGCCCGGCATAGTAGGCCGCGATGTCGCCCGTCCACACCGAGACGAACAGCAGCAGCAGCAGCGAAGGCCCGTTGCCCTGCGCCGCGATCAACGGCAGCGTGGTGAGCGACCAGCCTGTGTACAGCAGCGCGAAGACCCCCGCCGCCGCCGCCGGCAGCACCTGCGGGAACGGCAGCCGGAAGGCGCACAACGCCAACAGCAGGAACGCGAACCCGCCAAGGACCGGCGTGGTTTCCTCCGGCCGGTACAGCGTGCACAGGAACAGGACCGCGATCCCGGCGAGCACCCCGGTCCGCGGCACCCCGCGCGCGCCGCTCGCCTCCGCCAGGCCCAGGAACTCCCAGGCAGCCAGGCCCGCCACGACGGCCGAAGCGCCCGCGAGCAGCGGCAAGGAGCCCGAGAACACGATGAACAGCACCAGCGGCACCAGCACAGCCGCCGTCAAGATCCTTGTCATGTCCTCCAAAGGATAGCCCACGGTCGCGGGCGGCCCGCGCATCTTAAACCCTTTTGACGGGTCTAATCGGTAAGGTGCGTCCGCCATGCGGCGCGCCCGGAAGGCGACATTCTCATGAAGATTTTCTCGGCAACAAGCGCCGCCGCATTCGGCCTGGCGCTCCTTACCGCGGCAGGCGCGGCCGCCCAGGACGAAGCAGCGCCGGCCAATGCACAAAGCGTGGTCACCGTGCTCCCTAAGAGCGGCGAGGCTCCGGTCCCAGTTCCGCAAAGCGCCATTAGGGTCGAGGTCGACGGCAAGACCGTGCAACCGGCCATTTGGCAGCCCTACGGCAAGGGGGAGGTCCAGCTGGTCCTGCTGATCGACAACTCAGCCCGCACCAGCTTCGGCCGCAACCTGCAGGACCTGACGAAGTTTATCCGGGAGCTGCCCCCGAACGTGGCTGCCGACGTGGCCTACATGCAGAACGGCGTCGCGGTGATGTCGGGCGCGCTCTCAAAGGACCACGCGAACGTGGCGACGCGCCTGCACCTGCCCGGCGGCAGCCCCGGCTCCAACGCGAGCCCGTACTTCTGCCTGCAGGACCTGGCCAAGCGCTGGCCGGCCGGTCCTTCCGCGGCCAGGCGCGAGGTGCTGATGATCACCGACGGCGTCGACCCGTACAACGTGCGCTACGACCCGCAGAACCCGTACATCCAGGCCACGCTCGATGCCACGAACCGGGCCGGGCTGGTCGTGTACTCCATGTACTGGCGCGACCAGGGCGGGCTGAGCGGGACTTTGTACGAGACCGACGCGGGGCAAAATTACCTGACGCAGGTGGCCGACGCCACGGGCGGCAACCTGTACTACCAGGGGCTGACCAACCCTGTGTCGTTCGTGCCGTTTCTCGCGGACTTCACGCGGCGGCTGGACAACCAGTACGAGCTGTCTGTCCCCGTGAAGACCGAGAAGAAGGAAAGCTACGCGTCGCTGAAGGTCAAGACAGACGTGGGCGGTGTCAAGCTGACTGCTCCTCAGCGCATCGCGGTAGCTCCGTCTGGTGTTGCGGCACAGTAAGCGTTTTCGGCGTGAAAACGGCCCGGCCAAGCGCCGGGCTTTTCCCGTCCAGAGGACTTCGGTAACGCCCGAAGCGGCGAAAAGGATTGTGTTCGGGCGCAAAGGCTGGTCGAATCGCGAAAGCCTTCAGCAGGGTGCGAGCGGGAAACAGGATTGGCCAGACAAGCGGCCGGGCCGGTATTACCCCGTGACAGCGGGGTATACCGGGTCCAATGCTGGAGATAAAGCGAATCGACAAACCATCGTCCTGGCTGCACGTGTTCGTTACGGCCGGCCCAAGCAAGGTCAGCCTGGCGATTCATAACGGCTTGCAGTTCGCTTGCAAAGGTACTACGGCGTAAGCGGTAGTACCTTGTCCCCGGCACAGTTACACCACCCGAAGACAAAACTATCGCCCACGCCGACCTTGGATGACCTTCGACGCTGGAAGTCAACCATTTGCCTCACTTTTGTACACCGGCCATTCCCACGGTCGCGCGCCCGGCAGGCCGGCTCCGCCACCAGCTCAGCACGGGTCTCGCAGCAAGCAGCACCGCGAGCACCACGGTGATTCGCAGCGGTGCCAATACCCCAGCCTTGACGATCCACCAGTAATGCAGCACGCCGGCGATCGCGGATATATACACCAACCGGTGCAGCCACGCCCACCGCGCGCCGCCCAGCCTGCGGATCGACCCCGCCGTCGACGTAAGGGCCAGCGGGACCATCAGCGCCCAGGCCGCCGTGCCCGCCCAGATGTACGGCCGCTCGCGCAGGTCGCTCGCGATCGCGGGCCAGCTCCAGCCGGAGTAGAGCCACAGGTACGTGAGCAGGTGCAGCGACGCCCAGGCGAACGCGTACAGCCCCAGCATGCGCCGGAAGCGAATGAGCCAGCCGAGCCTCGGCACCAGCTTGCGTACCGGCGTGATCGCAAGCGATACGAGGATGAGCCGCAGAGCGCCGAAGCCGGTGAACAGGGTGACGGTCTCGGTCGGATCGGGCCCGAGCGCGCCCGGCTCGCCATTCGCGCTGCGAACGAACAGCGAGGCCAGCCAGACGAGCGGCAGCAGACACGCCCCGTGCGCGGCAACCTTAAGCCAGGAGATCGTCCGGTTGCTCACCTCAGGAGTTCTTCCGCAGGTCCATGCCCTTGTACAGCCCGGCGACCTGGTCGGCATACCCGTTGAACATCAGCGTCGGCTGCCGCGGCTTCCATACCGGCGCGCCGATCACCCGCTCCGAACGCTGCGACCAACGCGGGTGATCGACCTCCGGGTTCACATTCGAGTAGAAACCGTACTCGTTCGGCGCGAGCCGGTTCCAGGTCGTCGGCGGTTCCTTGTCCACGAACCGGATCGTCGTGATGGACTTGATGGACTTATACCCGTACTTCCAGGGCACCACGATCCGCACCGGCGCGCCGTCCTGCTTCGGCAGCGGCTCGCCGTACATGCCGAAGGTCAGCAGCGTCAGAGGGTGCATCGCTTCATCCATGCGCAGCCCTTCCGTGTAGGGCCAATCGATGCCCGACCCGCCCGCCTCGGGCATCTGCCGCGGGTCGTACAGGCTCAGGAACTGCACGTACTTCGCCGAGGGCAGCGGGCGGCACCAGTCGATGAACTGCGACAAGGAGTAACCGGCCCAGGGAATCACCATGCTCCAGGCCTCCACGCAGCGCATGCGGTACACACGCTCTTCCTGCGGGCGGAAGTGCGCCAGGTCGTCGAGCGAGACCGTCTTCGGCTTCTCCACCAGTCCTTCGACCTTGACCGCCCAGGGTGAGGTTTGGAGGCTGCCCGCGTTGCGCGCGGGATCGGTCTTGTCGGTCCCGAACTCGTAGAAGTTGTTGTAGTGCGTCGCGTCGTTCTTGGCGGTCGGCGTCAGCCCCGGGGTAGAAAGCCGGCTTTTCACGGTATCGATCTTTGCCCCCGCTTGCGCGCCGAGCAGCCGCGTGCTCCCGAGCGCGGCGGCCCCGGCGGTTGCCAGGAAGGCGCGGCGGTCGGTCCAAATGCTCTTCGGCGTGATCTCGGAGGAGCGAATGACATCGGGCTTGCGGATCAGCATAGGTCTCCATGCGCATTAAACACGCTTACGGTTGGACGCGGGAGGCCCATGTGCGGAGTCACGAGCGCTTTCCGCCCGGTGAAGCGGCCATTCCCGTTTTGGAACGGCTGGTTCCGCCGAACAGTACCGAAGTACCGTGCGACCGCAAAAAAGCCCTGAAGCTTTGGCGGCAAAAGGCCGATAACGGTCCCAAGACAAGGAGTCGTATGCCCTTTCCGCGCCCATTCGCCGCCCCGGCCCAGCCCAATCCCCGAGCGGGTTCGCTCGACAGTCCTTCTCTGGCCGAAATCATCTCGGCGCTGAGCTTCGCGCTCGACCTCACGGAGGGCGCGGTTCCCGGCCACGCGCTCCGGTCCTGCCTGCTCGGGATGCGGCTCGGCGCGCAGCTGCGGTTTTCCAACGGCATGCTCGCGGACCTGTACAACTCGCTGCTGCTCAAGGACGTGGGCTGCAGCAGCAACGCCGCGCGCATGTGCCAGATCATCGGCGGCGGCGACGACCGCGCGGTCAAGGCCGGGGTCAAGCTCGAGGACTGGACCCAGCCGCACAAACCTTCGCTCACGACCCTGCGCCTGCTATGGAACAACGTGGTTCCCGGCGAGGGGCCGGTCGGGCGGGCGAAACGCATCCTGCGCATCGGCCTGACGCAGCACAAGAACAACGAGGAGATGATCGCGCTGCGCTGCGACCGGGGCGCGAGCATCGTCCGCAAAATCGGCATGGGCGACGAGGCGGCCGTCGCGGTGCAGTCGCTCGACGAGCACTGGGACGGCTCCGGCTACCCGCAGCGGCTCAAGGGCCATGCGATTCCGCCGCTTGCGCGCGTGATGGCGATCGCCCAGCACCTGGACGCATTCGCGCTCGAGCGCGGGCCCGCTGAAGCGATGCGCGTGCTCCACGAGCGCAGCGGACGCTGGTTCGACCCGGAGATGGTACGGGCCGCCGATAGTCTCCACCGCCAAGGAACCCTCTGGGGCGAGTGTTTGCCTACCGAACACGGGGCCGCCGCCGCGCCCGAGCGCGAAACCCGGGCCGCTGTGCTGGCCTATGCGCCGCCCGCGGCGAAAGGCATGCAGCCGGCCCACGTAGACCGCATCTGCGAAGCGTTTTCCGAGGTCGTCGACGCAAAAAGCCCTTTCACCTACCGGCATTCCATGGGCGTTACCGAGGCCGCCCGGCGGATCGGCACGGCCATGGGGCTCGACCGTGAGCGCCTGCAGTTGGTACACCGGGCGGCTCTGCTGCACGACCTGGGCAAGCTGCGCGTTCCCAACTCCATCTTGGATAAGCCGGGCAAGCTCGACGACCGGGAATGGCTGGTGATGCAGGAGCACTCGGGGCTGACCGAGAAAATCCTTTCCCGCGTGCCTCAGTACCGGGAGCTCGCCGTCATCGCCGGCGCGCACCATGAAAAACTGGACGGCACCGGCTACCCGCACCGTTTGGTCGCGAAGGATCTGCCGCTTGAAGCGCGCATCCTCGCCGTGGCCGATGTGTACGGGGCGCTTACCGAGGACCGTCCATACCGGGCGGGCTTCCCGGTCGAGAAGGCGCTGGCGATCATGAAGCAGGACGCCCCGCACAAGCTCGACGGCGACTGCTTCGACACGCTCGTCGGCATTTCGCGCAAGCCGGAGGCTTTGCCGGAGATCCCGGCGGCGCTGCTGGCTGCCCGGCCCGCGGCGGGCGCGGTGGGGGTGCAGGCGTAAAAATCGCGCCCGGCACGCTTCCCTTCTAGGATGGGTTTGGAGGCCACCGATGGCGGCGAGTTGGACGAGGGAAGCGCACCGGGCGCTGATCGAAAGCGAGCGGATTCAACAAACGGCAGAGGTGCTGCTCGACGCGCGGGCGGGCGCGAAAGGGCTCACGGGGCTCGATGCGGCGCTGCAGCCCGCGTCGCTGAACGAGGCGTACGCGGTGCAGGATGCGATGGCGGCGCGCATGGGCCCGATCGGCGGCTGGAAGATCGGCGCGCCTTCCCCGGAGGCGACGCCGATGTTCGGGCCGATGCCCCTGCGTAACGGCTTCGTGAAAACCGGCGGCGAGATGAAGGAGCCGCGAAGGCTGCGCGGGGTCGAAGCCGAGATCGGCTTTTTGCTGCGGCGCGACCTCCCCGCGCGCGCCACGCCCTATAGCCGGGAAGAAATCCTGGGCGCGATCGGGAGCGTCCATCCGGTGATCGAGGTGTTGGAGTCGGCCTTTGTCGCACCGGACGAGGCAGGGCAGCTGGCCATGGTGGCGGATTTGCAGATGAACGGCGGCTTCGTGCACGGGCCGGCATGCGAGGCGTGGCAGTCGATCGACATCGCGGCCGAAGAGCTGGAGGTGGTCATCGACGGCGTGGTGCGTTGGAGCGGGGCCGGCAAGAACACGAACGGCCCGGACCTGCTGAGGCTGGTGGACTTCCTGGTGAACGACGCGCAATGGCGCACGGGCGGCCTGGAGGTGGGCCAGTGGATCACGACCGGCAGCTGGATGGGCAAGCTGCTGGCCATGCGGCGGTCGTCGGTGGAGGTGCGGTTCGCGCACTTCGGAACGGTGGCCTGCCGGTTCCAGGGCTGACGCAGGTTGGTCTGGAGCGAGACCGGGTTCAGGAATAAGGTGCGCGGGACCGCCTGCGGTTACGGAGGAAGTACAGGACCGCGCCGGACCCGCCGAGCAGCCCGGCGAACAAGAGCTCGCGCGCGGCACCGGCGCGGCTGAGCAGCAGAAAGCCGAAGCCGAAAAACGCCGCGACGGGCGGCAGCGGATAGAGCCACATGCGAAACGGCCTCGGCAGATCGGGCCGGCGTACGCGCAGGACGACGACGCCCACCTGCTGCAGGCCGTACTGGAGAACGATGCGCACCGCGACCAGCGCCGCGATGACGGAACGGAGGTCGAAGAAACAGAAGAACGTGCCGAGCAGGCCCAGGGTCAGCAGCGCGACCCGGGGGTAGCCGTGGCGCGGGTGCAGTAAGGCGAACGGGGCGAAAAAGTTGCCCTCCCGGGCCGCCGCGAACGGCGCGCGCGAGTAGCCGAGCATGAGCGAAACGACCGAGGAAAACGCGGTCCACATGATGAGGGCGGCGATCGCGACCGCGGCGGCCCCGGCGACCGAGGCGGGCAGAACGGACTGCATCAGGACGGCGGCCATCGGCTCAGGTGCCGTGCCCGTCGCGGAAACGATGGCGCGAAGCGGCAGCGCGCCGAGCACGGCGAAGTTCATGAGCAGGTACAGGGTGGCGACCAGCGCAATCGAGAGCAGCACAGCTCGCGGAATGGTCCGGGCCGGGTCGCGGACCTCCTCGCCGAGAAAGCACACGTTGTAGTAGCCCCAGTAGTCATAGGTGGTGATGAGGGCGGCCGCCCCGAGCGCGGGCAGAAGACTGGGGCCGGCGGGCCAGTGCAGTTGAGCCGCGACCAGGTGCGGCTCGAGATGCGAAAGGCCGGCCGCGATGACGGCCAGCAGCGCAAGCAGGACGCCGACGGTGAGGATCCCCGCGGCGCGGACGATGCCGCCGAGCCCCCGCGACAGCAGAAAGATCGCGCCCAGGCAGGCCGAAGCGGCGAGAAGGTTGGTCCCGTGGAGGTGCAAGCCTATGTGGATCGAGCCGGGCGCGACCTCCCGCCGCAGCCCCGGCGCGAGAAACGCCGCGTACTGGGCGAGGCCCAGCGCGCCCGACGCGACCGAAAGCGACGCCGTAAACAGCAACTGCCAGGCATAAAGGAAGGCAAGAAAGCGTCCCGCGTCGACAGGCTTCGGGCTTGGGAAAGCTTCCGGGCCAGCCGACGAAGGCCGGTAGATCTCGCGCAGATAGGCGTAGG